>NC_011565.1:371402-742804 GCF_000010645.1 Candidatus Azobacteroides pseudotrichonymphae genomovar. CFP2
TTGCTTTGGATCTACAGAATACAGACGAATGAAATCAATAATATTATCTATCCTTTTTTTCTTTTCCACTAAAGCATTATATCTACTCTTGTCAGCCAATCCTATCTGATAGGATTTTTCTGTTAAACGTACATCTGCATTATCTTGACGTAATAAAATTCTATACTCTGCACGGGAAGTAAACATACGATAAGGTTCATCTACGCCTTTAGTGACTAAATCGTCTATTAAAACTCCAATATAAGCTTCATTGCGAGCCAAAATAAATGATTTTTCATTATGAACATTTATATGAGCATTTATTCCAGCAATTAGTCCTTGTGCTCCTGCTTCTTCATAGCCAGTAGTACCATTGATTTGTCCAGCAAAAAACAAATTTTTAATCAGCTTTGTCTCTAAAGAATGATTTAATTGTGTAGGATGGAAAAAATCATATTCAATAGCATAACCCGGACGATAAATTCGTGCATTTCTAAATGCCGGTATTTTTTTTAAAGCCAACAATTGAATAAAAATAGGAAGAGAAGAAGAAAAACCATTTAAATAATATTCTTGTGTATTTATGCCCTCCGGTTCCAAAAACAGTGGATGTTGTTCTTTATAAGAAAAAGTAACAATCTTTGTTTCAATACTTGGACAATATCTAGGACCAATACCTTTGATTTTTCCATTGTATAATGGACTTTCACTTAATCCATCTTGCAATACTCCATGACAAGCCTTATTAGTATGTGATGTCCAACAACTAAGTTGTTTCATCGGACGACGAATAAAATCCAAATAAGAAAATTTATGAAAATCCACTTCTCCTTTCTGTTCTTCCATCAGAGAAAAATCGATACTACGGCCATCTATTCGGACAGGTGTTCCAGTTTTCATACGACTTTTCTTAAAACCAAGTTCAACCAACTGTTCTGTTATCCCAAACGAAGCAGGTTCTGACATCCTTCCACCACTAATTTTACTCTTACCAATATATAAAAGTCCATTTAGAAAAGTTCCAACGGCCAACACAATAGCTCTAGCTTGAAATTCAACATCTAAAATAGTTTTAACGCCAATAGCAATACCATTTCTAATAATTAAACTAGTAACAGTATCCTGCCAAATAAACAAATTTGGAATACTATCTAATACTTCTCTCCATTTTTTAACAAATTCTACACGATCGTTCTGAGTGCGAGGACTCCACATAGCAGGCCCTTTTGAACGATTTAACATACGAAACTGAATAGAAGTTTGATCAGCAATAAGTCCCATCTGTCCTCCTAAGGCATCTATTTCACGAATAATCTGCCCTTTAGCTATACCACCTACCGCTGGATTACAACTCATTTGGGCAATTCTATTCATATCCATTGTTATTAAAAGCGTTTTTGAACCTAAATTAGCGGCAGCAGATGCAGCTTCACAACCAGCATGACCTGCACCAATAACAATCACATCATAACCAAATGTCATGATCGAATTTTTTCCAAAGCCCTATTTTCACCTTCCCGCATTACTTTAATATCCTTGATTAATTTATCATTAAATCCACATAAATGTAATATCCCATGAATAATTACACGGTATAACTCTTCAAAATAATTCACATTATACTTCATTGAGTTATATTTTATCATATCCAAAGCAATAAATAAATCTCCCGAAATTATATCTCCTTTAGAATAATCAAAAGTAATTATATCGGTATAACAATCATGATTTAAATAAAAATTATTTATTCTCAGTATTTCATCATTGGAACAAAAAATACAAGTAATATCTCCTGCTCTTTTATTATAATCGATAAGTATTTGTTTTATCCAACGAGTTGTAATTTTCCGATTAATTGAAGGAAATTTACTATCCAAAGTAGTATACAATACCGCCATAAAAACATAGCTTTAACTGCAAAAAATACTTAAATAAGATTTTCATTCAAAAACTTATTATCAATGTGCTTCCAGCCAATTCTTTCCTATACCACAATTTACCACAAGTGGAACTTTTAAATGGGTTGCATGCTCCATCTCATAAACAACAATTTGTTTTACTTTATCCAATTCATCAATAAAAACATTGAAATTTAACTCGTCATGTACTTGTATAATCATTTTAGACTGTAAATCATTGTCTATTAATCGTCTATGAATTCTATTCATTGCTACTTTGATAATATCAGCGGCTGAACCCTGTATCGGAGCATTAATAGAATTCCGTTCAGCATATTTTCTTACGACTGAATTTCGTGAATTAATATCTGGTAAAAAACGCTTGCGGCGAAAAATAGTCTCTACATAACCGTCTTTTCTTGCAATAGCAATACTTCTATCTATGTAATTTTTTATATCTGGAAAAATCATAAAATATTTGTTTATCAATTCTTTAGCTATAAAACGCGAAACTTGCAGTTGTTCTGCCAAACCAAATACAGATATACCATAAATAATACCAAAATTGGTAATTTTTGCTTTCCTTCTCATATCACAGGTTATTTCAGCTAATGGAACACCAAAAATAATAGACGCAATCGCCGAATGAATATCTTGTCCATTTCGAAAAGCTTCTAACATATTTTTATCCTCACTCAAATGTGCCATAATACGTAATTCTATCTGAGAATAATCAGCTGATAAAAACAAACAATTATCATCAGGAATAAATACTCGTCTGATTTCCTTTCCTTCCTTATCTCTAATCGGTATATTTTGAAGGTTAGGACTATTAGAACTTAGTCTTCCAGTCGCTGTAGTTGCCTGATTATAAGTTGTATGAATTTTTTTATCTATAAAACTAACTAAAGTAGGAAGGGTATCTATATAAGTCGTAAGTAATTTCTTTGATTTACGATATTTTAATATTTCCCCCACAATTGGGTGTTTTTTTTTCAAATTTTCCAAAATACCTTCACTAGTAGCATATTGTCCTGATTTAGTTTTCTTGGAATTTTCAATAATCTTTAAGTGATCAAATAGAATTTCTCCAACCATTTTTGGAGAATTGACATTAAATATTTTCCCTGATATTTGAAATATTATTTTTTCTATACTCTCCAAATATCTATTCAAGACTACTGAATAATCTTTAAGGGCAGAAATATCTAATTTTACGCCAAATTCTTCCATATCAGATAAAACAAATACTAAAGGTAATTCTATCCTATAAAACAAATTTGAAAAATTACTTTTTCTTATTATCGGTTCAAAAATGTTTTTCAATTTCAACACAATATCGGCATTCTCACAAGCATAGTCTGCTAAAAGGCTTAAAGGTACTTGTCTCACAGACAATTGACTTTCCTTTTTACTACCAATTAATTCTTCTGTATTAATAATTCTATAATTAAGATAGGTTTTTGCCAAAAAATCCAAATTATGTAAATATTCCGGATTAATTAAATAATGAGCTATCAGTATATCAAATATTGGATAATTCATTCGTATTCCATACTTCTTCAAAACATTAATATCATATTTTAAATTTTGTCCAACTTTCAAAATAGTATCACTCTCAAAAATTTCTTTGAATAATTGAACAGTTGGTATTATGTCCCTTTTTCTTCCAAAAAAAGGAAGAAAATATGCTTCTCCTTCCTGAAGAGTAAATGCTATCCCAACTAATTCAGCAGATAAAGGATCTATTTCAATAGCTTCCGTAGTTTTTATATTAAAAGAAAAAAAATTCTGAATTTTAATTTTATTAATTAAATCACCTATATCAGACTGTTTATCAATTACACGATATTTATGAAGAACAGTGCTCAAATTATCAAAATTTGATAACACAGTTTCAGTCTTTTCATTATTTTTTTCTACAAACTTATCCGTAAAAAGTAAAGATGACGAAAATTGCTTCTTTATAGACAAAACGCTTCTTTTTTCTCCAAAAAATCGTGACACTAATTGATGAAATTCTAATTTTTCAAATATTTTTTTTAATACAGGTTTATCTATATCTTCTCTTATCAATTCATTTGGATTGAAATTGATAGGAACATCTGTTTTTATTGTTGCCAAAAACTTAGAAAAAAGTATAGTTTCTTTATTTCTCTCAATTTTCGTTTTTAATATTCCATTCAAAAAATGGACGTTTTTTAACAAATTTTCTATACTTCCAAATCTAGCAATTAACTTCTTAGCAGTTATCTCTCCAATTCCAGGACAGCCTGGAATATTATCTGAACTATCGCCCATTAAACCCAAAAAATCTATCATTTGAATTGGGGAAATAAAACCATACTTTTCTTTAATTTCTTTCACACCTAATATTTCAAATCCGTCTTTTCTATATCTAGGCTTATAAATAAAAATGTGTTCGTCTACCAATTGTCCATAATCTTTATCTGGAGTCATCATAAAAATTTCATAATCTCTAGAAGTTTTTTTAGCAACTGTTCCTATAACATCATCTGCTTCATAACCTGAAACTTCTAAAATTGGAATATGATATGCGGATACAATATCCTTAATAATTGGTATTGACAATCTTATTGTTTCTGGTGTTTCTTCTCTCTGAGCTTTATATTGTTTAAATACCTGATGACGAAATGTGGGTTCAATCGGATCAAACGCAACACCAATATGAGTAGGATTCTCTCTCCTTAATATATTATCCAATGTATTAACAAAACCAAAAATAGCAGAAGTATTGAATCCTTTAGAATTTATAAGAGGCATTTTAATAAATGAGTAATAAGCGCGATAAATTAAAGCATAGGCATCCAGTAAAAACAATTTCATATAAAAACTTTATCTAAAAATATTAAAGAAAATAAAGGTAAGTATATTACTTTTACGTTTTGTAAATGTTAATTAAATGTTAATCATATGCCTCATGTTACAATTCATAACAAAACCTGTACAGAAAGAACTAGATGCTTTTGACAAACTCTATACAAACATTTTGCATGTTCCGATAAGTGAATTCCAATACATGTTGAATTTTATTTTAAAAAAAAAAGGAAAGCGAATTCGTCCAATTATCTTAATCTTATCTGCTAAGCTCTGCGGAGAGCCTACTATTAAAACCATAGAATATGCCGTAATTTTAGAGTTGTTACATGTCGCAACTTTAATACATGATGATGTAGTAGATAATGCAGTTCTTCGTCGAGGAAATCCGTCCGTTATGGCAAAATTTGGTAATCAGGCAGCCGTTTTGTTAGGCGATTATATTCTTTCTAAAGCAATTAAACAAGGCATTGAAACAAAAAATTTTGCCATCCTACAAGTATTAACTCATTTAGCACAAAATTTATGTGAAGGTGAACTAACACAATTGATTTTTTCTTCAAAAAAAATTATTGATGAAAATCACTATTTCGAAATTATACGAAAAAAAACAGCTATCTTATTTTCTGTTTGCTCAAAAATAGGTGCCTTATCCGTTAATGCAGATGTTAAGAAAAATAAAACTTTGCAATTAATTGGAGAATATTTGGGCATCTGTTTCCAAATAAGAGATGATTTATTAGATTACTTAGACTCGGAAAAAATAGGCAAACCTACAAAAAATGACATTAAGGAGGGAAAGATCACTTTACCTCTTATCTATGCATTAAAAACAGCTCCAAAAGCTAAATCGAAACCCATGATGTTAATTATAAAAAAACAAGATTTTTCATCTGAAAATGTTCAGCAACTCATCAACTTTACCAAAGAGCAAAAAGGTATAGAATATGCACAAGAAAAAATGCTAAAAATAAAAACAAATATAATTGAATTATTAAACTATTTTCCTCATTCAGAAGCAAAGAAATCTATGCTTAGATTAGTAGACTACATTATTGAAAGAAAAAAATAACATAACAAATTAAAGTAATTAATGGCATTAAAATGTGGTATAGTAGGATTACCAAATGTGGGAAAATCCACTCTTTTCAATTGTCTTTCTAACACAAAAGCACAAGCAGCAAATTTTCCTTTTTGTACGATAAAACCAAATTTATGTACAATTATTGTTCCTGACGAACGATTAAATAAATTAGAAGAATTAGTAAAACCACAAAAAGTTATTCCTGCAACAGTAGAAATTGTAGACATTGCCGGATTACTCAAAGGAGCCAGTAGAGGCGAAGGATTAGGCAATAAATTTCTTGCCAAAATTCGTGAAACAGATGCTATAATACATATTTTACGTTGCTTTGATGATGACAATGTAATTCATGTAAATGAAACTGTCAACCCAATACGAGATAAAGAAATTATTGATTATGAACTACAAATAAAAGATTTGGAAACAATAGAATTACGTTTTTCTAAAATAGAAAAACAAATTCAAGATAGAAGATATAAACAAGCTAAACTAGAATGGGAAGTACTACTAAAATATAAAGAAGCTTTAGAAAATGGTAAGTCTGCACGAACGGTTCAATTTGACACAAAAGAAAAACTGATGATAGCAAAGAACCTTTTTTTATTGACAAGCAAACCAATTCTCTATGTATGCAATGTTGATGAATCTGCTGCTGCTCTAGGAAACAAATATACAAGAAAGATAAATGAAATTCTTCAAAAAGAAGGAGCAGAATTATTGATAGTAGCAGCTAAAGTAGAATCAGAAATTGCAGAAATTAAAGACTATAAAGAACGTCTATATTTCTTAAAAGAATTAGGATTAATGGAATCTGGAGCAAACAGACTAATCAAATCCGCTTACAAACTATTACATCTAGAAACTTTTCTGACGGTAGGAAAACAAGAAGTCCATGCATGGACTTTCCTCACGGGAAGTAGAGCTCCTCAATGTGCAGGAATTATTCATAGTGATTTTGAAAAAGGGTTCATCCGTGCTGAAGTAATTAAATACAGCGATTTTATAACATTAGGTTCAGAATATGCATGCAGAGAAGCTGGAAAAATAAAAATTGAAGGAAAAGAATATACAGTACAGGACGGTGATATAATGCATTTCCTATTTCATGTTTAATTTCGTTTAATTTCGTTTAATTTCGTTTAATTTCATGTTAATAACTTTTTAATTAAAAAATAATAGTACATATCTGTGGGTGATATTTTGTTTCTAAATCTATCTTTCAAAAACTTGTTCTCTACTTATAATACTATTTGTTCAACAACAAAAAACTGAAATTTTAATAGAATATTTTATTCGTATAGAATGAAAATTCTAAAAGATAAATTTTTCATTTTAAAGTTGTTATGAACGTTATTCATACTATATTCATAGTAATAAATAAAAAGTTTTTAACTTTTTATACCTTCTAACAGAAAATATGTTTATATATTATTATTTATAATATATTTTTAAATTAGAATTGAATAAAAATAAATACAATGATTAATAACCTTTCCTTAATTCAATCTATCTGTGATCTGAAAAGAAAGAAAAACGCAATTATTTTATCTCATTATTACCAAAACAATTCTATTCAAGAAATTGCCGACTACGTAGGTGATAGTTTGGCTTTAGCACGTTTAGCTTCGCAAACAAATGCTGATGTAATTATACTTTGTGGGGTACATTTTATGGCTGAAACAGCTAAAATACTTAGCCCCAAAAAACGTGTATTCATTCCTGATATAAATGCAAGATGTTCATTAGCAGACTCTTGTCCTCTAAGTGAATTCAAAGAATTCATAAAACAATATCCATACCATTTAATCGTTTCTTATATAAATACTTCTGTGGAGATTAAAGTCTTAACGGATATAGTGGTTACTTCTGGAAATGCTTGTAAGATTATAGAGAGCTTTCCAAAAAATGTAAAATTGATTTTTGCCCCCGATAGAAATCTTGGTAATTATATAAATAGTATTACTGGGCGAGATATGATTATATGGAATGGAGCTTGCCATGTACATGAACAATTTTCTTTGGAAAAAATATTAAATCTAAAACAAAAATACCCTAATGCCTTAGTATTGGCACATCCTGAATGCAAATCAGCTATTTTGAAAATAGCTGATTATATTGCTTCTACTGCTGGTTTATTGAACTATGTTTCTCAGTCAAAAAGAAATAAGTTTATTGTAGCTACTGAATCTGGGATTTTGCATAAAATGAAAATGATTAATCCTGATAAGTTTTTTATTCCTGCTCCTCCCAACGACAGTACTTGCGCTTGTAATGAGTGTAGTTTTATGCGCCTAAATACATTGGAAAAATTGCACAATTGTTTAAAGTATGAGGAACCAGAGATAATTATTGATAGAGAAACAATTAAAAAAGCCGCTGAGCCTATTAATAAAATGCTGAAGTTGTCAGACAAATTGGGATTGTAAAAATCTCGCGATTTAATCAGATTTCAATCTGAATCAACTCGAAGATTTTCTGTTAAAAACAATATAAAAATAGAAAATATCCCATACATTTACTTTTTTAGAAAAAAATGAGCATCAAAAATAAGTTTATAAATGTTTTATTCTCTTTTTTAGAGAAAGTTTTTGGGATTCATTTAATGAACTATATGATTTGTCCTGAAGAAAAAAAAACTATAAAAGTTGATAGTTTTGGGCATCGTGGTATAAGTGTACGTCATTTGAATCTGAGAATTAATGGCAATCATATTTTGAAAGATATAAGTGTGGATTTTCCGGATAGAAAAATTACTTGTATCATTGGCCACTCAGGTTGTGGTAAATCAACCTTACTAAAAACACTTAATCGTCTTAATGACAACATAGCAGGTGTAGAAATAGATGGACATGTCTATGTGGATGGAGAAGATCTTTTTGGGAAAGATGTAGAAGTTACACATATACGAAAAAAAATTGGTTTAATAGCTCAACGTCCTACACCTTTACCTATGTCTATATTTGACAATGTTGCGTACGGTTGTAGAATTCATGGTATTCGTAAAAAAAATGAATTAAAAGAAATTGTCGAAACTAATTTGCGTTTGGTTGGTATGTGGGATGAGGTAAAAGATCGCTTGAAAGAATCAGCGTCTTCTTTGTCTATTGGGCAACAACAACGTTTGTGTTTAGCAAGAGGTTTGGCAGTTCAGCCAGAGTTTATTTTGGGAGATGAGTCTACTTCGGCATTGGATCCTATTTCCAGTCGTTTAGTAGAAGATTTGTTTGTTGAACTTAAAAAGAAGTATGGTATTATCTTAGTAACCCATACTTTAAGACAAGCGTTAAAGATGGCTGATTTTGTAATTTTTGTTTATATGGGAAAAATTATTGAAATGGGTTCTGCTAAAGATTTGCTTGAACATCCGAAAGAAGAGTTAACCAAACAATATTTATCAGGTATATTCAGTTAGCTTAAAGTTTTATTATTCAATCTAATATGATTTTCTCTAATATGATTTTCTTTTTTTTATTGAAATAAAAACTGTATTTAACAATGATGTACAGATTACCAGACACATTAAGTGAAGATATTCAACGTTTTGGAGTATTATCTGTGGACTATCGGGAGAAGAAGATAGGATCAGTGGAGTTTAAATCTTTTCGAGTACCAATGGGTGTCTATGAACAACGAGAAAATGAGGTGTATATGTCTCGTATTCGAACAACCGGAGGTGTGATTTATCCCAAACAGTTCTTGAGGATAATAGATATTGCTTTGAGGCATCATTCAGATTTATTACATATTACAACACGCCAAGAAATCCAGATACAAAATCTGAAATTGGAAGAAATACAACCAATATTTTATGAATTACAAGAGATAGGATTAACCACTAAAGGTGGTGGAGGAAATACTATACGTAATATATTGGTTTCTTATAATAGTGGAATTACCAATGATGAAGTTTTTGATACTACTCCTTATGCAATAGAATTAACAACTAGGTTAATAGCCGAATCAGATTCCTATTTGCTTCCTCGTAAGATGAAGATTGCTTTTTCATCATCTGATAAGCAGGTAGATTATGCTGCAATTAACGATTTGGGATTTGTTGCAAAGATTCAGGATGGACAAAAAGGTTTTGGAGTTTATGTAGGTGGAGGTGCTGGTTCTAAACCAGCAGTTGGATGGTTAGTATTTAATTTTATTCCGGAAAGTGAACTGTTTATTGTGAGTGAAGCTGTCAAGAAGATGTTCTCTGAACATGGTAACCGAAAAAATAGAAATAGAGCGAGAATTCGTTATATTTTCTATAATTTAGGAGAAATTGAGACTATTCGTCTTATAAGAGAATATTATGAAACATTGAAAAAAACAATTCCTTTATTTCTTCTGAAAGAAGAACATAAAGAAAAGTTAGCTATTGAATATAGCAAATCTGATCCTAGTAATGATATAGTACTTCTTGACGAAAACTATGAAATTTGGAAGAAAAGATATGTGATTGAGCAGAGACAAATTGGATATATGTCAGTGTTGCTTCCTTTTGCATTAGGTAATCTTTTGTTGAAGAATAAAAAATTTATAGAAAATTTAAAGAAGCTTTTGAATTTTGTTTCTCAATTTGGACAAGATACAATTCGTTTTACGACTACGCAAAATGTTCAGTTGCGAAATATCCCAGGTAGTGCATTACCAGAATTATATTTACTGATTAAAAATATATTACCAGAGGTTCAAGAACCTTTATTAGTAAATAATATTATTTCTTGTACTGGAGCAGATACTTGCCGTTTGGGAATTTGTTTGTCGAAAGGGTTAACTGTCGCTATTAGCGATAAAATAAAAAACACAAGGGCAGAGTGGGACAAATTGGCTACTGTGCGTATTCATATATCAGGATGTCCTAATTCTTGTGGTCAACAGCTTTGGGCAGATATAGGATTTTCAGGAAAAGCATTGAGAAACAATAGACTATATCCTGGCTATCAAGTATATTTAGCATCTAATAGGAGTGATAATCCTCGTTTAGCTGAATTAGTTGGTAGTATTGCTGCACGCGATATACCAGAATACGTTGTTCGTTTGTTAATTTCTTATTTGGAAGTTAGATTAAAGTATAAGAACTTAACTTCTTATTTGGAAAATGAAGGAAAAGAAACGGCAATCCGGTTGTTGAATGATTATCAGAAAATACCATCTTTTGAAGATGATAAAAGTTATTACTTCGATTGGGGGGCAAGTATTCCATTTAATATTATCAATCGGAAGAAAACAGAATGTTCTTCGGGATTGTTTGATATGATTAATGTTGATTTGAATCATATTAATGATGCTAAAAAAAATATTGAGACAGAAAAAGATGAACAAAAGATAAATAAGTATTTGTACGATATTATTTATTTTTCTTCACATATGTTGTTAATAACAAGGGGTGTAGAACCAAAGACAACAGAGGATGTATTCAATTTATTTCTTCAGTATTTTCTTGATAAGAAATTAGTTGAAAATAAATACTATGGTCTTTTGGAACAAGCAAGAGATAATAAACAATCGAATTTTGTAATTCATAAGGGAAATATTTACTCTCTTTCAGATGCTGTTGTAGAATTATATAGAAACATGGATGACTCTTTACATTTTAAAAATGTAGAATTGGTGGTATCTGAAATGGAAAAAATAAAAGAAGTTTCATATAAAAATAGATTCAAAGATTTGCGTGGTGTTATTTGTCCGATGAACTTTGTACAAGTCAAGATACAATTGGCATCGATGCAATCTGGTGAAAAATTGGAAATATGGTTGGATGATAGTCATCTTAGTGTCATTATTTCAATACAAAATGAAGGACATCAAATATTAGAACAAGACCGTATAGAAAATTATTGGAAGGTAATTATTAAAAAGAAATAAGGTTTTGAAATTTTAGAATGAATGAAGGGAGGGAAAAAATATTCATTTTGCTAATTTGCTAATGAATGACGAAAGTGATGGATTATATTATAGTATTTAGTTATTATGTGATTCAAGAAGAAAATGTTTAGAACATAAAGATTTTCTAAAAAATAGTTTTATAGTCTTGTGTTTTATAAAAAAAAAGCGATGAAAGATGAATTTTACATCTGAACAAATAGAACGTTATAGCCGTCATATTCTTTTGCAGGATGTAGGTTTAGAAGGGCAAGAAAAAATAGGTGATAGTAAAGTACTTGTGATTGGTGTTGGAGGATTGGGAGCACCTGTTCTTTTTTATTTGGCTGCTGCAGGAATTGGTACTTTGGGAATTATTGACAGAGAAGTAGTAGATTTAAGTAATTTACAAAGGCAAATTATTCATTTTGCTTCTGATGTAGGTAAAATAAAGGTGCAATCAGCGAAAGAAAAGATTAAACAAATTAATCCAAGTGTAAAAGTTGTTACTTATCAGGAATCTTTCAATGTGAATAATGCTTTTGATGTTATCAAGGACTATGATTTCATTGTAGATGGAACAGATAATTTTCCAACTAAATTTTTAATAAATGATGCCTGTGTTTTAGCAGGAAAACCATTTTCGCATGGAGGTATTCTTCAGTTCGAAGGACAGACATTAACATATCTTCCCGGAACGATGTGTTATCGATGTGTGTTTCATAGTCCACCACCTTCTAATTCTATTCCTACTTGCTCGCAGGCAGGTGTTTTGGGTACTATTGCAGGAATATTAGGAACAATACAGGCAACAGAGGTGTTGAAGTTTCTTATCGGTACAGGAGAGCTATTAACTAACCGTTTACTTACTTTTAATGCTAAAAGCATGATTTTCCGGACTATAAAAATAAATAAAAATAGAGAATGTCTTATTTGCGGAAGTTATCCCAGTATCACAAATTTAGCAGAATCTGAACGAATTGTTTGCGAGTTAGAGAATAAATAGATACTTCTTAAGATGATGGCATAAGATTCATTTGGTGCAATTACATTAGGTGAGATCGGATAATTGATAAATCAATATAAATAGTTTCAGACATTGTAGTTTCAGACATTGGAAGAGTGAAAGGAAGATTTTTATAGTGATAATATTTTTAGAGAGTATTTTTTATTTCTACTGTTAATTTTGGTAATGCAAATGATAGTAACCTTGTATGAATAATATAGGAAAAACGAATTTTGATTGTTATTTTTCGAGTTTGATTTACAAATGTTTTATTGAAGTATGGCATTCTTGTTAAAAGATATTTTATGGCTTTTGTTTAATATATGATGACAGATGAATAATATTTTTTTTATAAAAAAACATTCTCTTTTGATTGTAAGTTTTTTGTTTCTTACATTTATGTCTTGTGGACAAAAAAAACATTTAGATTCAACGACAGGTGATACCTTATCAGGTAAGGTTCGAATATCAGGATCCTTTGCTCTTTATCCAATGATGGTAAAATGGGCAGAAACATTTAAAATTTTACATCCTGATGTGAGTTTTGATATTTCTGGTGGTGGTGCTGGTAAAGGCATGACTGACGTCCTTAACGAAATGGTAGATGTAGGTATGGTTTCTCGCGAGATTTATTCACAAGAAGTAGAAAATGGGGCTTTTTGTATTCTTGTGGCAAAAGACGCTGTTGTTCCTATTGTCAATGTAGCTAATCCTGAATTGAAGGCTATATTATCAATTGGTTTGAGAAAAGAAATTGCACGGAAATTGTGGAATGAAAAAATCAAAACATGGGGAGCTGTATTGGGTACTTCAAGTAAAACTTGTGTGCATGTATTTACTCGTTCTGATGCCTGTGGTGCTGCTGAAACATGGGCTTCATGGTTTAATGCTAGACAAGAGGATTTGAAGGCAACTTCTATTTTTGGTGATCCTGGTATTGCAGATGCGATACAGAAAGACAAATTCGGTATTGGTTATAATAATATTAGTTATGCTTATAATCGGAAAACTAAAAAACTCAATGAAGGATTAGCAATTATTCCTTTGGATGTAAATGGAAATGGCAAGATAGACCCTGAAGAAAGTTTCTATGAAACAATGGAATCATTAATTACTGCAATTAACGATGGACGATATCCTTCTCCCCCCGCTCGTTATCTTTATTTAGTAACCAAAGGTAAGCCTACTAGTCCTGCTTTAATTTCTTTTCTTAAATATATTCTTTCTGAAGGACAGAAATATGAAGTTGAAACAGGGTATATTGGTCTTAGTCAAAATGAGTTAGACAAAGAGATTGAAAAAATCAAATAGTTAATAATGTATTCAATAAATTTATTTTCTATTATCAACTACCAAAAATATCATATACTTTCATATTTTTAAAAAATTAGTTATGCTTGGTAGAATTTTTAAAGATAAAATTGCAAAAAAGGTAATGCAAGGCTTGACTTTTTTTGCATTTCTACTTTTAGTAATGATGGGTGTAGGATTATATTACAAATCAGTATCTATTATAAAAGCAAATTCGATATGGCAATTATTATCTAGTTCTGAGTGGAGTCCTTTAACTGGTCATTTTGGTTTTTATTCATTCATTCTTGGTACAGTATATGTGACGTTATTGGCAGTAGGTATTTCTGTGCCCATTAGTCTGTTGATGGCTTTGTTTTTGACTCAAAATGCCAAGTCATGGATAAAAAAAATTGTTTTTCCGGTATTGGATATTTTAGCTGCAATTCCGTCTGTTATTTATGGTGTATGGGGGATACTAATTATTGTTCCTTTTATTGCCAATGTTTTGGGTCCTTATTTTGTTGATTATACTAGTGGATATACAGTTTTGGCTGGAGGTGTTGTACTTAGTGTAATGCTTGTTCCTTTGTTAGTTAGTTTATTTGTTGAAATTTTTTCTACTATACCAGAGAGTTATAAAGATGCTTCTGCTTCTTTAGGTGCTACACGTTGGCAAACATCTCGTAGTGTAATTTTACGTAAATCCTCTTCAGGAATCATTGCTTCAGTTATGCTTGCCATATCAAAAGCTTTTGGTGAAACGATAGCCGTACTTATGGTTTGTGGTAGTGTTGTGAAAAATCCCAAGTCATTATTTGATTCGTGTTATCCTTTGTCAGTATTAATTGCAAATAATTTTGGTGAAATGATGTCGGTACCGATGTATGAATCGGCATTGATGTTTGCTGCATTAATAATGTTTATCATCATATTTATTTTTAATGTTATATCTCGTTTGGCTCTCCAACGTATAGAAAGATCACTTAGATTATGAAACTGAAATTTATAGAAGAAAAGTTTTTTAATGGATTAATGGTGATATCTACAATGATTGTATTTGCTTTTGTTGGAAGTATCATTTGGATAATTTTGACTAGAGGGTTGCCTGCTTTGTCGTGGGATATGATAACTAAGTTACCTAGTGGTGGATTTTATTTAGATGGTGGAGGTGGTATTTTAAATGCTATTGTTGGTTCATTGCTGATTGTATCAGGCTCTACTATAGTGGGTTTAGTTGTTAGTGTTCATGTTATTTTTTACATAAATGTTTTTTTACCCAAAGATTCAAAGTTATCTTATTTTATACGTCTTTCGTTTGATGTTCTCTATGGCATTCCTTCTATCGTTTATGGAGCTTTCGCTTTTATTATTATGACGTTTTTTGGATTGAAAGCATCCTTATTAGGTGGTATTTTGGTTATAACACTTTTAGTTATTCCAATATTTGTTCGATCAATGGACGAAGTGGCTAAATCTGTATCAAAGGATTTATTAGATTCAATTTATTCTCTTGGAGCTACCAAATCGGAAGCAGGCATGATAATAGGACGTCAAATTGCTCCTGGAATTATTACTGCTACACTTCTTTCTATAGGACGTGCCATAGGTGATACTGCTGGGGTAATGTTTACAGCTGGTTTTACGGATAATATTCCAGTGGTTCCTTGGAGAGATCAAGCCGCTACACTTCCTTTATCAGTTTTCTTTCAATTAAGTAGTCCTATTCCTGAAGTTCGGGAGCATGCTTATGCTGCAGCTTTACTACTTACAATTATTGTTTTATTATTAAGCCTCAGTGGGAGGCTTGCAGTTGGTAGGTTGTCAAGGAATAAGATAAATTAGGAAAATGTATTATTTCTAATTTTCGTAAGTGAATAATTTTTGAATATAATTTCATTTTTTTTAAAATGTGTTGTGAAACTGGTAGATACTACAAATAACATTTTGCTTTATAGATGTATGGATACTTCTAAGTTTTCAAAAGGAAATTTAAGGGTTATTAGTAGGAACAGTCCTCTTTCATTGCTTCAAGTGAAGGAAGTCTTCTCATTTTTTCCGAATATTGATTATCAGTTAATAACTATAGAATCGTTTGGAGATAAGAATAAACATGTTGCCTTGTTTGATATATCTAATGTATCTTCTTTTTTTCTAGAAGAAGAAAGCATTTCAGATTTTTTTACGCGTGAATTGGATGAGGCATTGATTTATAATAAAGCAGATATTGCTGTTCATTCAGCCAAAGATTTGCCTTATCCTTTACCATATGATTTAGAGTTATTTGCTCTATTTCAAGCAATGGATAAGTCTGATTCTTTGATTAGTAGAAATAATTTGACATTAGAACAGTTACCCCCAAGAGCAAGGGTTGGTACGAGTTCTCAAAAAAGAAAAACCGAATTGTTGAAGATTCGTCCTGATTTGGAAGTTGTAAGTATTCGTGGAAATATTGAGGAACGCATAGCTAAGATGGATAATGGTTTTATAGATGCTTTAATTGTAGCTACTTGTGCATTAATACGATTAGGGATGGAAGCTCGCATAGCTTGTATACTTCCATTTGAAACCCATTCCTTGCAAGGGAATTTAGCTATTGTTGGACGGAAAAATGACAAGAATGTTAAAAATTTGTTTTGTATACAAGATATACGGAAAAGATATGGGAAAGTAAGTTTAGTTGGATTTGGACCTGGTGATCCTGATCTGTTGACTATTGGAGGATATAAGGCTTTGTTATCAGCTGATATTATTTTTTACGATGATTTATTAAATCAAGAGTTTCTTTCTCGATTTTTGGTAGAAAAAGTGTATGTAGGTAAAAGAAAAGAAGTTCACCGATTTCATCAAGGTGAGATTAATGAATTTCTTTACCGGGAAGCAATTTCAGGAAAGAGAGTAGTGAGATTAAAGGGGGGGGATCCAATGATTTTTGCACATGGGCGTGAAGAGATTGATTTTTTACAGAGTCGTTTTGTAGAGGTAAATATTATTCCAGGTATTTCTTCTGGGATTGCTATGTCTTCTTATACACATATTCCGTTGACATATAGAGGATTAGCATCTTCTGTTGCTTTTGTAACTGGACATTCAGAAGAAAATATACAAGTTCCCACTACCGATACTTTGGTTTATTATATGAGTGGTGCTAACCTGTCTGTGATTGCAAGAAAATTGATAGCTGTAGGGCGTAGGGAAGATTTGCCTGTCGCTTTGATTTATAGTGTTTCGTTACCAAATCAGAAAATTTGGTATTCTTCATTGAAAGAACTACAGTATTCAATTATTAAATACCCTACTCCTATTTTATTGATAATAGGTGAAGTAGTTTCATTTGAAAAAAAAGAAACATGTAAAAGTCAAGTATTATTAACAGGGACTTCCAATGAAACTAGTATTCGTTATGTAAATGCAATTCATACTCCTTTAATTAAGATAAATAAGATAGAAAATAATAAACGTTTATATACTTCTATAAAAGAGATAAGTGTTTTTGATTGGATTATTTTTACTAGTCGTTATGGTGTCTATTATTTTTTTGAATCATTAAACGAAATGAAGTTAGATATGAAAGTTTTATCTGCTGTTTATATAGCTTCGGTTGGGAAAGCAACCTCTTTGGAATTAAATAAACATGGATTTTATGCTGACATAGAATCAGAAAGTGAATCGGCAGAGGGGTTGATTAATTATTTCAAAGTTATGCGATTAACAAGAAAGCGGATATTGCTTCCTCGTTCGAATAGAGGCCTGAAATATCTTTCTGAATTATTGGAACAACTTGGGAATGAAGTAATAGATATTCCAGTATATACTAATGAAATAAATGATAAAGCAGAGAAAGTAGATTTGTCTTTTTTTCAAAAAATTGTTTTTTCTTCTCCTTCTGGAGTAAATGCTTTCATACAACTTTACAGAATGTTACCTTCTGGAATTCAAATGATTGCAAAAGGAAAAACTACGTTTAGTTCATTGTTTAGTTTTTTTAAAATAGATTCTATCCGAAATTGATTAGCAATGAAACGATTTAGGCAATATAGGTTAAATGAAAAAGTACGTGATTTTTATGCTGAGGTAGATATTGTTGTTTCTGATTTCATCTATCCTTATTTTGTAGTACATGGAGAAAAAATTAAAGATGAAATACCCTCGATGGAGGGTGTATTTCGATTTTCGGTAGATGAATTAATTAAAGATATCTCAAAAATTATTTGTTTAGGAATTGATAAAATTTTATTGTTTGGTATAATTTCTAATGAAGAAAAAGATGAAATAGGAAGTATGGGAATATTATCTGATAGTGTTATTTGTCAAGCTGTGAGATCAATCAAGAAACAGTTTCCACAGATAATAATTTTTACTGATATATGTCTTTGTGGGTATACTTCTCATGGACATTGTGGATTAATAAATAATAGTGATATAGATAACGATATGACATTGCCTTTGTTGGCAGAAATGGCATATCAACATGCTATTGCAGGAGCAGATTTTGTAGCACCATCAGCTATGATGGATGGTCAGGTGGCTTCTATTCGACAACGATTAAAAGAAGAAAAACTTTCTACAAAAATATTGAGTTATTCTGCCAAATATGCTTCATCTTTTTATGGACCATTTCGCGATGCAGCTTGTTCTTTTCCTTCTTTTGGTAGTAGAAAAACCCACCAAATGGATTTTCGAACTATTGGACAAGGATTAGATGAAGTGGCTTCTGATATTGAAGAAGGTGTTGATTGGATTATGGTTAAACCAGCAATACCATATCTTGATATGGTGCAACGAATATCGGTTCATTTTCCAAATTATCCCTTAGTTGTCTATCAAGTTTCAGGTGAATATGCTATGTTGAAACAAGGAGCTAAAGCGGGTCTTTTTGATGAAAAGCAGATTTTTTTTGAAAGTTTGGTAGCTATTAAGCGTGCGGGAGCAAAATATATAATATCTTATTATGCTAAAGAATTTATAATAAATGAAAAATAAATTAACTCATCTGGAAGAATTGGAATCGGAATCGGTTTATGTAATTAGAGAAGTGGCTGCACAGTTTGAGAAGCCAGTGTTATTATTTTCTGGTGGGAAAGACTCAATTATTATGGCACATTTATCTTACAAAGCATTTTATCCATCGGCTATTCCCTTTCCTTTTTTACATATAGATACAGGACATAATTTTGAAGAAACAATTGTTTATCGTGATAGTTTGATTAAGAAGTTATGTGTAAAGTTATTTGTTGGTTCTGTTCAAGAGGATATTGATTTGGGTTGTGTTAGAGAGGAGATTGGATATGGTGCTAGCCGTAATAAATTGCAAACAGTGGCTTTATTAAAAGCTATGGAAAAAAATAAATTTGATGCTGCTTTGGGGGGAGCTCGAAGAGATGAAGAAAAAGTTCGAGCGAAAGAGCGTTTTTTTTCACATCGTGATGAATTTGGGCAATGGGATCCTAAAAATCAACGTCCTGAATTATGGGATATTTTTAATGGAAAAAAACACTTAGGCGAACATTTTCGTGTATTCCCTTTAAGTAATTGGACAGAAATGGATATTTGGCAATACATTTTGAAAGAAAATATTGAATTACCAAGCCTTTACTTTACACATGAGCGTGAAGTTTTTGAACGAGATGGTATGTGGTTTGCTTATTATCCTTTTGTGAAACTGAAGCCTGATGAAAAACTTATTTGTAAGTATGTTCGTTGTAGGACAATTGGAGATGTTACTTGTACTGGACTTTCCCTTTCTAGGGCTCACACTATAGAAGAGATTATTGATGAAATAGCCTCTTCTCGAGTTACTGAACGAGGTGCACGTTCCGATGATAGACGTTCAGAGGCTTCAATGGAGGATAGAAAAAAAACTGGATATTTTTGAAAAAAAAACTTTTATAAAAAAAAAAGATGGTTACAAGTGAATATTCCAATATGGAGCTATTACGATTTACTACGGCAGGTAGTGTGGATGATGGGAAAAGTACGTTGATTGGACGTTTACTCTATGATAGTAAGTCTATTTTTAAAGATCAATTGGATTCCGTTAAAGCAATTAGTGAACGTTTAGGTAATAGTAAAGTCAATTTGGCATTATTGACTGATGGATTGCGTTCTGAACGAGAACAGGGTATTACTATTGATGTTGCTTATCGTTATTTTTCCACTCCTATACGAAAATTTATTATTGCTGATACTCCAGGGCATATAGAATATACACGTAATATGGTAACCGGTGCTTCTACCGCTACTGCTGCTGTTATTCTCGTAGATGCTCGTAATGGAGTTGTGGAACAAACTAAACGTCATTCTTATATAGCTTCGCTATTACAGATACCAGATGTAATTTTAGCTGTTAATAAAATGGATTTGGTTAGTTTTTCCGAAGGAATATTTAATAAAATAATAGAAGAATATTCATTTATTGTTCAAAAGTTGAATTTGAGAAAAATATATTATATACCTATTTCAGCTCTTGATGGGGATAATGTAGTAAAGTACTCTAAAAGGATGCTTTGGTATAAAGGTGATACGCTTTTGCATTTGTTAGAAACAATTCCATTAAAGGAGAATATCAGTAGTTTACCAGCTCGTTTTCCTATACAATATGTTATTCGTCCGCAAACTAAACAATTTCATGATTATAGAGCATATGCTGGAAGAGTTGCTTCAGGAACATTTAAAGTAGGAGATTTGATAACTGTTTTGCCTTCTTATACTCAATCTATTATAAAAGCTATAGATGATGTAAAAAAATCTTTGAAGGAAGTTTTTTCTCTTCAGTCGGTAGCAATTCGTTTAAATGATGATATTGATGCAAGTAGAGGAGATATGATTGTAAAGAGAGATGATTTGCCCATAGTTGATGTAAATATTTCACTTATGGTTTGTTGGCTTAATCGCCGTCCATTGAGTATTGGAACTAAATATGTTATTAGACATACTACTGATGAAGTATTAGGAGTGATCAAGGAAGTAAGCTATAAAGTAGATATCAGTACAATGGAGAATATAGCTGATGAAAAAATTGTAAGAATGAACGATATAGCACAAATTTCTATTAGAACTTCTAAGCCGTTGAAATACGATCTTTATTTTAACAATCGTGTTACTGGAAGTTTGATATTTATTGATGGAAATACATTTGAAACTGTCGGAGCTGGAATGATAATAAAGTAATCATAATCAAAATGCATGAAGATATAGATTTATTGAATAGCTGTTTTGTAGATAAATCACCGGAGGATTTATTGACTTTTTTTTTAAAAAAATATAAAGGCCGTATAGGCTTAGCTTCTAGCTTGGGATTAGAGGATCAAGTATTAACAGATATGATTTTGAAAATAGATTCTGAAACTACTATTTTTTCAATTGATACTGGAAGGTTGTTTCCGGAGACTTACTTATTAATTGATAATATTAATAGTGTATATAATATTAAGTTGGATATATATATGCCAAAAAGTGAAGATGTTGAGGCTTATATTAAAAAAAATGGTGTTAATGGTTTTTATGAAAGTCTAGATAAACGCAAAGAATGTTGTAGGATAAGAAAAATAGAACCACTTTTGCGGGCCTTATCTGCTTTGGATGTTTGGATTTGTGGACTTCGTAGAGAACAATCGGTAACGCGTAGTAATATTCGAATGGTAGAATGGGATGAAGTCAATAAGCTGATTAAAGTAAATCCGTTAGTAAATTGGAAAGAACAGGAAATATGGAGTTATATAGAGATTAATCAAGTGCCGTATAATGTACTTCAAAAAAGAGGTTTTCCCAGTGTTGGTTGTCAACCGTGTACTCGTGCCATTAAAAAAGGTGAGGATATTCGTGCAGGTCGTTGGTGGTGGGAAAGTTCTGAGCACAAGGAATGTGGATTACATAAAAGATGAGTATTTTTTTACCTATTTCTATTAATATTACTGGAAAGCATATTTTGATTGTGGGGGGAGGAAAAATAGCTTTTCATAAAGCTACTATCTTAAGCCTATTCACTAATAGAATCATTGTTGTTTCTCCTAAATTTTGTTCAGAATTTGAGTTATCATCTTTTAAGAAAAAAAGGAAAGAATATGAGTCAAAAGATTTGGAAAATGTTTTTTTGGTTTATATATGTACAGAAAAGGAATCATTAAATATGATAATAAAAGTTGATTGCGAGAATCACAATATTTTGACAAATGTATGTGATAATCCCAGTTTATGTGATTTTATTTCTCCTGCTATTTATAAAAATGATAATGTTACTATCGCTATATCTTCTAATGCAGAAAACGTTTGGCAATCTATTATTATTCGAGATCAAATTAAATTTTTAATAGAGAGAAATATTTTGAAAATCAATTAATTAAAATTTGGGAGTAGTAGTTTTACTTTAATTTTTGAGTAAATTTGTACTTTCGTAGCTTTGGTTTCTTGCTTGAAGTTATTGGGTAATAATTTACGATGCAAAATTTATAAAAAAACAGTGGATACTTTAAGTTATAAGACTGTTTCTGCAAATTCTGCAACTCTTAATAAAGAATGGGTTGTTGTAGATGCCAATGGACAGCGTCTAGGACGCTTGGCTTCTAAGGTAGCAAAACTCCTTAGGGGTAAATATAAACCCAACTTTACTCCTCATGTAGATTGCGGAGACAATGTAATTATTATCAATACTAACAAAATTGTTTTAACTGGTAAAAAGTGGACTGATCGTGTATACTTTTCTTATACAGGTTATCCTGGCGGGCAGAGAAAGGCTACTCCGACAGATTTATTGAAAAAGGGTAGTGATTGTTTATTGAGAAAAGTAGTAAAAGGAATGCTTCCTAAAAATCGTTTGGGTGCAAAGATTCTTAAACATCTTTATATATATGATGGGATTGAACATAAACATGAAGCTCAACAACCTAGAACGATTGATGTTGATTTACTTAAATAATTATAATTAATGGAAATAGTAAACGCTTTAGGAAGGAGGAAAACTGCTGTAGCTCGTGTTTATGTTAGAGAAGGTTCGGGAAAAATTTTGATTAATCAACGTAGTCTTGAATCTTATTTTCCTTCTTCAATACTTCGATATGTTGTAAAACAGCCTTTAAATAAACTTGGTGTCTCTGAACAATATGATATTACAATTAATTTGAAGGGAGGAGGTTACAAGGGGCAGTCAGAGGCAATACGTTTGGGTATTGCTAGAGCATTGATAAAAATAAATTCAAAAGATAAACCACTTTTAAGAAGTGAAGGTTTTGTAACGCGAGATTCGCGTAAGGTGGAACGGAAAAAGCCAGGAAGGCCTAAAGCTAGAAAGAAGTTCCAGTTTTCAAAACGTTAGTGAAGGAAAAAACGAATAGAGATTAAATAATGTTAAGAGTTTCGTTCGAGCAGCTATTGGAGGCGGGGGTACATTTCGGACACTTAAAAAGGAAATGGAATCCGGCAATGGCTCCTTACATTTTCATGGAACGTAAGGGTATCCATATTATTGATTTGCATAAGACTATTTTAAAAATAGATGAAGCGTCATCGGCTATTAAGCAAATTATCAGATCTGGACGTAAAATATTGTTTGTAGCTACTAAAAAACAAGCAAAGCAAGTAGTTGCTGATAAAGTATCCTTTGTAGGAATGCCTTATGTTACTGAACATTGGGCCGGTGGTATGTTAACTAATTTTCCTACGATTCGCAAAGCTATTCAGAAAATGACAGTTATTGATAGAATGGCTCATGATGGGACGTTTGACCTTTTATCTAAAAGAGAAAGATTGCAGATTACTCGTCAGCGTGCTAAACTGGAAAAAAATTTGGGTTCGATCGCGGATTTAAAACGTTTGCCTTCTGCATTGTTTGTGGTAGATGTAATGAAAGAGCGTATTGCTGTTTCAGAGGCTAAACGTTTAGATATCCCTGTATTTGCAATAGTAGATACTAACTCTAATCCTAATGGTATAGATTTTATTATTCCAGCTAATGATGATGCCACTAGTTCCATAGAGGTGATTTTAAATGCTATTTGTGATGCAATTATTGAGGGAAAAGAAGAAAGGATGATGGATACTTCTATAAATAATGAAAACAAGGAAAAGACGGTTTCTGTTTTTCGTAAAAGAACGAAAATAGAAGGTAGAAGTAAGAAGGATTCTTTAAGTTGATATATAAAAGAATGGTATGGCAGTTACAAAGTTAGATGTTCAATATCTGAGAAAAATGACTGGAGCAGGTGTAATGGATTGTAGAAATGCACTTAGAGAAGCGGAAGGTAATTACGATAAGGCAGTGGAGGTAATTCGTAAAAAGGGTAAAGTAATAGCTTCTAAACGTGAAAGCCGTGAAGCTTCTGAAGGTTGTGTTCTTGCTTCTTCGAAGCAAGGTTTTGCTTCTATTGTAGCTGTGAAGTGTGAGACAGATTTTGTAGCGAAGGGAGAGGATTTTGTTGATATGGTGAGAAAGATTCTAAGTGTGACCTTAGAAAATAAACCTAGAACTATAGAAGATTTGAATGATCTATTTATAGATGGACGTAGAATTTGCGAATGGATAACGGAGCGTAGTGGAATAAGTGGTGAAAAAATGGAATTGGGGATTTATGAATATTTAGAGGCTCCTTATACAGTAGCGTACGTTCATCCTGGTAATAAATTAGCTGTTATTGTTGGGTTCAACCAAGTAATAGTAAAGACTCAAGTAGCTAGAGATGTAGCCATGCAAATAGCAGCTATGAATCCTATAAGTGTAGATAAGAATTCTATTCCAGCAAAGATTGTAGAAAGAGAAGAGAAAATAGCTCGCGAAAAAGCAATAGAACAAGGTAAACCTGAAGCAATTTTGGATCGGATAGTAAATGGGGCTTTAAATAAATATTATAAAGAGTATACGTTGCTGTTGCAAAATTTTGTGAAAGATCCAAAAATTACTATCGATGATTATCTAAAAGGGCAAAGTAGAGATTTGACTGTTATTGAGTTTCGGCGTATTAATCTGAATATGGAATGACTACTTTGTATGATGTAAGACACGAATAAGTGGGTTATATATAAACTTGACTTGAAGGCCGTTTTATCTGAAATGGTCTTTTTAGTGTTCTCATATGAATTTGACAAATTGTCAGTTATTTTTTTGGCATGGTCTTTGCAAGACTTACTAAAGGTAAAAAAGTAGAATAATTAACTTAAAATAATTTAGAATTATGAGTATTAATATTAAGCCATTAGCAGATAGAGTATTGGTAAAGCCTGCTGCTGCTGAAGAAAAAACAGTTGGAGGAATTATTATTCCTGATTCTGCAAAAGAAAAACCGTTAAAAGGTGAGGTAATCGCAGTAGGTAATGGTTCTAAGGACGAACAAATGGTTCTAAAAAAGGGAGATGAAATTCTTTATGGTAAATATTCCGGAACAGAGATAGAATTGGACGGAATGCAATATTTGATTATGCGTCAGTCTGATGTATTAGCTATTATTTAATAAAATAATTATTAACAGTTAAAAAAAATTAATTATTATGGCAAAAGATATCAAATTTAACCTCGATGCTCGTGACTTGCTTAAAAAGGGGGTTGATGAGTTGGCAGATGCAGTGAAAGTGACTTTAGGTCCTAAGGGACGAAATGTAATTATCGACAAAAAATTTGGTGCTCCTCAAATCACAAAAGATGGAGTGACTGTGGCAAAGGAAATAGAACTTTCAGACCATTTTCAGAATATGGGTGCTCAATTAGTAAAAGAAGTTGCTTCCAAGACTAATGATAATGCGGGTGATGGTACAACCACAGCTACTGTTTTGGCACAGTCTATCATTAATGTAGGAATGAAGAATGTGGCTGCTGGTGCAAATCCAATGGATTTGAAGCGTGGTATTGATAAAGCTGTTGCTAAAGTAGTAGAATCGTTAAAAAAGCAATCACGGGCTGTTGGGGATGATTTTGGTAAAATCGAAAATGTAGCTAAAATATCTGCTAATGGAGATGAGACTATTGGTTCTTTGATTGCTGAAGCTATGAAAAAAGTAAAAAAGGAAGGCGTTATTACTATAGAAGAATCTAAAGGTATTGAGACTTATGTGGACGTGGTGGAAGGTATGCAGTTTGATCGTGGTTATATTTCATCTTATTTTGTAACTAACACGGATAAAATGGAAGCTGATTTGGAGAATCCTTATATTCTTATTCATGATAAGAAGATCTCTGTATTGAAAGATATTCTTCCAATTTTGGAGAAGACCATTCAAACAGGCCGTCCAATGTTGATTATAGCAGAAGATATTGAGTCGGAAGCTTTGGCTACTTTAGTTGTTAATCGTTTGCGTGGTTCTTTGAAAGTTTGCGCAGTGAAAGCTCCGGGCTTCGGTGATCGTCGAAAGGAAATGTTAGAGGATATTGCAGTTTTGACTGGTGGAGTGGTAATCTCTGAAGAAAAGGGCTTAAAACTGGAAGGCGTGACTATCGATATGCTAGGCACTGCTGAAAAAGTTACTATAAGTAAAGATAATACGGTAATTGTAAATGGAGCGGGTGAAAAGAGTGCCATTTCTGCTCGTGTAAGCCAAATAAAAACACAAATAGAAAAGACGACTTCTGATTATGACAGTGAAAAATTGCAAGAGCGTTTGGCTAAGTTGGCAGGTGGGGTTGCTGTGCTTTATGTAGGTGCTCCTTCGGAAGTAGAGATGAAAGAAAAGAAAGATCGTGTAGATGATGCGTTGAGTGCAACCCGTGCGGCTATAGAAGAAGGAACTGTACCAGGTGGTGGAGTTGCTTATGTACGTGCTATTTCTATTTTGGAAGGATTTAAAGGTATAAATGAAGATGAAACTACGGGGATAGAGATTGTAAAGCGTGCTATTGAAGAACCTCTTCGCCAAATTGTTGAGAATGCGGGGAAGGAAGGGGCTGTTATTGCTCAAAGGGTTAAAGAAGAAAAAGATGATTTTGGGTATAATGCACGTACCGGTATATATGAAGATTTATATGTTGCAGGTGTAATTGACCCAACAAAAGTAGCCCGAGTAGCTTTGGAAAACGCTGCTTCTATCGCTGGGATGCTTTTAACTACTGAATGCGTAATTACTGAAGTAAAAGAGGAAAATCCTGCTCCTGCAATGCCCCCAATGGGAGGTGGAGGAATGATGTAATGATGTAATTTTATTACAGGATTTCAAAATATTCAAAAGAAGAGGTGATTCTCAAATAGGAGGATTTGCCTCTTCTTTTTTTGATCAATATTTTATATACAAGTTGTTAATACGATGATTCTGTCAACTTTGTTTGTAACAAAATGAGAGTATTTATATTTCTTTCGTGATTTGAATATTAGTGATAAGTAAATGTTTTTATGTTGATAGTAATTATTTTTTCTACTTTTGTGAAGTACAGAGACAATTTAATCGAAAAATAGAAAAATAAAATATAGTAGTATTTGAATGGCAACTACAGCTGATTTTAAAAGTGGTATGTGTCTTAATTTGGAAGGTCGATACTATTATATAGTAGAGTTTTTGCATGTGAAACCAGGTAAAGGTCCAGCCTTTGTGCGTACAAAACTTAAAAGTGTGACTACTGGCCGGGTAATTGAAAAAACGTTTAATGCTGGGGTAAAAATAGATGAAGTTCGGATAGAACGTCGTTTATATCTGTTTCTTTATCAGGATGATATGATTTATCATTTTATGCAAAATGAGACATTCGAACAAGTATTTGTTGAACGAAATAATATTGTGGGTGTAGATTTTTTGAAGGAAGGTGATATGGTAGAAATAGTTGTCCATGCAGATTCTGAGACTATTTTATTCGCAGAGATTCCTATTCATGCAGTTTTGACAGTTATTTATACTGAACCAGGTATTAAGGGAGATACGGCTACTAATGCGACTAAACTTGCTACAATAGAAACTGGAGCTTCCATACGTGTCCCCCTTTTCATTAATAAAGGAGATAAAATAAAAGTAGATACACGCAATGGTTCTTATGTAGAAAGGGTAAAATAGATTTATTTTTCCCTTTGCAAGGTGGATGTAAATTTGTCTAATTCTTTTGTCCAATATTTTTCTGAATGTTGTACCCAAATGCGGAATTCAATATTTTCTTTGTGTTTTGGGATGTAGTCTATTAGTTTTTTTAGATCAAAATAATTGGATATTATTCCTGCTCCTGCAAGGAATGCCTCATAGGCATTACAAGATTGTTCTATATGGGTAGGTACCATTAATATGGGTTTGCCTAGATACATGGCTTCACAAATAGATTCAAAACCGGCAGTAGTAGCATAAGCCTTACATCTTGTCATATATTTGATAAATAATTTGTCGTTTAAAGTGTGAAAAGTTAAAAACTTGTTTATAATAGTTTTTTTAGGGGTATTTTTTTTATCCCAAAAAAAATGTAGATGTACGTAGGGATATTTTTTCTGATATTCAATAATTTCATTGGCAAGGTTGTCGTTTAGTATATAACCGTGTAAATAATCGCATTTTGTTGGAAAGCATTGGAATATTTCTTCTCTTAATAAGGGAGGAACAATGATAATCCGGCTTTTTGGTGGATTTTTTCTTTTTTTTATAGATAGTGCGAATAGGACGGATGATTTTATACAAGTGAGTTGAGTGAAAAATCTTAACAATGTTAATTCTAATTTGTTCCCTGATGGGAATTTATATTCGGGGTGTAATAAAAGATATTGATGAGCTATACTTACATAAGGAGTCTTAATAGGAAATATAGCATAGGTTAAACCAACTATTATTTCGTAGAAATTGATTACAACATCCACATTTAATCTTTTAATTTTATTGCGAATGAAATAGATACTTATAAAGTAAGTAGGTAATTTGAATAGGTTATAAATTGTACTGGATAGAATATTTGCTTTTTTATGTTTCGTACTTGGTAAAAAATTAGGGCTATTAAAATATTCTATTGGAACATTTATTCTTTTTGTAAAGAAATCTGGCAATTCTCTACGTTTGCTTTTTCCTATGAGTGCAGAAACTACTTTATGTCCATTTTTATTTAATATGTCTTTTAAGGCTATAGATTGCATTAGGTGTCCTCTACCTTCTCCTTGAATTATAAAAAGAAATTTCATTCAGATTTTTTTAACTTAAATACTGATTACTAAAAACTAAGAAATTTTTATAACGCTTTGTGGATTCATACATTAGCAATAACGTTTTCTATAAAAATTTTGCAAAATTTTGAAATGTAATTCTGCAAATTTAATGCTATTGAGAGACTATAGGGGCTATGAAAGAGTTTCTTTCTATATTGAGAATTTTACGAAAAGAAAGAATAAGAGATTTTTTCTTTCGGGAAGAGATGAATGACTGATTTTCCAGTTTGTTTCTATTGATTACTGAAACGAAATAGTAAGTGAAAATGTATAATTTATTCATTAATTAAATTTAAATTAAATTTGGGAGAAAGAATGTGAGAGATGTATTTGATACATGTAAATGATATAATTTTGAAATTATATACATTGAAAAATACAGGATGCTGATTATTTTTGTGTGTATTTATTGAACTATGGGAAAAGAAACGGAGACTAACAATTTTTTTAGTACAAAGAAGGAGGTCAGTGATTTTTTTTTAAAAACAGGTTGGTTTTTAGGAAAATATTTCAAACGAATTTTTATAATTATGGTAGTAATTATTGTAATTGTAGTGAGTTCTATTATTTTTTATGAGAGCTACCTTATTTCTCGTGAGAAGAGTGCGGAAATTGCTTTTTTCTCTGGTCAGAACTATTTTAGCAATCAACAATGGGGAATTGCTTTGAATGGAGATAGTACTAATTACATTGGTTTTTTAGGTATAATAGAAGAGTTTAGAGGAACTAAATCTGCTAACTTGGCAAAAGCTTATGCAGGAATTTGCCAATATCAACTGGGGAATTATAAAGAATCTCTTAAAATTTTAAAGAGTTATAGTAATAAAGACCAGTTATTTGCTTCACAAATAATTGGAGCTATTGGTGATTGCGAAGTTAATTTGGGCAATATAAAAGAAGGAATCGTTTTTTTTCAAAAAGCAGCAATTAAAGCTTGTAGCTCATCGTTAAGTCCTATTTATCTAAAAAAAGCTGCTATTGCTTATGAAAGTTTGAAAGATTATAAATCAGCTTTAGAGATTTATAAAACTATTAAGATTAATTACCCCCAATTTTTAGAAACTAATGCTATTGAAAAAAATATTGAGAGGGCAAAAGCAAAGCTTTGATATTTTGTACTAAACTCGCCTTTCGAGTGCATATAAGATATTATAAGTGATTTTGTAAGTGGAGTTTCTTTCGTATTCTTTTCATGATTTGTTAGTAAGTAAGTTAATGCACTTTTTCAAGCTTACTTCCCAATTAGGGATTACAATATCAAAAGCTTTTTTTATTTTCTTTTTGTTTAAGGCACTGTAAAATGGACGTTTTGCTCGAATAGGATATTGTTCTGTTGTAATTGGACGTATTTTACAATTTTTCGTTTCAGAAAGTTGTAAGATTTTCTTTGCAAAGTCGAACCATGAGACAATACCTTCATTACTATAGTGAAAGATACCTGAGTGGAAATTTTTTGTTTTTTTTAAAAAAGTAATGAGTACTAGGATAGTATTTGCTAAGTCAGGTGCAAAAGTGGGTGTTCCTATTTGATCGCAAACGACGTTTATTTCTGATTTTTCTTTTATTAAACGGAGTATTTTTTTTACAAAATTGTATCCGTAAATAGAATATAGCCAGGAAGTTCTTATAATTATGCTTTCTGGACAATTTTTCATTAGAGTATTTTCCCCTTCAAGTTTACTTTTTCCATAAACTGATTGTGGATTGGTAATATCTGTTTCTATGTAGGGAGTATTTTTTACACCATCAAATACGTAATTAGTAGAAATATGGATAATTTTTGCTTTTCCTCTGGCTGCTGCCTCTACTATGTTTTTTACTGCATCACGGTTGATTAAATAGCACAAATCTATTTCTTCTTCTGCTTTATCTACGGCAGTGTAGGCAGCACAGTTAATGATGTAGTCTATTTTGTGTTTTTTTACAAAATGAATAACCTCTTTTTTATTTGTTAAATCTAATGTATCAATGTCAGTTGGAATAAAGTTAAATTCAGAATGTTGAGTAAATACTTTTGTCAGTTCGCATCCCAATTGTCCTTTTGCTCCTGTGACTAGAACAGTTTTTGTCATTGACAATTTATATTCATTGTTCTTAACTAATTCTTTATATGAACTAGTCTCTTTATTTAAATACTAAGACAAACAAATAAAAGCAAGAGGTTAGTATGTTTGTGGTAGGATAATAGTGGAATAAATTACTGTCCTCATGGGAGGAACCTACATAGGAAGCATGATATTTGGTTTGGTTTGTCATAAAAGAAAGACAATAAAAAAAACTTTTTAAAATATTATTATATTCAGATAACAATAGAAAGTTTTTACCAAAATTTGATATTCTATATGTCTCTTAATTCAATCTGTAAAGATTCTCTTCTAAATTAATTAATTGCGTCGGTAACCAAAATACTTTTTGAAACATACCCATAGCTTCATCATAAAAGTTTTTTATCAAAATCATTTTTCCTGTCTTCTTTAAAAGACACACATACTTTTGGAATCAAAGAAAGGGTTACCTTCCGACAACCCTTTCTTCATTTTAACCTTAAAATTTAGTACCATGAAAACACTATGCAAATATAGATATTTATGCTGAAAAACATAAAATTTTATAAACTTTTATTGACGTTGATTATCAATATTGTGTATAATAACATAGGTTGACCGAAATTAGTCAAATACAAGTAAACTTCTTTTGCAAGAGAAGTTCTTTATAGATTTTTGATTAAATATATTCAAGTAATCTAAAGCTGAATATCTTTGTGAATCAAGACTATTGATGTTTTTCCAATTTGGTTAGTTTTTAATTTTTAGATTTTTTGAAAAAAATATTTTATGAGGTGATATATTGATAATTATATCAAAAAAATACATATGAAAAGAATTGTTTTATTAGCTTCTGGATATGGCTCCAATGTAGAAAATATTATTTGTTATTTCGCTAACAACAGAAATTTAGAGTTTCCACTTATATTAAGCAATAAAAAAGATGCTTATGTACACAAAAGGGCAATGTTGTTAAATATTCCTTCTTATACAATTAATAAATCTGGTTTTGAAAACGGTCAAGCACTCCGATTGTTGAAGGAATTTAAGATTGATTTCATTGTTCTGGCAGGTTTTTTATTAAGAGTTCCCGAAAATCTTTTGAGAGCTTATCCAAATAAAATCATCAATATTCATCCTTCCCTGCTTCCAAAATTTGGAGGGAGAGGGATGTATGGTTTAAATGTACATAAAGCAGTTGTGGAAAATAAAGAAACAGAATCAGGAATTACCATTCATTATGTTAATGAAAATTATGATGAAGGGAAAATTATTTTTCAAGCTAAATGTGAAGTCTCCCCTACGGATTCATCAGAGGATATTGCTGCGAAAGTTCATGCGTTAGAATATGAACATTTTCCTAAAATAATAGAACAGATAACGCGAGATATCCCATGATTTAGAATTTAAATATTTTAAATTTCACGCGTACTCTCTTCCTTTCCTTTATTTCATATTTGATAGAATAAAGAATAGATGAGAAATATTGCGTCAGTTTTCTGTTCTATTTCTGGTTCATTGAAATAAATGGTGAAAGTACTCCCTATCGAAGTCAAGTAAAATGCCGTTACCTAGAGAGTAAATGAAAATTCTTGAAAAAATCCAATATAACATCCCAAAATAGCAATTAAAACCTTCTAAAAATATACGAGAGAATAAGTTTATTTCTCTTGTTCCAAGGGAGTGAAAATCATTCAATATCTTTTTTATTTTTTACAAGAAGAGCACCATATATAGGTTGATTAATCATGAAAATATCATTAATATATATGCATATTGCTATCGGAAAAGAAGGAGGGGAGTTTTCATATAGAAGAAATTAGATAAACAGTGCCTTCTATACTTCGTTTAGATGAATAAAAACATAAAAGAGAATTGACATTTGTTCCCAAATTTTTGCCAATCCGATACATAGAGATGAACCCTCTAACTGGACATTTCTGAAATCAGTCTATGAAACATACTACAAATGGTTATCAACGAGAAGTGATAGTGATAATATTATAAGATTTTTTAGAAAAAATATCTAGATTCCAGTATAAAAATAAAATGGGAATTCATATTCCTCCATTGAAACCAAGTAAGTGATTTATGTTCTCTACATATTCAAAAGAATTGTCTACAAAAAAAGCTAATTTAGGTATATGTCTGATTTGTTTACCAATACGTAATCCTAAATTGTATCGAATAGCACTTTTACCTTGTTCGATACTTTGCGTAATTTTTCCGATTTTATCAGACGGGTAGATACTTAAAAAAATTTTTGCTACACTCAAATCTGAACTTATCCTTACCGTTGTTACCGATATTATAGTCAATTGTCTCATTTGTTGAGTTTGTAAGCGAAATAATTCATTAATTTCTTTTTGTACAAGACGTTCTATTTTTTGTAATTTTCTTTTCCCCATAAATCGAAGTCTTTTTATTTTCTAATAAAGTTGGATCTTTTTGACTTGGTTCATTTCCACATACCATAAATACATTTCCATGTTAAAATGACTCGTTTTTCTTGTTACTAACAAATTGGCATATTGTCGTAGTTGTTTTTCGTGAGAAGAATGAGGTGTTTCAAATTTATAGTCTATTATAATCGTTTTATTACCAGCAATTAAAAATCGGTCAGGACGCTTGTTGATTACAATTCCATTTTCTTCAGCAATAATTGAATATTTTCTGTATACTTTATAGCGACTATTAAACCAATCTTCTACTCCTGACAATTGAATGGATCTGCGTATTTTTTCTATATAAATTCTCCCTTCATTAGGCTGAATCAAGCTCTGTATAATTCCATCGTTTACTTTTTTTTCAATGTCTTCTAAATAATTAATCTGTATAAGAAAATAATGTATAATGTTATCATATGTAAAATACATATCTTTACCAGTCATTAGTTGTTGAAATTGATTAGATTGTTTGAATGTAATTTTCTCTTGTTGAAAATTTACAGGTGAAAATTTTATTTCTTTCATTAAGGGTATTTTCTTTAAAGGATTATCTGTCGCTACTTTTTTCTCTTCTTTCAATAAAAAAATCTCTCCCATTCTAAAATGACAATTTTCTTCGTCCCAATTACCATTGAGTTTTTTTACAGACAATTGTAATAGATCAGATACTCTTTTTATTTCTTTTATTTTTTTTTTGTACCTAGTTAATATAATTAAATTGCATTCTGCTCGTGTAAAAGCTACATATAAAAGATTTAAATTATCTACATATGACCGTATTGTTTCCTCTTCATATTCTGTAGCGAAATCGGTATATTTCATTTCTTTTTTGTAAGTGATAGGAAAAAAAGGCAAATCTTTTATGTTCTTTGGTGATTTGCACCAGAGAAAAGGATTTTTTTCCGGAGAAAATTTCCAATCGCAGTAGGGGATAATCACTGTGTGAAATTGTAGTCCTTTTGACTTGTGAATTGTCATAGCTTTTATTCCTTCTACTCCCATTCCAGTTGGAACAGTTTTATCTTGTCCTTCTTTTTCCCAATGCTCAAGAAAATGATGAATTGTTGCTGGAGACTCTTTCAAATATTGACTAAGATAATCATAGAAAACAAACAAATAAGCTGCCTGTCCCGGTAATTGTTCTAATTCAAATTGTTTGCAAATGTACCCGATAAGTTCAAACAACGGCATAGATAATAATGAGTCAATTATTAGATCTTGTACATCTAATCCTCCTATTTTCAATAAATAGATTAATTGATTTTTATAATATATTTCATTATCCTGCCTACTGATTATTCTGAGAGATGCAATAATAATTCTTACGGCAAGTGAACTTTTTAAGCTAAAAGCTTCATTGGAAACAATTGTTAAATAATGCTTTTCTGCCATTTTTGGATAATTATTTCGTTTTTCTAAAAAAAAAGCAGCAAGTATGTTTATTGTTTTTTTCTTTCGAACAAGCAAACAAATATCTTTAGCCGGAATACCATTATTGTATAATTTTTTGAGTTGTTCCAAAACTGCTTCTTTCATCATTTGATCCACATATTGCACATCCTCCTTATTGTCTTTAATAAATTGAATAAAGATATGTCCTTCTTTTTCACTACTTTTTTTAGTTTTTTGTTTAACTTTTTCGACTTCATATATAGAAAAAACTGCATTTTTTAGCATATTCGCTGCTAGAGGGAAGAATGAATTATTAAAATCAATAATATGTTTTTCACTCCTCCAATTGTACAATAAAGGTTTTTCTTCAGTACCTAATTCCTTTACTGCTCTTTTAAATATTTTCCAGTCTCCATTACGCCAACGGTAAATTGATTGCTTTTCATCTCCTACTATCAAACTAAATGTATTTTGTGCAAGTATTTCATTCAATAAAACACGAAAATTTTCCCACTGTAATTGGCTAGTATCTTGAAATTCATCAATCATTACGTGTTTAATTTGAACACCTATTTTTTCGTAGATAAATGGAGCATCAGTATCATCAATCATTTGATGAAGAAAAATATTAGTATCTGATAACATAAACCGATTTTGCTCATGATTTTGTTCTTCAATTTCCTTTATAACCTTTCCTATTAAACCCAATTGATAGAGATTATCTTTTATCATTTGTGCCGTACGTGTTTTTCGCAATGCCTCAAGAATACAATTAAGTGTGGGTATTAATTTGTATTCTGCTAGCTTGGCTATATCTTCTTTTTTTTTATGATTTTTAGTAGTCCATGCATCTTTGTCTGTGCAGCACTTTTCTATAGTTTTACTTTCTTCTGGATAGTCCCCATCTGCTAACTTCTGAAGAAAAATGATAGGATTGCCTTTTCTTATAAAATCATTTTCATTAAGCTGATGTTTTGATAATAAAATTTTGATTTCTTGTACAGTATTTTTAAAAAAGGTTTGACAATCTTTCTGTATTTGATCTTGACTTTTTATCAATCTACTAAAAAACAAGGTAGTATTTGGCAAATACTTTTTTTTTGTTTGAAAAAATTCATTGTAAATGCATTCTCCAAATATTTCCATGGATTTTTCTATTCTCCAATTCTTTCCCTCATTAATTAAATGTTCTACATATATTGTTAACCATTTAATTAATTTATTATCATGGCTTGACTTCTCTATTACGTTATGAATAGATTCTCGTATTACTCGTTGAGTATTTGTTTCCAAACTAAAATGATTACTGTATCCTAATTCTCTTACTAAACTACGAATTATACATTGGAAGAAACTGTCAATTGTTGTTATGTTTAATCGGCTATAATTGTGAATAATAGTTTGAAAAGCTGTTTTAGCTCTCATATTGATTAATTTTTCATCCCAATGTAATCCTTCTTCCTCCCATAAGATTTGCAAGGAAGAACGAAATCTCTTTGAATCATTTGTATTCAATGCCAATCCATATAGCTCCGACAATATGCGTTCTTTCATTTCGTTCGTAGCATCTTTTGTAAAACTAACTGCTAAAATATATTGAAAATAATCGCTAAAATCGGAAATCAACAAACATTTAATATACTCTAACACTAAAGTATAAGTTTTACCAGAACCAGCTGATGCTCTATATATTTTTATTTTTGACATATAATCTATTATCTTGCATTTGTGCAAAGTACAAATTTGAAAGTGGAATTGCAAGAGTATGAATTAATTACCGTATTGGGACCTACAGCTTCTGGGAAAACGGCTTTTGCCACTCGGTTGGCTAATGAATTGAACAGTGAAATAATTAGTGCCGATTCTCGTCAAGTATATCGTAATATGACTATTGGTACAGGAAAAGATTTAGACAATTATATCATTGAAGGAAAATTTATTCCTTATCATCTCATTGATATTTGTCAAGCTGGTGAAAAATACAATGTTTTCAGATTCCAACATGATTTTCACGAAATTTTTACTAAAATTAAAAAGAAAGGGAAGTTACCGATTTTATGCGGAGGAACAGGTTTGTATATAGAATCCGTTCTGAAAGGGTATAAATTGTTAGATGTTCCAGAAAACCTTATTTTAAGGTCAAATTTAAAAGATAAAAGTGTTGATGAATTGAAAAAAATATTAAAATCATACAAAAATCTTCATAATCAAACAGATACAGACTCCGTACGAAAAATTATACGAGCTATAGAAATAGAAACATGTTATCCTACACAAAAAAACAACCCAATAAATAGTTATTCTTCTATTAAGAGTCTAATTATTGGAGTTAATATTGACCGTGAATTAAGAAGAAATAGAATAAGCCTTCGCCTAAAAAAACGATTAGAGGAAGGAATGATAGAAGAAGTCAAAAACTTGTTGGAAACAGAACTCTCTCCCGACCAACTAATATATTACGGTTTGGAATACAAATATATTACCCTTTACCTTATTGGACAGCTTTCTTATTCAGAAATGTATCAACAACTAGAAATTGCTATTCACCAGTATGCCAAACGACAAATGACATGGTTTAGAGGTATGGAACGTAGAGGTTTTAAAATACATTGGATAGATGTTTACGAAATGAATCATTTAAATGAAATCTTTAATCGAATACACTTTTAAATTTACTAAAGATTTTTTCTCTCACAGAGCTTGTTGGCTTAAAATTAGAAGCATTTTCTATTGCAGAAAGAATTTCCTTTTGTCTTTCGGTCAAATGTTCAGGAACATAGACAGTGATATTGATTAATAAATCACCTCTTCCGTATTTATTAACTGAAGGTAATCCCTTGTTTTTCAATCTAAGTATTTTACCTGGCTGAGTTCCTGGCTCTACTCTTATTTTTGCTTTGCCATCCAATGTGGGAACTTCTACCATACAACCTACTGATGCTTGGTAGAAAGTTAATATTAAATTATAAATAATATTTTGTTGATCTCGTATCAACTCAGGATGAGCTTCTTCCTCAATTACCACTAATAGATTACCGTTAACTCCTCCGCGACGAGGAGCATTACCTTTTTCTTGTATCGAAAGTTGCATGCCTTCCATCACTCCTGCAGGAATATTAATAACAATTATGTCCTCATCTAGCACAATCCCTTCACCATAACAATATGGACATTTTTTAGTAATTATTCTTCCCTCTCCATGGCACTCTGGACAAACAGAGGAAGTCTGCATCTGTCCAAAGCCAATATTCATAACTCTTGTTACATGTCCCTTTCCTTTACAAATAGAGCATGCATGATAAGATCGATTATTTTCTGCTCCATTTCCTTTGCAATAAGAACAGGCAACATATTTCTTTACCTTAAGTTTTTTTTCAATACCTGTAACTATTTCTTTAAGTGTTAATTTTACTTTTATTCTCAAATCTGAACCTCGATTAACTCCCTTTGCATTACTTCCAAAACCAAATCCATCAGAAAATCCACCAAAAATATCCCCAAAACGAGAAAAAATATCTTCCATAGAAAACCCTTCTCCGTCAAAGCCTCCTGTAGAGTTACCTACTCCTGCGTGCCCCAATTGATCGTACCGATTTCTTTTGTTTACATCGCTTAAAATTTCATACGCTTCAGCGGCTTCTTTGAATCTCTCTTCAGCATCCTTACTTCCAGGGTTTTTATCTGGATGATATTGAATAGCCTTTTTTCTATATGCTTTTTTAATCTCATCCACTGATGCTGTTTTGGAAACGCCTAAAATATCATAATAATCTCTTTTTGTTGTGGCTGCCATGTTTCTTTATTTATATTTTTTTTCTAATTAGCCACTATTACTTTTGCGTGGCGAATAACCTTATCGTTCAGAGTATATCCCGTTTGTAAATTATCTATAATTTTACCTTTTTGTTCTTCACTTTCTGCAGGAACAGTAGCGACAGCTTCAAATAAATCAGCTTCAAATTTTTCACCAACTGAATCGATAGCTTTTATTCCGTTTTTTTGAAGAAAAGAAAGGAATTTGCGATAAATCAAGCCTATTCCTTCCTTTATAGTATCTACTTCTTTGACTTCTTCTATTGTCTTTAAGGCTCTCTCAAAATCATCTATTATGGGGAGAAGTCCGATAAATATTTTTTCTCCCCCATTTCTAATTAAATCTGCTTTTTCTCTAATGGTACGCTTCTGATAATTATCATATTCTGCCATTAAACGAAGATGAGCATCTTTTTTAGTTTCGACTTCGACACTTTTGAGTTCAATCTCGGCACGCATCCTCTCCATTTCTTGCTTATGCTCAGTCCTTATTTGTTCAAGATCCTGTTCGTACTCTTTCTTTTTTATCTCTATCTCTATCTGTTTTTGTTCGTTAGAATAATTTTGTACAAGTTCTTTTATTTTCTCTGCCACATTGTCAACTATTTCTGTATTTTTTGTCAGAATCTGTTCTGGTGCAGACAAGTTTTCTCCTGTCTTGTCAGCGAATCCTTCTCCCTCCTGAATATCTTTTTCTAAACCTTTATCATTCATAAACTCACATTTTATATTATTTATCGAAATAAAAGACAAACTCTTATGATAAGAAGAGCCTCCACAATAACCATGGGATGGCAAATATCTTGCCAAATTTGAATCAGTAAAAAGCAGTTTCCCCTTTTAAGTTATAGTAGTACAAACTAAAAAGTGCTTAAGTAAATATTTTAGTAGATGTAGATAGTATTCTTTGTTTTGTGATCTCTTTAGTGATTGACAAGATCAGATTTCACGTCTTTCTGTTAGCCACTTTCATTTTCAATTTATCAGGATGCTTTTTTATATGAATTTTAATTGGATTTTCTCTCTAAGAAAAAATTAGTTGGATGAAAAAATATGAAGTTTTCTTATAACCGTATTTTGGGGAAGGTATACTACCTTCCCCAAATTTCATTGGATAATTTTCAGTTCTGAAAAGCAAGCAAGTAAGCAAAAAATTATCAGATACTTATCTTATTAAGATATATTCTGATTAACATTATTGTAGGCTGTTCTGTTAGTTTTTATTTTAAAGTGATTTAAAATTTGATGACAACTAATTTCAATCCGACTTGTCTCAGCCGGCAATGACATTCACACCACTCTTTTTTTTTACTTTTATTCATTTGCTTAGTTTCCACTCAAAGCCATTTTTTGTATCTTTAACCTCGAATCCCAAGACGGTTAATTCATCGCGTATTTTATCAGCAAATATCCAGTTTTTTTCTTGCTTAGCTTGCACTCTTATTTGTAGTAGAAGATCTACTGCTTTTGCAAAAGAATTATAGGAGGTGTTTTTATATTTTAATTCGTCTTTAATTCCTAACAGATTAAATAAAAATAATTGAAAGAAATCCTTTAATTGTTGAATATCTTCTGTAGTCAATTGTGTTTGTTTTGCTAATGCCGAATTGACTATTCGCGTAGCCTCAAAAAGATAAGAAATAATAATCGGTGTATTTAAATCGTCGTTCATTGCCTCAATGCTTTTATTTCTTAATCCTTCGATATTGACAGTAGAGTTTGTTGTTTGAGCTGTCAATTGCTTAATATTATTGTTGGCTTCCAAAAGTCGAGAAAGTCCTTTTTTAGATGCTTGTAGTGCCTTATTGCTAAAATCAATTGTATTTCTATAGTGTGATTGTAAGATAAAAAATCGAACTGTCATAGGATTATACGATTGAATTAATAAAGGATTCGTACCATTAAATAGTTGTTCTAAGTTGATAAAATTGTTTGATGACTTACCCATTTTTTGTCCATTGACGGTAACCATATTGTTGTGCATCCAATATTTTACTCCTTCGTATCCCGTAGATGCCACTTTTTGTGCAATCTCACATTCATGATGTGGAAAAATTAAATCCATGCCTCCACCGTGAATATCAAACAAATTACCTAAGTATTTTCTACTCATAGTTGTACATTCCAAATGCCACCCAGGAAATCCATTACTCCATGGACTTATCCATTGCATAATATGCTTGGACGAAGCTTTTTTCCATAATGCGAAATCGATTGGATTGCGTTTCCCTTCTTGACCATCTAACTTACGGGTGGTATTTAGCATATCTGCTATGTTCTGACCAGATAGTTTACCGTAATTGTATTTTTTATTATATTTTTCTACATCAAAATAAACAGAGCCTTTACTTTCGTAAGCGTACCCTTTTTCCAAAATCTCTTTTATTAATTGTATTTGTTCAATGATATGGGCACTAGCATGAGGTTCTATACTTGGAGGTAGTACATTTAGAGCATCCATTGTTTTATGATAAAGGTTAAGATAGTGTTGAACTACTTCCATTGGTTCTAGGTCCTCCAACCGAGCTTTTCTTGCGATTTTATCTTCTCCCAAATCAGAATCACTTGTTAAGTGCCCTACATCAGTAATATTGCGTACATACCGCACCTTATAGTTTAAGTGCATTAAATAACGAAATAAAATGTCAAAAGTAATTGCTGGACGAGCATGTCCTAAATGTGGATCTCCGTATACTGTTGGGCCACAAACATAAAGTCCAACACGTTTGGGATATAGTGATTGAAATAATTCTTTCCTTCCTGTCAACGTATTATAAATAAATAATTGGTTCTTCATAATTTTTTTGAAAAGAAAACAAATGTAAAAAACACGGTATGACAAAGATAAGACAATATTAAAATAGTTAAAGGAAAGACTAAATATTAATATTTATGAATAATGGTCCAACACAATTGGACTGGGAAAGGAGGAATGAATAATTGCAACTGGGTATTTGAAAAATAATGGTTATCAAATTCGTAATGTCACAATTGGTATATATAAAGGGCATTTGAAATTGAGTAAATAATAGTGAAAGCAAAAAACATGTAAAAAGAACTCTTTGGAAGCATCCAAAAATACTGTTCATTATGTCAATAATCAATAAAATAACTTCTTCTCAGAAGATTATGTTAAGAATTTCGGCATTTGATTTACCAAATCCAGTTTGATATTATCGATATCAATTGTAATGAAACAATTTGGTTCTAAAATGGAACACATAGAAGATATATTTACCAGCGTAAATAACATTACGCTCTTAAAATATATTTAATCCAATTAACAAGAAGTATTGAAATACAATATTATCTTAGTGGCTAGATGTGTTGGGGGATAGGAGAAATTATATCAAAGTGTATATGAAATGAATACTATCAAGATTAAAATTACTTCTTCTACCAATCTTTTTCTCAAAGAGCTATCCAAAAAACAATCTTTGAAAGAATGGACAATTGTTGTTGCTGAATCACAAACTGCTGGACGTGGACAAAGGGGAAATTGTTGGGAATCTGAACCAACTAAAAATATTATTTGTAGTATTCTTTTGTATCCTAATTTTCTATCGATTCAACAACAGTTCTTACTATCTGAAGTTGTTGTTATTGGTATCAAAGATGTACTAGATACATATGTACAGAAAGGCATTGCAATTAAATGGCCTAATGATGTTTTTTTTGAAAAACGGAAACTCGCAGGTATATTAATCGAGAACGAATTGATTGGTCAAAAAATTTCTTGTTCCATTATTGGTATTGGATTAAATGTTAATCAACAAGTATTTAAAAGCGAGGCTCCTAATCCAGTTTCTTTGAAACAAATAATAGGTATAGAAATGAATACTAATATATTGTTGGAACAAATTGTGTCGCAAATTCAATATTGGTATAAAAAATTAAAATCTGGTCAAAGAAAATTGATTTCGCAAGTTTATCATGATTCCCTTTATTGTAAAGAGGGATTTCATTTCTATAAAGATAAAAATGAAATCTTCCAAGCAAGAATACGAATGGTTACTGAAGAAGGCTTGCTTTGTTTAATGACCAAGTCAAAGGAAGAACGCTATTACTCTTTTAAAGAAATCTCTCTATTATAGGTTACAAAATTTTTGATAACTGAGAATTTTTTGTATAAAATACTCATGGACTCTTACATCTTCAGTAAGTTCTGGATGAAAAGAAGCAGCAAGGAAGTTATCTTGTTCAGCGAAAAGAATTCTACTTTCATGACTTAGTAATATGTTGACCCCTTTATCTGCTTTATCTATATAGGGAGCACGAATGAATATCGTTGGGTAGGGAATGTTGCCCAATATGGGTATGGGCATTTTTGTTTCAAAGCTAGCCAATTGTCTTCCAAAAGCATTACGTTTTACATAAGTATCCATCAACCCTAATCGGTATTGTTCACTCTTTGCAATATTTTTAGACAACAAAATCAATCCCGAACAAGTTCCAAAAATTGGCAATTTTTTGTGTCCCAATTCAACAATTGGAGTTAAAAGACCATACCTTACCAATAGCTTGCTGATTGTTGTACTTTCCCCTCCCGGGAGAATCAATCCATCTATTCCTATTAAATCCCGTGGATACAATATATCCACCGTTTTATGTCCCAATTTATGCACAATCCTGCAGTGTTCTCTCACTGCACCTTGCAAAGCTAAAATTCCTATTTTCATCGTTTCACCATCCACGTCCAGCCAATCTGTCTTTATCATCTATTTGAGCAATACTTTGACCTCTCATTGCTTCCCCAAGGCCTTTGGATACTTCAACAAGAAGATGAGCATCTTTGTAATGAGCTACTGCTTCTACAATAGATTTAGCTCTTTGGGCAGGATTATCTGACTTGAATATACCTGAACCAACAAATACTCCATCACATCCTAATTCCATCATCAAAGCGGCGTCAGCTGGTGTAACAACTCCTCCAGCTGCAAAATTAACTGTAGGAAGATGTCCTAATGTTTTTACCTGCAATACTAACTCGTATGGCGCTCCAAATCCTTTGGCTATTGTCATTAACTCCATTTGTGTAGTACTACTCATTACTCGTCGAATATCTTCATTTATTTTTCGTATATGGCGGACAGCTTCAACTATATCACCAGTTCCGGCTTCACCTTTTGTACGTATCATTGATGCTCCTTCTCCGATACGCCTTAATGCCTCACCTAAATTGCGTGCACCACATACAAATGGGACTTTGAAATCGCTTTTTAGAATATGGTAGGATTCATCTGCAGGAGTTAATACTTCACTTTCATCAATAAAATCGATATCCAAGGCTTCTAATATGCGTGCTTCTGCAATATGTCCAATGCGAACTTTGGCCATAACTGGTATGGATACTATTTGCTGAATGCTAACAATCACTTCCGGGTCAGACATACGTGCTACTCCTCCTTGAGAACGGATATCGGAAGGGACACGTTCCAATGCCATAACTGCCACTGCTCCTGCTTCTTCTGCAATTTTCGCTTGCTCTGGGTTAACAACATCCATAATTACTCCACCTTTTAGCATTTCTGCTAAACCTCTTTTTACAGTAACTGTTCCAGTTTCTTTTTTTATTTTCATTTTTATCAGAGTTATAAAACTTGTTTCTGAGGTCTATAATTATCTGCAATAATAGTGATTTTCTAAAGATTTTCTAGAAGAAGGTAATGAAAATTTCAATAATCTAAGATTATGTAATTAATGATGTGTAATAAGGAGCCATTGGGGTGGCTTATTTACATAGTAGCTTTGCATTAACACTAAATTTAATCGACCCCCGGTACAATCTTTTGCATAGAAAAGATACTTGATATATGAAAAGATACCGTACCTTCACACGGTAAATATGAAAAGTTATCTTCCAGATTTTATGTCAAAAGTACTTGTTATCGGAGCAGGAGGTGTAGGGACCGTTGTTGCACACAAAATAGCTCAAAATTGTGAGATTTTTAGCGAAGTGATGCTTGCCAGCCGTACTCTTTCAAAGGCCAAAGTTATTAGTGATGCCATTGGTACAAAGTATAAAAGTTGTAAAATACAAATAGTACAAATAGATGCTAATAAACTTTCTGAGCTAATAACTCTTTTTAGAAGTTTTAAGCCAGAATTAGTAATTAACGTGGCTCTTCCTTATCAAAATCTAACCATTATGGATGCTTGTATCGCTTGTGGAGTTAATTACTTAGACACAGCTAATTATGAGCCGGAAAATGAAGCTAAATTTGAGTACAAATGGCAATGGGCTTACCAAGATAAGTTTAAGCAGGCTGGATTGACTGCCATATTAGGTTGTGGGTTTGATCCTGGGACAACAAACGTATTCACTGCTTATGCAGTTAAGCATCACTTTGGAGAGATACATTATCTAGATATTGTAGATTGTAATGCTGGGGATCATGGGAAAGCATTTGCTACAAATTTTAATTCTGAAATTAACATACGCGAAATTACGCAAAAGGGAAAATATTGGGAGAATGGACAGTGGATTGTTACTGAACCGCATGAAATTCATAAAGTATTGAATTACCCAAATATAGGAAAAAAGGAATCTTATGTCATTTACCATGAAGAGCTAGAATCATTAGTCAAGCATTTCCCAACTCTTAAACGAGCTCGGTTTTGGATGACTTTTGGGCAAGAATATTTGACTCACTTGCGGGTCATTAAAAATATTGGTATGGCACGTATAGATTCGGTCCTCTATAACGGCATAGAGATTGTTCCAATCCAATTCTTGAAAGCTGTACTTCCCGACCCTGGTCTTTTAGGAAAAGACTATACAGGAGAAACAAGTATAGGTTGTCGAATCCGAGGGTTGGATAAGAGAGGGAAGGGACAAACTTACTATGTTTATAATAACTGTCGACACCAAGACTCATATAAAGAAACAGGTACACAAAGTGTGAGTTATACTACTGGTGTTTCAGCATCTATTGGGGCTATTTTGTTCATGAAAAATATTTGGAGTAAACCAGGTGTATTTAATGTGGAAGAATTCGACCCTGACCCGTTCATGGAGCAACTTCCAAAACAAGGACTTGCTTGGTACGAAATATTTAATGAAAATCTTGAGGTATAATTAATTTTTTTTTGTTTGGAATGTTGTTAAACCAGTATTTATGTTGTTGAACAAGCAAATCTTGAGGTTAAATTTAATTAATTTGTTTAACTTAGCTCATATGTTTTAACTTTGCATAAAGAGCGTTGGTTTATAGATTTTTTGTTTTTGTAAATATCTACGTTTTTGTAAATATCTACTCAAAAATTTTATTTTTTGAGTGCTGGATTAGTATATTTGTCAGATGTTAACCTGGGTGGATTATGTTTTGTAAGTTTTAGTTTTTATTAAGTTAATATTAAGTTAAGTTTTACTTCATTATGGTAAAAGTAAGCGTAATTGGTGCGGGAAATGTAGGAGCTACGTGTGCAAATGTGCTTGCATTTAATAGAATTGCCTCTACGATAGTTATGCTTGATGTAAAAGAGGGTATAGCAGAAGGGAAAGTGATTGATATGTTGCAGGCAGCGCAAACGTTAGGTTTTGAAACGAATATAATTAGTTCGACAAATAATTATGAATTGACTGCAGAATCGGATGTTATTGTTGTTACTTCAGGAATACCACGTGGGCCTGGTATGACGCGTGAAGAATTAATAGGTACAAATGCTAATATTGTAAAGAGTGTTGTTTCTCAATGTTTGGTTTATTCCCCCAATGCTGTATTTGTCATTATTTCCAATCCAGTGGATACAATGACTTATCTCGTATCGAGATTTACTGGAATTTTGAAAAGTAAGGTGATAGGTATGGGTGGGGTTTTAGATAGTTCTCGTTTCAAATATTATTTGAGAATTGCTTTGAAAGCTAATCCCTCTCAAATAGAGGGGATGGTTATTGGTGGACATGGGGATACGACAATGATTCCCTTGAAACGTCTGGCAACCTATAACGGAATCCCGGTTACTGAGTTGTTGTCTGTTGATGTTTTGAACAAAGTAGTTGCAGATACGATGGTTGGAGGTGCTACATTGACTGGTTTATTGGGAACTTCTGCATGGTATGCTCCGGGAGCTGCAGGAGCATATGTGGTGGAATCTATAGTAAAGGATTATAAGCGGATAATTCCTTCATGTGTTCTTTTAGAGGGAGAGTATGGGCAAGAGAATATTTGTATTGGAGTTCCTGTTGTAGTTGGTCGTTGGGGTGTTGAAAAGATAATAGATGTCGGACTGAATGTAGAAGAAAAGGCATTGTTTGAAAAAAGTGTGGAAGCCATTCGTAGGGTAAATAATATATTGTGAAAGAAGAAAAAATTTTGTAAAGGATTTTTTGTTAGGGTACAAATATAATTAAGATGATGATGCAACAAAATAGTATTTTGATAAAGAAAAAAAAAAAGAAATGTATATGGAAAATATTGTTTTTTCCAAAGTGATTCCTGCTGGAAAGCGAATTTATTATTTGGATGTAAGGCAAACTCGTAGAGGTGATATGTTTCTTACGTTGACAGAAAGCAAAAAAATCATAGAAAATTCTGAATCTAATGTTTTTCGTTTCGAGAAACAGAAGTTGTTCCTATATCAAGAAGATTTTAATAAATTCATGGAGGGTCTTGATGAGACAATTTCTTTTATTAGAAAAAAGGAGCGTGATAAATATACATCTTCCTTATGAAGGAAGATGTATATGGATATTATCAGGATTGGTGATATGTATTGGCATATCAGTCAATACACGCGGGAGAATACATTCTTTGAAAAGGTAGACAGATAAACTTATTGGAGTAAAAATAGAGTACGAAAAAAAGTTTGTTCCCTTATTTTTTTGTTTAATACCGTTGTATTTTGTAGGAGGTTTTTTACCGATAAGGGGAAAAAGTCGGTGGGGATGTGTGTATGTGGGATACAATCGGAGCATGGGGTTTTATGCGTATTTAAAATTTATTTGATTATTATTTATTGGTTGTTGGTTCTATATTATTTGCTGTCTTGGAGAAGTTGCGAAAATCGTAAGTGTATTATAAGGAAAAGATTTTGAACGGTGAGATTTGGTTAAAATTTTGTTACAAAGCAAAGTTTATACTTTTAAAGTGCTGAGTTTTTTGTTATTTTTGAACGCAAAAAAATGCAAAGGCGTTGTTGTGTATACAATGGCGTATCAATCATTGGGAAAGACTGTCGTAGATTTTAGGAAAAAAGGAATATGAGCGACGGTTCCTGTTAGGCAGATAGCAGGACAAAAGTAAAGCTTCAGTTATTTCTACAGCGTTATACTCTTTACGGAAAGAGAGTGTGATTTTATAGAGACTAAAAATAAAGACCAAATAACGATGCAGTTTATGTCGCCTTTTCTATTATCATATTTTTATTATAACTACGCAGCAATTTTTTAAGCAAAAGGGGAAAGTGAATTTAATTTAGAGAATTTAATCGGGGAAGGTTCTTTTTTGTTGCATATGGATTAATTAATGTTTTTGTTAAATGAGATTAGGGAGCGTTAGCACCTATAAACGAGAATCAAATAAAAGGCGGCATTATTAATGGAAATAAAGTGCTAATATTAATTACTCTTAGGGGAAAGGCTTCAATCAAGTTAGTTATACTAGCAGGCGTTGTATAATATTAATAATTGTTAACATATATTGTTCAGGAAATATAGCTTAATACGTATTTTATTGATCGTTAATCGATTACTATTAAGAGTGGTAAAAAAAAATAGGCATTTGTAAAGAAAATTGTTCTTTTCTCCATTTATTTTAAATTTGCTTTAAAAGCAGTAAGAATGAGTAAACAAAGTGCCGTACTTTTTGATTTGGATGGAGTAATAATTGATACTGAATTACAGTATAGTATGTTTTGGAAAACAATAGAAAAAAAATACCAACTAGGGATAGAAAATTTTGAACAATTGATCAAAGGGATGGTGTTTTCTGACATTTTATCGCAACACTTTTCTCATTTACCGAAAGAACAACAAAAAGAAATAGAAAGGGAGAGTCACGTTTTTGATATACAGTTGGAAATAAAGCTTATTCCGGATGTATTAGATTTTCTTTCCGAATTAAAAAATGTTAATATCCTTGTGGGTCTGGTAACAAGTTCGAATAATGCAAAGCTTATTCCCTTTTTCCAAAAGTTACCCATAAAACATTTGTTTAATACTGTCGTTTCAGCTGACCGCATTGATTTTGGCAAACCCCATCCAATGTGTTATTTGTTGGCGGCAAAAGATTTAGGAATCGATCCTTCAAACTGTATTGTATTTGAGGATTCTCGTAATGGAATTAAGGCTGGTAATGCTGCGGGAATGCAAGTAATTGGTTTATCTACTACGCTTTCTGCTGAAAGTATCCAGAATGATTGCATAAAGGTAATATCTGACTTTCGAAGTTTTCATCTTCCTTTTTAGTTATAAACTAAGTATTAGTCAGTATACTCATTTATGTGACTCCGTACTGTTGATTAGTATATGAAAAAGTTTCTTAAGTTCTCTTCGGGAAAAAATATCTGATTAACGGTGGATTTATGGTTAAATTTGGCTACATGAGATTTTGAAAAATAGAAAATAATTTCAGGTTCTACGTATATATAGGTGTATTTAGGAAGTGTACTCTCTCCATTAAAATGGATTTTAGTTCATCTCGACATGAATATCTTCAATGAATTAAAGAAAAAGAGAAATAGAGGAAAGATTGATTGAAAGGTTACGTGATTTCGATGATTATACTTTTCGGATTGATATTCACGACAGAAATGTGCTTAATCGTAACTTTTGGTGAAAAGTCGAAGAACTTAGTTATGTTAACTTAGTTATGTTAAATTAACGAGTTTGGAGTTTGGTCGTTTTCTTAAAAAAATAAATAAATTTGAAGTGATCAACCTGTTTCGAATTAATATAGATAGTGATCTATCAATGTTCGTGATGTGATTTTGTCCATTCGTGGTTTCCCTAATGACCAAAATGGGGCTTGAATCATCGGATATGGCTCGTGTCATGTAACAATTTATCGGCTATAAAAATCATCAAGGCACAGGTAATGGGATGTACGCAAATGCATTGCTATGTACAATTCAGTTTTTATTGGTTAGCAACCAAACCAAATAATTTACTATTTGCTAATAGTAATAATTAATATTTTAGTTTTAACGCTGATGGGCAATTATTACCAGTTTAAATCAGTTAGCTATCCATGATAACGAAAACGAAGGAGTCACTCATTTAGATGATTTTAATGAAAAGTTTCTTATTAAATCTACTCTGGACGAAATGATCGATTGTTACATGGTACTCTTAGCAAGAGAACAGAAAGTCTTTTCCAAATTTACATGGTAAAGGTTATAGTAGAACTGTGTGTAGTAAAACCGAGATAATAGTTACGTGTGATATATAATTAGGAGTTGTAAAACTATCACTTAATTCAAGGTATTTACGCCTCTTAAAAGACAGTCTTGACATAATTAGTTATAATACAGAGGGGAAGTGCCTATTTGTTGTTGGTTTTAAAGATTTATGCCGTCCAAACTCGTGACGGAGTCCAATAAAAGTTTCGAGAGGGTTGTGTTGAAGAGAATACTGATACAAAAATGCTTGTCGAGTATATATTTTCTGATGATTATTCGTACAAAGTAGTTGTAACAACTATTCAAAGAAATGGTTTAGCACGCGATGGTCATAAAAAAATATAAACAGCACTCACTTAGAAAAACTAAGAGACAAACGTATTTTTTTTATTTTTGACGAATACCATCGAAGATTTTCCTCAATGCACACTTATTTGGATTTATAGGTACGCCAAATTGTCGATGATAATACTTATGTACACAAAAGTTGATGAACAATGGGCTCTTCCTATAAAAGCACAGAAAATAATATATTTTAGAAATAGTTTTACGCTTATACCATTACTCATGTGGTTGATGATCGGAATGTACTGTGTTTCGTGTCGATTATTTTAATCCAGAAGGCAAACCAACCTTCGCCGTATCCGTAAGCGAAGAGAGCATTCTACATAGAAGAAAAACTATGTTTATTAAACACGATGATGTACACGTGGCGTATGTTGATTCAATTCACACCATCTATCAATAGTGTCATTGAATAATATTATGATTTGTTCAAGGAAGTACAGTTTCAACGGCAAGCTGAAGATGAGGACTTTTGTCTGTCAAATAATTGCTTGGCTTGTGTGTTCTCCCCTCCTGCCAAAGGCAGAAAAAGACATGTTGCAAATCTAGGAAGAGAGACTCTATTCAAGGGAATAGTAGACGATGAACAAGCCCCTATAGAAAGGCTAAAAGCTATCATTGTTGATTACAACAAACAGTACAACACCAATTATATAGTTATAAACTATATATAAATGAGCTCGACTCGAGCTACTAAAATGTGCAAGTTTATAAAAAATTATAAATTATAAATACAATAATACCAACTACTTGTGTAAGAACACAAATTGATATTTTAACTATAGGAAACATGCTACCTATAAGATTTTGGCTCCAAATACATAAACTATCTCTATAGGTTGATAAAAACCTTGAATACCATGGTTTGATTCAGTATTTCACGTATTAATTGTATCTACACACGACACTAAGCCGATATACTTTGATCTTCGAATGTAACCAAAAAGGCAGTAGATGATGCTATTGATTTGTTTATGGGAAAGAACATAAGTCATGTTTGAATAAAACACATCTATTCTTGACAAATTTATGAATTTTTATAGCAATTGGCATTGCACTCCCGAATAAGAAAATGATCTCAAGAACTACGCGATTTATTAACCATTTTAGAGAGATAACGATGTAGCTAAAAACTCGACTCGATCAATATATCTTGCTTTAAGCAAAGAAGAGGCACCTACTATAGAAAAAGATTACTGCTTAAAGAATAGCTGCTTGAATTTAGGGGAATGTATTTGGAAATGGCAAAGTGACTGAAAGAGATCAACAGGATAAGAATAAAAAGAAGCCAATCTAGAAGTACAACAATTGGATTTCGGATTTGTATTATATTTCTATTTCTTCTTCAAGAGTTAATTACGACTATATTATGAGGTTGATTGTTAAATTATACTCAGTACAAACTATCGAAATAGGAGATGGGATTCGAGAACAGCTTATTAATTCGCTTGGTTCAGTTGCCAATCTTTTTACAAATTTATCAGTTTCGAAAAGAGAGGGAATAGTCATTTCCACGCCGTGTCCCAATGGAAAAAACAGAAGGGAATGATTCCCACATGCTGAAATATTAATTGCTATTGTTAGCATAGTACCTCTGGAAGGAGAAATTGACATAATGGAAACAGTCAGTTAGTTAGCTAAGCTTGGAAGACAGGAGACTGGAACAAAAGCTAGACCGAATAAGTTTTTGAAAAAACTTAGCTTGAAACGAGAGTACAAGGATCAAAAGCTTGCTAAGGGCCATCAGGAGTCAAGCTATTTATTTTCAGTACCCAGAGCCGGGATCGAACCGGCATGGAAGCAAATCCACTGGTGTTTGAGACCAGCGCGTCTACCGATTCCGCCATCTGGGCTTTCCCGAAAGAAGTGACGAAGTTAGAAATACTTTTCCTGTCTACAAAAAATCCTTATTATTTATTTACTTTTGTAGCCAAATCATTTCCGTTAAATCTAGATGAAAACTATCAACCAGACACAGGACGAAATCATTGAGGAATTTTCCGTTTTCGAAGACTGGCAGGATAAATATACTTTACTGATTGAAATGGGAAACGAATTACCTGTGCTGCAGGCTCAATACAAAACAATAAATAATTTGATAGAAGGATGTCAGAGCCGTGTATGGCTCGCCGCTGAAAGAATTAATGATAAAATAATCTATCAAGGCGACAGCGACGCGATCATTGTAAGGGGGATCGTTTCCCTGTTAATTCGTGTTTTTTCCCATCACACTCCGGATGAAATTCTGGATACAAATCTGTATTTCGTCGATGTGATCGGATTAAAAGCTCACCTTTCCCCTACTCGCTCTAATGGTTTAGTTGCAATGTTAAAACAAATGAAGCTCTATGCCTTAGCTTTCAAGAATATTTGTTGATAAATGAGAAAATTGAAAATTACCGAGCTCAACCGTATTAGTAAAGAAGATTTTAAAGAAGTTAAAAAAAATCCTTTAGTTGTAGTATTAGATAACATACGTAGTCTCAATAATGTAGGTTCAGTATTTCGTACGTGTGATGCTTTCCGCGTAGAAACCGTTTATCTGTGTGGAATTACTGCAATTCCTCCCAACGTTGAGATTCATAAAACGGCATTAGGTGCGGAGGATTCGGTCAATTGGAAATATTCACCTATTACTCTGAGAATTGTAGAAGAACTTCATCAGAAAGGCTATCAAATCATAGCTGTGGAACAAGCGGAAGAAAGCATTATGCTTGATGAATTTCAATCAAAATATTCCAAACAAGCTATTATATTAGGCAATGAAGTACACGGAATAGATCAAGAAGTAATGAATCAATGCGATGCATGTATTGAAATACCTCAGTTCGGAACAAAGCATTCACTCAATGTATCAATAACAGCAGGGATTGTAATATGGGAAATTACAAAGAATTCTTTTATAAGAAAAAATGGTTTTTAGCTTTATTAAAAGGATCCTTATCATTAAAAGGATACTTATCTTTACATATTCAAGGGTAGGTGTTGTTAGGTCGCTTGTTATATGCGTATTTATGTTCACATATACAAAAAAACTAGTCTACTAGTAGTCTAACAGACGTACTGCGATATTATCGCAGATATATACAAAAAATAGCTTTTAAAGCACTTATGTACACTTTGATGTTGTAGGGATTTTGATTACATTTAAAGTTCGTCAGTTGATATTATTAGTAGTTTGTCTTGTGGTAAAATCAGAAGTAGAGGGGGATGGCATTCAGCCAAGGGGTCTCTCCCCATTTGCTTGCAAAGAAAAAAGATATCTTAGATGTGTTTTTTCATTTGTTGAAGCCCATTTAGTTTTTCATATGTTCTGATAGTTGTATCAGAATACAGATATGTGTGTAGACAAAGTCTTTTTATGTCTCGAACTAATTTATTGTTCTTTTTGTTTTGTTTTTTTTTGTTTCTAAAAGGCTGGCATAAATAAACCAATCAGCATCATTATTCGTGCTATATTTTTAGTTTTAAAAAAAAGGAGAAATATCATTTTGAAAAGGCACATTTTATTGCTTTTGTAACTGTATTGGGAACAGTCTAGCAAAACTAAATAGGAAACACTAACGGTACCTCATACAACAGAGATAAATAAAAAAATACTTTTGTATTCTTTAAAGAAAAAATTACATACATATATACATATGAAAATACAGTTACGTAGCCATGAGAGTACTTATGGACGCAAAATGGCAGGAACACGTGCTTTGTGGAAAGCTAACGGAATGAAGGTAGAACAGTTTAATAAGCCCATCATTGCTATTGTTAATTCCTTTACACAATTTGTACCTGGGCACGCACATTTGCACGAAGTAGGCCAATTTGTCAAATCAGAGATAGAGAAACAAGGATGTTTTGCGGCTGAATTTAATACCATTGCTATCGATGACGGTATTGCAATGGGACATAATGGAATGTTATATTCTTTGCCTTCACGTGATTTGATAGCTGACAGTGTGGAGTATATGATACAAGCACACAAAGCTGATGCTATGGTCTGTATTAGCAACTGCGATAAGATTACACCAGGGATGCTAATGGCTTCTATGCGACTAAATATCCCTACTGTTTTTGTATCTGGCGGTCCGATGGAAGCTGGAAATTTGAATGGAAATAGGTTAGATTTAATTGAGGTTATGGTGCAAAGTGCTGACGCCTTTGTAAGCGATGAACAAGTTCGTCAAGTGGAATTGAATGCTTGTCCTACATGTGGTTCGTGTTCTGGGATGTTTACTGCCAATTCCATGAATTGCTTGAACGAAGCAATTGGCTTAGCATTACCTGGCAATGGAACCATTGTGGCTACCCATACTCGCCGAAAACAACTTTTTGCAGATGCAGCCAGCTTAATAGTCAAAAATACTTATAAATACTATGAAAAAGGAAATGAGAACGTTCTCCCTCTGAGTATTGCGACTCGTGAATCTTTCTTAAATGCTATGACGTTAGATATCGCTATGGGTGGATCTACTAATACAATTTTACATCTTTTAGCTATTGCTCATGAAGCAGGAGTAGACTTTACAATGCAAGATATAGATACTCTTTCTCGTAAGACGCCTTGTCTTTGCAAAATTTCACCCAATGCCAGTAAATATTACATTCAAGATGTAAATCGTGCAGGGGGTATTATAGGTATTCTATCAGAATTACATAAAAGTAAATTGATAGATGTTTCCGCTAAACGAGTAGATGGTTTGACTGTAGCAGAAGCTATTCGTCAATTTGACATCTGTAGTACAGATGTCACAAAAGAGGCATTGAATAAGTATAAATCTGCTCCTGGGAATAGGTTTAATCTTGTCATGGCATCTCAGCAAAATGATTACGATACATTGGATACTGATCGAATGAATGGATGTATCCGCAGTACAAAGTACGCTTATAGTGAAGATGGAGGGTTAGCTATATTAAAAGGTAATATAGCAATGGATGGATGTGTAGTAAAAACTGCTGGTATAGATGAAAATATTTTTCTATTTTCAGGACCTGCTAAGGTATTTGATTCTCAAGAATCTGCTTGTAGAGGAATTTTAGAGGGAAAAATTGTTAGTGGAGATGTAGTAGTGATTATTTACGAAGGTCCTAAAGGTGGTCCTGGAATGCAAGAAATGCTATATCCTACTTCTTATATTAAATCACGTCATTTAGGTAAAGGATGTGCTTTAATTACCGATGGTCGTTTTTCAGGGGGGACATCTGGCTTATCTATTGGACATATATCGCCAGAAGCTGCTGCAAGTGGGAATATTGGGTTAGTTAGAAATAACGATATAATCGCTATTAATATTCCTGAAAGAACAATCAATGTATTATTGTCAGAAGAAGAATTAGCAAAAAGGAGAAAGGAGGAATTACAACGTGGAGATGCAGCCTTTACTCCACCAAATCGGAAGAGAATAGTTCCAAAAACATTGAGAGCATACGCCTCAATGGTTAGTTCGGCAGATAAAGGGGCTGTACGGATCATCTAAAAGAGTTTCTTGTTGTTATTATTATGTCTTCAATGAAGACTTGAGATATTAAATAATAAGGAATTCACCTTTTATTACACATAAGTAAAAGGTGAGTATCAGTCTTGTAGGGGAATTATCACAAGATTATTGTCTCTATGCGAAAAAAACGATTGATATAGATTTTATTTGTGTAATTCTTTGTATTCCTTTTGGATTTAAAACTTTATTTCATAAGGAGAGTTTTAAAGCAATAGAAATAACGCTTCTATTGCAGTGAATTTCCATGAAGTGTTACTATCAATACACGGATGAAATCGTTCATATGAAATTAGGGGTAGGGGAATAAGAAAATATTCGGATAAAAGGATAATTGACTTCTATTTCGTTTTTTATCTAAAATTTGGAATAAGATTTCCAGAGAAATATTTATTAGTGAATAAAACTTCTTTTGTGAAGAAAGGTTGGGTAGTAAAGTTGTGTGTTTTATCAAGAGATCTATTTGTTAAAATACAGATCCAATATCTGTTTCGCAGCCATAAAAGAGCTAATTTTAGAATTCAATACTTGTTGCTCTTTAATTGCTAATTCTTTTCCAACATTGGCAGATTGGTAAAAATGACTTTTCAATTGTTCGTTGATGCTTTCATACATCCAATATTTTGCTTGTTCATTTCTCTTAAAATTAAAATAGCCGCTTGCCTTAGTAAAAGTTATATATCGATAGATTGTATCCCAGATTTCAGTGATGCCAGTTTTATAATGACCTGAATAAGTCATCACTTTTGGAATCCATCCGGAAAGAGGTAAAGGGAACAAGTGTAAAGCATTACGATATTGAGCGGCTGCTAAATTGGCTTTTTCAATATTATTGCCATCGGCTTTATTAACAACTACTCCGTCCGCCATTTCCATAATTCCCCGTTTAATACCTTGCAATTCATCGCCTGTACCTGCCACTTGTATTAAAAGGAAGAAATCTACCATAGAATGAACAGCTGTTTCAGATTGTCCTACTCCAACTGTTTCTACGAAAATCGTATCGAAGCCAGCAGCTTCGCATAGAATAATTGTTTCTCTTGTTTTTCTTGCCACACCGCCTAAAGAACCAGCCGATGGCGAAGGGCGAATGAAAACATTTGTTTCGCGAGAAATTTCTTCCATCCTTGTTTTATCCCCTAGGATGCTACCTTTGGATCGCTCACTACTGGGATCTATTGCCAAAACAGCCAATTTCTTATTTCTATCATGAACTAGGTGTATACCGAAAGCATCGATGGATGTTGATTTTCCTGCTCCCGGCACACCAGTAATTCCAATTCGGATGGAAGAGCCTGAGTAAGGCAAGCATTTTTCAACTATTTCTTGAGCAATTTTTTGATGTTCGCTTTTCCCGCTTTCTATCAAAGTTACAGCTTGGCTTAGGATAGTAATATTTCCCTTTAGTATTTGTTCAGTATATTCACTAGAGGTATACTGTAAGCGTTTTTTCTTGATTTGGAAGTAAGGGTTAGTTATTGGGGGTGAAATGATTCCTTTCTTGACAGTCAAACCTTTGTATTGCTTGTCGTTTTCTAGGTGATATTGCATGAATTAGAAATAAATTTTCATTGAAACAAAAGTAACAAATAATTTTGTGTGATTAAACGAATTGTTTTGTTTCAGATCATAGAATGCCATAATAGAATGGCATATAGGGAATAGAAATTTGTAGGAGACAAATAAAACAATTATATTTGTCTCTCATAGAGACTAAAAGTTGCTTGAGATATGGTTGGAAATAAATATCTGTCAATTCTTGGTTTTTGATTTATAATCTTAACTTTTTTAGTTTTTGTTAGATGAAAGAAATTGGTTTATATCATCCAGATTATGAACATGATGCGTGTGGTGTTGGATTATTGGTTGATATTCATGGTAACAAATCTCATGATATTGTTGAGAAGGGGTTACAGATATTAGAACATATGCTTCATCGGGGTGCAGAAGGTGCTGACTGTAATACTGGTGATGGGGCAGGAATAACTTTGCAAATTCCACATGAATTTATTTTACTTCAGGGAGTTCCAGTCCCTGAGAAAGGGAAATATGGTACGGGATTAGTATTCCTCCCTAGGAGTAAGAGTCAGGCTTCTCTTTGTATGGATGTATTGCAAAATGTTGTAGAGCAGGAAGGTCTAAGGTTACTTGCTATACGTGATGTTCCTGTTAATGGTGATATTTTGGGAGAAATTTCCTGTTCTAATGAACCAACTATCAAACAAATTTTTATTGTTGGTGAAGATTGTCCAGAAATATTGGAAAGGAAATTATATGTTGCTCGTCGAAAAGTAGAAAATAAGATTTGTAAATCTTCCTTGGACGATAAGGGAAGTTTTTATGTTGTAAGTCTTTCCACTCAACGTATTACATATAAGGGGATGCTTTCTTCTACTCAGTTGAGAGACTACTTTTCGGATTTAACTAATCCATATTTTACGAGTGGGTTGGCATTAGTACATTCGCGTTTTAGTACGAATACTTTTCCTAGTTGGAATTTAGCACAGCCTTTTCGTTTATTAGGTCATAATGGTGAAATTAATACTATTCGTGGTAATCGTTATTGGATGGAGGCTCGGGAAAGTGTAATGCGGGTTCCCGAATTGGGAAATGTAGAAGATATTTTTCCGGTGATTCAATCTGAAATGTCGGATAGTGCTTCATTGGATAATGTACTTGAGTTCTTAGTAATGTCTGGAAAATCTTTTCCACATGCTTGGTCTATGTTAATCCCTGAAAGTTGGAATAATAAAAATCCAATTTCCGATGAATTGAAGGCATTCTATGAATATCATAGTATCATTATGGAGCCATGGGATGGCCCTGCAACACTATTGTTCACTGACGGACGCTATGCGGGAGGGATATTGGATAGAAATGGACTTCGTCCAGCTCGTTATTTGATTACTAAAAATGGGATTATGGTTGTAGCTTCTGAGGCGGGGGTATTGCCCTTCGAGCCGATTGAGATTAAAGAAAAAGGCCGTTTGCAGCCGGGTAAAATGTTGATGATAGATACGCTTGATGGTAAGATTTATTATGATTCTGAATTAAAAGCAGAATTGGCAAATGCACATCCATATAGGGACTGGATGGATAGAAATCGCATTATACTAGATAAAATATATTCGGGGAGGACAGTTGAATATGGAGTTGATAATTTATTAGTGTATCTAAAAGCCTTTGGTTATACAAAAGAGGATATAGATAAAATTATTATTCCGATGGCAATTGAAGGAAAAGAACCCATTGGTTCGATGGGCAATGATGTCCCATTGGCAGTGTTGTCTGATAAGCCGCAACGCTTATTTAACTATTTTCGTCAATTGTTTGCTCAAGTAACTAATCCTCCTATTGACCCTATTCGGGAGGAGTTGGTAATGTCCTTGTCTTTATATGTAGGTTGCCAGGATGTAAATATTTTATTGCCAACTCCAGAACTGAGTAAAATGGTGAAATTACAAAGTCCGGTGATCGATAATCGAGATTTAGATATTTTGATGCATTTGGGTTATAAGGGGTTTAGATCCTTGTTACTTCCAATGTTATTCAAAGTAAAAGGAGGCAAAAAAGAAGTTGTGCAGTCATTATCTGATGCGTTGAGTAGTCTTTGTCAACAAGCTGAAAAAGCAGTAGACGACGGTTATCATTATATCGTTTTGAGTGATAAAGAAATTAGTAGAGACAGATCAGCTATTCCTTCTTTGTTAGCGGTTTCTGCAGTTCACCATCATTTAATTAACAAACGTAAACGAATGCAAATTGCTATTGTAGTGGAAACTGCAGAAGCTCGAGAAGTGAATCATTTTGCCTTGCTGTGTGGGTTTGGAGCTACTGCTGTTAATCCTTATATGGCATTTGCTATTTTGTATGAAAAGGTAAGGACTCATGAAATCCAATTGGATTATCATACGGCAGAGAAAAATTATGTTAAATCTATCAATAAAGGGTTGTTGAAAGTGCTCTCCAAGATGGGTATTTCTACTTTGCGTTCGTACCGGGGGTCGCAGATTTTTGAAGCTGTTGGGATTAGTCAAAAAGTATTGGATTCTTATTTTGAGGGTATGAAATCGCGAATAGAAGGAATAGATTTGTCTGATATTGCTCAAGATGCTGTGTTGTTTCATTTGAGTGCTTTTGAAGAAAAAAAGCAAAAGATGACAAATTCGAAATTGTCTGTTGTTTATCAATTGGATAATAATGGTTTTTATTCATTTCGGAAAGGAGGAGAATGTCATGCGTGGAATCCAGAAACTATTTCTAAACTGCAAATGGCTACTCGTACAGGGGACTACAAAAAATTTAAGGAATATACAAATATTGCAGACAATAAGTCTCCTCGGATATTTATCCGTGATTTTATGACTTATAAACGAAATCCAATAAATATTTCTGAAGTTGAACCAGTGGAAACTATTACGAGGCGATTTGTTACGGGGGCAATGTCATTCGGTTCTATTAGTAAGGAAGCCCATGAATCCATGGCTATTGCCTTGAATATGTTGAATGGAAAGAGCAATACTGGTGAGGGTGGAGAAGATCCTATTCGTTTCAAGGTTGGGAAAGATGGATTGAATCGTCGTTCAGCGATTAAGCAGATAGCATCGGGGCGTTTTGGTGTTACAACTGAATATTTGATTAATGCTGATGAATTGCAAATTAAGATTGCACAGGGGGCGAAACCGGGGGAGGGAGGACAACTCCCTGGTTTTAAAATAGATAAAATCATAGCTAAAACTCGTCATTCTATACCAGGTATTACATTGATTTCACCACCCCCTCATCACGACATTTATTCTATTGAAGATTTGGCGCAATTGATTTTTGATCTGAAAAATGTTAATACTCATGCTCGTATTTCTGTAAAACTAGTAGCAGAAATTGGAGTGGGGACTATTGCTGCTGGTGTAGTAAAGGCTAAGGCTGATTCAATTGTTATTGCTGGTTCGGATGGAGGAACTGGTGCGAGTCCGATGAGTTCTATTAAGCATGCTGGTGTTTCGTGGGAATTGGGTTTGTCGGAAACACAACAAACATTGGTTATTAATAATCTTCGTGGTTTTGTTCGTTTGCAGGTAGATGGTCAGTTGAAAACAGGTAAAGACATCATCATTGCATCTCTTTTGGGTGCTGAAGAGTACGGTTTTGCTACTAGTGCTTTGATTGTTTTAGGATGCGTAATGATGCGTAAATGTCATTTGAACACTTGTCCGGTTGGGATTGCTACACAAAACGAAGTGTTGCGAAAACGGTTTAAAGGTAGATATGAATATTTAATTCATTTTTTTACTTTTTTGGCAGAGGAGGTTAGAGAACATTTGGCTCAGATGGGTTATCGTAGTTTAAATGAAATTATTGGGCGTTCAGACTTGATCGAACTTCAATACTTAAATACAAATTCAAAAATAAAGAAATTAAATTTTTCTAAACTAATAGAGTTTATTAAAAATGGTAATGATATTAGTTGTACTAAACAACAAGATCATAAGATTAAATGTGTATTAGATAGAGAAATTATTAGCGAGGCCAAACAAGCAATTGAAAAATCGCTTCCAGTTGAAATGAATATGGTTATTGGAAATACTGATCGTGCCGTTGGTGCTATGCTTTCGGGTGAAATAGCCCAAAGATATGGGAATGCTGGCTTACAGGACAATACTATTATAGTTAATTTTAAGGGTTCAGCGGGACAAAGTTTTGGGGCGTTTCTTGTAGCTGGAATATCATTCTATTTGGAAGGTGAAGCGAATGATTATTTGGGCAAGGGATTGTCTGGTGGTAAAATTTCTTTAGTTCCACCTAAAACTGTTTCTTTCCTTCCAGAGGAAAATATTATTGGAGGGAATACTTTGTTATATGGAGCTACGTCTGGTGAAGTATACATCAACGGGCAAGTAGGTGAGCGTTTTTGTGTAAGAAATTCTGGAGCTATTGCTGTAGTGGAGGGTGTAGGGGATCATTGTTGCGAGTATATGACAGGTGGTAGGACAGTTGTATTAGGCAAAACAGGGAAAAATTTTGCTGCTGGTATGAGTGGTGGTTTAGCTTATGTATTGGATATAAACGGCAAATTTGATTATTTTTGCAATATGGAGATGGTGGAATTAACGTTAGTAGAAGATAAATCAGATAGTCTAGAATTGTATGGATTAGTTAAAAAACATTTTTTCCATACCCAAAGTCCTTTTGCTAAGCGCATTCTTAATAATTGGGAAGGATATTTGAAACATTTTATTAAAATAACTCCAATTGAGTATAAGAAAGTATTACAAGAAGAAAAAATGGAGGCAATAAGAAAAAGAATAGAGCTGGTAGAATCAGACTACTAAATTATAAAAGATTACTAATTGTAAAGGAGAATTGAGAAGGTTTTGTATCTTTTCCATTTTCCATTTTCGAAAATTATGGGTAACTCAAGGGCATTTTTGACAATAAATAGGAAAGAGGCTGGTTATCGACCAATACTAGAACGGATTAATGATTTTGGGGAGGTTGAGCAAACACTTAATAGTGAAGATAGGGTATTGCAAGCTTCTCGTTGTATGGAGTGTGGTGTGCCGTTCTGTCATTGGGCATGTCCAATTGGGAATTCGGTTCCAGAATGGCAGGATTTGTTATATAAAGGTAGGTGGCAAGAAGCGTACAATGTACTTATTTCTACGGATAGTTTTCCGGAATTTACAGGACGTATTTGTCCTGCGTTGTGTGAAAAGAGTTGTGTGTTGAATTTGGAAAATCAGCCATTAACTATTCGAGAGAATGAAGTTGCTATAGTTGAATATGCTTTTTCGGAAGGATATGTAGTTCCAAGAGTTCCATTATATCGTAGTGGTAAGAGGGTAGCTATTATTGGTTCTGGTCCAGCAGGATTGGCTGTGGCTGATATGTTAAATCAGAAAGGGCATATGGTTGTTGTTTATGAAAAAGATGAGTATGTGGGGGGATTATTGCGTTTGGGTATTCCTGATTTCAAATTGAATAAAGAAATTGTTGAACGGCGTTTGAATATTTTAAAAATGGAGGGGATTGAATTTAAAACACGGGTAGAGGTAGGAAAGGATATTTTGGTGAATAAATTATTATCTGAATATGACGCTATATGTTTGGCTGTGGGATCGGGAGTGCCTCGTGATTTGCCTATTAAGGGAAGAAATTTGAAAGGTATTCATTTTGCTTTAGATTTTTTGAAACAACAAAATCGTGTTGTAAGTGGACAAATAATTTCTTCTGCTGAACATATTTCAGCTAAGGGGAAAAATGTATTAGTTATTGGGGGTGGAGATACAGGTTCAGATTGTGTGGGGACATCTGTTCGTCAAAAGGCAGCAAAGGTTACGCAAATAGAAATTTTACCAATGCCCCCTGAAGGTGTTAATGCGGAAACACCTTGGCCTACTTATCCGAATATTTTGAAAATATCTAGTTCTCATGAGGAAGGCTGTGAACGTCGGTGGTCGTTGGTATCTAAACAATTTCTTGGCGAAGAAGACAAAGTCACAGGAGTGAAAGTTGTTGAAGTAGAGTGGATAAAAAATTCTAAAGGGTGTTTAACTATGAAAGAAACAGGTAAAGTAGAGATTATATCTGCTGAATTGGTGTTGTTGTCTATGGGTTTTACTCAACCTGTCCATGAAGGATTGTTGGATGATTTAGGAGTTAGGTATGACATTAAAGGGAATGTGGAGGCTATTAAGCCTAGTGAATCTTCTGTTCGGAAAGTGTTTGTTGCAGGTGATGTAACGAGTGGTGCGAGTTTGGTAGTACGTGCCATTGATTCTGGAAGGAAAGCCGCTGAGGCAATAAATATCTTTCTAAGATAGAATTCGTCATCTTGAATTAAGAGATAAAGAATTAATTGGTAAATTTTTAGTTTTTATGTGTGGGATAGTTGGAGTTTTTGATTTGAAACAGCCTGTGGATAAGTTGCGTCCGCAGGTATTAGCAATGGCTAAAAAAGTTCGACATAGAGGCCCAGATTGGTCGGGAATCTATTGTGGGGAGAAAGCTATTTTAGCACATGAGAGATTGGCAGTTGTAGATCCCCAATCGGGAAGACAGCCTTTATATTCTCCAGATGATAAAGTTATTTTAGCTGTGAATGGAGAAATATATAATCATTATGATATCAGGAAACACCAGACAAATTATGAATTTAAAACAAAATCTGATTGCGAGGTAATACTTAGTTCGTATAAAGAGAAAGGTGTAGATTTTTTGGAAGATTTGAATGGTATTTTTGCTTTTGCTTTGTATGATGAAGAAAATAATTCTTATCTAATTGCTCGCGATCATATTGGGATTGTCCCTTTGTATATGGGGTGGGATCTACATGGCACATTTTATGTAGCTTCTGAATTGAAAGCGTTAGAAGGCTATTGTGCTAAGATAGAAATATTTCCTCCAGGACATTATTTTTATTCAGAACATGGGAATAAACGTTCTAAGTTTGCGAAGTGGTACAAACGAGATTGGATGGATTATGAGAGTGTAAAATGTGAGTCTTTGCTGGATGATAGGGGGGGGGATAGTTGTTTGCTTATTGATAATCTTCGTAAAGCTTTGGAAGATTCTGTAAAACGTCAATTGATGACAGATGTTCCTTATGGCGTTTTGCTTTCGGGTGGTTTGGATTCTTCTATTGTTTCAGCAATAGCGAAGAAGTATGCTTCGAAAAGGGTTGAAAGTGGTAATAATAATGAGGAAGCGTGGTGGCCTCAATTACATTCCTTTGCTATAGGCTTGGAGGGCTCTCCTGATTTGGCTGCAGCTCAAAAAGTGGCTGATTATATCGGAACAATTCATCACGAAGTTCATTTCACTATTCAAGAAGGATTAGATGCTGTGCGTGATGTTATTTATCACATAGAAACATATGACGTTACAACTGTTCGTGCTTCCACTCCTATGTATTTGTTAGCACGAGTTATTCGTTCGATGGGTATAAAAATGGTACTTTCGGGAGAAGGGGCTGATGAGATATTTGGAGGATATCTTTATTTTCATAAAGCACCAAGCGCAAGGGCTTTACATGAAGAAACTGTTCGTAAGGTGGATAAATTGCATTTATATGATTGTTTACGTGCCAACAAATCGTTAGCAGCTTGGGGTGTGGAAGGGCGTGTCCCTTTTCTTGACAAAGAATTTATAGATGTAGCTATGCGATTGAACCCTGAAAATAAATTGAGTGGATTGAAAGACAGAGTAGAAAAATGGATTCTTCGTAAGGCTTTTGAAAATTTATTACCAGAGAGTGTTGCATGGCGACAAAAAGAACAGTTTTCAGATGGAGTTGGATATAATTGGATAGATAAATTGAAAGAGGTTGCTTCTTCACAAGTAACGGATAAGCAGTTTGTACACGCAGAGACACGTTTTCCTATTAATCCTCCTATGACGAAAGAAGAGTATTATTATCGTACGGTTTTTGAAGAATTTTTCCCTTCCGAATCAGCCGCGAAAACTGTACCATCTGTTCCTTCAGTAGCTTGTAGTACACCAATTGCAATTGAGTGGGACAGTTCTTTTAAAAATATAATTGACCCTTCGGGCAGGGTAATAAAAACTGTGCATAATGAGGCTTATTGTTGAATATCGTTGACGCAGATTTGTTTCGAGGTCTTTTCATTAAAATTAGGCATAAGTGATTATTTTTCTTTTGAGTCAGAAAGAAATTAAAATTGATATTGTGAGGGCTAGAAGCTACGTTTCGTATATCATAAGTTTTTTAACTTCTTTATGCCATTATGTTCTCCAGCTATCCAAAGTATGTCTCCTTTTTCAAAAGGAATAGTTAGGTCAAGTTTAAGAGTGGAGGTATTGTTTCGTTCAATTCCAACTAAAAGGCAATGGTATTTTTCTTGTATTTGTGAAGAAAGAATGGTTTGTCCAATTAATTGTGAATCGGAACGAACTTCAAATTGTTGTAAAACAATATCAGTGTTTAGTTTTTCTTCGTTATCATATTGAGGGTACATTTGGGTACTTTCTTCTTCTAATTTTGTTTGGAATACTTCCATTTGTTTATCTGTGCCAAAAACAATCAAATGGTCTTTGGGATAAAGACGTTCTTGTCCGCGAGGGATATTGATTTTTTGATTTCCACGAAGAATAATTACTACATTAACACCAAAATGTTGTCGAAAATTTAGTTCTTTTAGGGTTTTTCCAACAACGGAATAGTTGTATTCTACTTTGAAATCAGATAAGTGTAGGTCTTGTTCCATTAGATTGTTTGTGAAATCTTTACTGATAGCTATTGTTTTTGATTCTTTATATTTCTCTTTGGCATTTAAATTATCTATAAAGCGACGCTCAAGTGTATTGGAATGTTTCTGGAGTTTTTTTGAGGTTAAAAATGTTGTTAGTATAGCTAATGTTATTATAAAAGCATTTATAGAATGTAACTTTAGAAGTCGTATCAAAATACACATGATTAAACCCATACAAATGATGATTTGGAGTGCAGTAGTGAAAGTTAATCTTATTTTATTTTCTTCGTTTTCATTCCAAAGTTGTATAAATTCTGGAGAATTTCTATCTCGAAAAATAATCATCCACAAAAAAGGAGAAATAAGAAGGATAGCAAGACTACTACAAAGAAGGTTTCCTTTAAATCCAGGTAAGTAATTTTGAATAATTAAATTTCCATATTTCAATAAAAAAAAAACAATGGTAAAAGCAAGAAAGAAATATATCCCTGTCGTCATTGCCATATTGTTTAATAGTTTTCGCCATAAATTTTCGTCTTTGATTAGACTACTGTCAAATAAATTTTTATTGAAATGATGTACCCATTTAGGGGGTAACTTTTCTTTTAGAAAATTGTAAGTAATAGGTGCTAATTTCATTGTGAAAGGTGTAACAAAAATTGTCACAATAGAAGTAGCTACGACTACTTGATAAAGAGACTGTTCAATAACACCCAAACTAAGTCCTAAAGATCCTATGATATAGGAAAATTCACCGATTTGAGCTAAAGAAAAACCTGTAAATACTGCTGTCTTTAAATTTTGACCGGATAGGAGAGTCCCTATTGTTGCGAACAATATTTGTCCCATAATAACAATTAAACTAACAATTCCTATCGATGTAATGTTATGTATTCCCGTAAATGTATTTATGTTAACAAGCATACCTACTGAGACGAAAAATAACACTCCAAAAAAATTTTTGATTGGCAATAATATACGTTCTATACGTTCTCCTTCGATCGTTTCAGCGAGAATAGAACCCATGACAAATGCTCCTAAGGCCGATGAATATCCAGCTTTAGTGGCAAGAAAGACCATTCCCAAACAAAGAGCTACAGCAAGTATTAATAATACTTCATCATTGAGAAAACGTTTAGTTTTTTGTAATGTCAATGGAATAAAATAAATACCTAATACGAACCAAAATAACAAAAATGTACTTAGCTTAGTTAAGCCAAGTATTAATTCTTGCCCTTCAAATTTTCGACTAATTGCAATGGTAGAAAACAAAACCATTAATACAATAGCTATCAAATCCTCTATTACTAAAATACCCCAGACGATTTCTGTAAACTTCTTTTTGTTAAGGTGATAATCATCAAATATTTTAATGATTATCATTGTAGATGACATACAAAGCATAGCACCAAGGAATAGGCTTGTTATATGGGACCAACCGAAACACGATCCAGCCAGATAGCCTAATCCCATCATTGATATTACAATGGTAACAGATGCAACACTAGCACTTAGTCCAACTTTTTTCAATTTTTTGAAACTGAATTCTAGTCCTAATCCAAATAAAAGGAAAATAATACCAATATCTGCCCATACTTTAATATGGGTATACATTTCCTGCTTATTGTGAATAAACAGTGATAAAATGATACCCACAGTTATATAAGCTAGCACAACAGGTTGGTTCAGCCATTTGAAGAGCAAAGAAAAGATACTTGTAATTGCGAGAATAAATGCTAAATCTGTAATAAGAGGATGCAACTCTGGCATATATTCGACTTTGATATAAAACAAATGTATAATAAAAATGATTAAGTTAATTCTTAGAGAGTGAGTATTTCTCTACAATATAAAGATTAAGATTTTTTTGTATCTGCCATTTTTGTATATCTCCTATTAAAACATATAAAAAAGGTTCAAATAATTTTTAATTTTGTAAAAATTGAAGAGTTAATGAATTTTGAGCTTGTTTCTAATTTTCGCCCTGCTGGCGACCAGCCCCAAGCTATTCATTCTTTAGTAAGTAGAGTTAAACAAGGAGTGTCTTATCAGACTTTGTTAGGAGTAACGGGGTCGGGTAAGACTTTTACGATGGCAAATGTAATTGCACAAATTGGCCATCCCGCATTAATATTGAGTCATAATAAGACACTTGCAGCACAACTTTTCAAAGACTTTAAAGAATTTTTCCCGCATAATGCTGTTGAATATTTTGTTTCATATTATGATTTTTATCAACCAGAAGCTTATCTTCCTATCTCAAACACTTATATAGAAAAGGATTTTGGAATTAATGCAGAAATAGAACGTATGCGAATTGCTTCTGTTTCTGCATTATTATCAGGACGGCAAGATGTAGTCATTGTTTCATCTATTTCTTGTTTGTATGGCATGGGAAATCCGGAAGATTATAGGGAAAATATTGTTTCAATTAAGCGAGGAATGACTATGCTACAAACGATTTTTTTGCGTAAACTAGTTACTGGTATGTATTCTCGTAATCAGATTGATTTTACAAATGGTCGCTTTCGGGTAATGGGAGATACAGTGGATGTGTTTCCTGCTTATAGTGATATGGCTTTGCGTGTGATTTTTTATGGAGATGAAATAGAGAAGATTTGTACTTTTAATCCTGTTAATGGACAGGTATTGGAAATATTTGAGCAATATGATATTTATCCTGCTGGTCTTTTTACTACTACCCAAGATCGTGTAGTGGTAGCTGTACGGCAAATTGAGGCTGATTTGAATCAGCATATTTGTTTTCTTAATGGATTGGGGAAAATTCAAGAAGCTCGTCGTTTGCATGAACGTGTAAGATTTGACATAGAAATGATTAGACAATTGGGTTATTGTTCTGGGATAGAAAATTATTCTCGTTATTTTGATGGGAGACAACAAGGGGATCGTCCTTTTTGCCTGATAGATTATTTCCCTGGGAATTTTTTAATGATTATAGACGAGAGTCACGTAACTATTCCACAAATACGAGCAATGTATGAGGGTGATCAATCTAGAAAGATGAATTTGGTAGAGTACGGATTTCGGCTCCCAGCAGCTTTGGATAATAGGCCCCTTACGTTTGACGAATTTGAATCTATTACTCCACAAAAAATATTTATTAGTGCTACACCTGCTGAATACGAATTACGAATGTGTGAAGGTATAATAATTGAGCAAGTTGTTCGTCCTACAGGGTTGTTGGATCCGATAATTGAAGTACGTTCAACACTTCATCAAATAGATGATTTAATGGAAGAAATTAGACAACGATTGGAGAAGAATGAACGTACTTTAGTAACTACTCTAACAAAACGTATGGCAGAGGAATTGAATTCATATTTTGTGAATTTAAATATTCAGGCAGCTTATATTCATTCGGATATAAAAGCTCTCGAACGGGTTGGAATTATAGATGAGTTTCGACGTGGTGTTTTTGATGTCTTAATTGGTGTAAATCTTTTGCGGGAGGGATTGGATTTGCCTGAAGTATCTTTGGTCGCTGTTTTGGATGCTGATAAGGAAGGTTTTTTGCGTTCTTATCGTTCTTTGACACAAATAGCTGGGCGTGCTGCACGCAATATTAATGGTAAGGTAATCTTTTATGCAGATAAAATGACCAAGAGTATGCGGAATACTATAGACGATACTAATAAACGAAGAGAAAAGCAATTACTTTATAATAAAAGAAATAGAATCATTCCAAAACAGGTACAAAAATCAGTATCAACATCTTCTTTAGTGTTACATACAAATACTAAACTAAATATTAAATTCGCATTTAATATAGAAACAGTTTTTAAAGAGGCCTCAACAATGAGTCATATTCAGCTCGAAAAGGCTATTAACCAAATTCGTAAAATGATGTTGTTTGCTTCTAAACAATTCGAATTTTTAGAGGCTGCTCATTATCGAGATGAATTGATAAAATTGGAAAATTTAATGAAAAGCCGTTTCCCTAATAAGAAATAGATTATTTATAATTTGATAAAATCAAAATATAAAACAGTGAGTAATACTAATCCAATCTTTCTTGGTTAGTTCTGAATTTGATGTGTGTTTTTTGAAATGAAAAATTGTTGTAGTATGACTTTTTCTTCCTTTTTGATTTGTAGTAAATCCTAGAGCTTTGTTTTAGTGTTCTTTGTTTGAGGAATAGTAGATGCGGAGTTTCTCCAAAAATCGAGTTTCTTTTTTTTACTAAAAGAATATTTCTTCTGTGATTTCACAAGGAGAGAAAATAAATTTCTCTATGAAAATGTCAATAATTAACGTGATGAGTAATAAAATTCATTGGGGTTTTCGCTTGGAAAAATAAAAAGTCTTTCCAAGACACAAATTTATCTATAATATTTCTCTGTCTGTTATTAGGCAGCATTGTTGGTTAGTTTATCCAAATCTTTGTTATGAGTTACGATTACAAAAGCTCGATTTAATTCGTTTCTCAAATAGAAAATAGAAAATAGAAAAACAAAAAACTGATGAAGTTTTTTATTGATATTTATCGAATGCAATAATTATAAAAAGCCTATTAACTAATAGCACAAGCAAAAGTAACTTTTGTCTTTCTCCTCTACCAAGAGAAGAAAGGTTTATGTTTAAATCTATTGGATAACTTTAAAAAATCTAATAACTCTTTGCTTTTTTATTTCCTGAATTTTTATTTCCCCAATAACCAACATTTCCGTTTTTGTAGAAAAAAATTATCAAGTCTGGTCTTTATCTAAAATTTATCATGACTTGAAGATTCCGTTTTCTTTCCGAACTACTTGTACCCACGATTGAGACAATCTCCCTCTCCTTTTCTGTAGCTTTCAACACAAAAGAAAACAATATCTAAAATAGATAGTAAAAATAGTTTTTAACATACCCTCCTATAAGCTTTTGGCGGTTTAATTGAGCATGAGACTAGGATTTTCTTTTATTAAATATTCCGCAATTTGTACTGCATTTAGTGCGGCGCCTTTCTTAATTTGGTCTCCTACACACCAAAAAGACAAGCCATTAGGGTTAGAAATATCTTTTCGAATACGTCCTATATAAATAGAGTCCGTATCCGATGCAAATAAGGGCATTGGGTATTTTTTGTTTTCTGGTTCATCTTGAACAACAATTCCTTCTGCCTTTTTTAAAGCATTTAGGGCTTCTTCTACTAATATTGGACGTTCAGTTTCTATCCAAATAGCTTCGGAGTGAGCTCTCAAAATAGGGACACGTACGCACATTGCACTTACATTTACATCGGAATGCATAATTTTTCTGGTTTCATCGTGCATTTTCATTTCTTCTTTTGTATAACCATTGTCCGTAAAAATATCTATATGAGGAATTAAATTGTATGCTAATTGATAAAAAAATCTATTAACCTTTGCCTTTTTTCCATTAGCAAGTTGTTTATGTTGTTCAAGTAGTTCTTGCATGGCAGCAGCACCAGCACCAGATGCTGATTGGTACGTAGCTACATGTATTCGTTTGATATGGGAGATGTCTTCTAATGGTTTTAAAGCTACTACCATTTGAATGGTAGAGCAATTAGGATTGGCAATGATTCCTTTTAAGCAGTTTTTTGCATCTTTTGCATTAACTTCTGGAACAACTAAAGGAACATTGTTATCCATTCGGAATGCACTTGAATTATCTATCATTATTGTGCCATATTTGGTAATTGTTTCAGCGAACTTTATGGAGGTTTCTGCCCCAGCAGAGATAAAAGCAATATTCACATCTTTGAAAAAGTCATTGTGTTTCAATTCATGTACACTTTGAAAAGTGCTACGAAATTTATAAACATTTCCTTTGCTTCGGGATGAACCAAAAAGTATCAGTTCATCTACTGGAAAATTTCTTTCTTCTAATACACGTAGAAACTCTTGTCCCACTGCTCCGCTTACTCCGACAATGGCTATTTTCATTAGTTGTCATTTAAAGTTTTGCAAACTTAGTAATAATAAACAAAAATGAGTAGTTTTCTGTACTAATTATTTTCAGAGATTATGTCTTTAATTTGAGGGATATGTTTTGTTTGTATATCCTCTTCCTATATTGAAATATAGCTTATAGAGCGTAATTCATTAGAATAAAAAATTTCTTTTGTTCTTTTTTGTAGAAAGCATCCCACAAGCAGCTGAAATATCTTCTCCTCTGGAAGAACGAATAGTACAGATAATCTTTTTAGAATTTAAGTAATTGCGAAAAGCAATCATATTTTTTAAATCGGAAGCAGGCAAAACAGTATCCTGTTGAGGATGATATTTAATCAAATTTACTCGGCAGGGAATACCTTTCAGTAGCCTGAATAGAGCCGAAGCGTGTTTTATATCATCATTTAATCTCCCGAATGTAATATATTCAAAAGAGACTCTTCGCTGGAAGCGAAAATTGTATTGTTGGATTAAACCAATAATTTTCTTTATTGGATATTTTTTTTCTATTGGTATCCACGACATACGCTCGGCATGAAAAGGAGAATGTACGCTAATAGCTAAACGTACTTTGGTTTCTTCTAAAAGCCGTTTTAATTCTGGAATAATGCCTACTGTGGAAATCGTAATTCGTTTAGGACTCCAAGCAAAACCATAATTAGCTGTCAATATTTCTAAAGATTTTAATAAAACTTCTATATTGTCTAATGGTTCGCCCATTCCCATAAAAACCAAATTGGTCAAAGAAGCACTTTCAGGAATAGAAATAATTTGGTTAATTATATCACCAGTAGTTAGTTGTCCTTCAAACCCTTGTCTCCCAGTCGTGCAGAATAGACAATGCATTTTGCAACCTATTTGAGAAGAGACGCAAAGTGTTGCTCTTGCTTTTTCAGGGATATAAACCGATTCTATAAAATGTCTATTGTTGATAGAGAATAGATATTTGATCGCTCCATCCATAGATTTTTGCTTATACAAGTATTCTTTTTTCCCTATATAGTAATGTTCATTTAATTGTTTGCGATGTAGTAATGAGATATTTGTCATTTCTTCAATAGAAGATACTCTCCTCTTGTACAACCAATTAGCAATTTGTTTGGCTGTAAACGTAGGCATATTACATTTGACAATCAAATGTTTGAGTTCGTCTTGTGTATTTCCTAGTAAAGGTTTTTTAGAAGAAACGATTGAAATAATTGTCTATTTTTATATTTTCTCTTAAAAATTCAGGAGATTGGATGATTTGACATATCCAACGCATGTTTTGTATTTGTGCCTGTTTTAGAAAACACTTAGTATCATAAGGTTCTTTGCTAATGTTCTTGTTAGTAATATAAAGAACGTATATCTTATTTTTACCTGCATATGGTCCTGAAATCTGATTTATAGGCGCCTCTGGTACTTTGACATTTAGTATGGGTTCTTTTCCGATACCGGATATGTAAGAGGTAGCGAAATTTACAGATTGAACTGATTGTGGAGTGGTGTTCATTGCCTCTGCATATTGTTTTAAGGTATTTAATTTTTTTACTTTGAGATCAGAAATTAACTTCAGTGCTTTTTTTTCATTAATCAAGTTTCTTTTTAGAACACTAGAAATGGATTTCAATGGTCGAAAGCCTTCTCGCAGGTGTTCTTTAATGGCAACTACTGCGAAGTATTCGCTATTTTGGCATTCGAAAATATCGGAGATGGCTCCTTTCTTGTTATTAAATATCCATTGCACAATTTGTCGTGTATTTTGAATATGGTTAATATTAATTTGGTCTTTAGATATTTCTACATCTGTTTGAATACTAAAACCTGAAGATTTTGCATTTTCTCTTAAATCTGCTATTGAATGATTGGAGGAAATAAACTGAATAAATCTGTTGTATAAGCGTGTTTTCGTTTCTTGACTTGGAACAACTTGTATTTGAATATTAGCAATCTTATACTTCTTTATAGGTTTTGTTTTTTCTAATACTTGTACTAAAAATATACCTATATTGGATTTTATAACAACCGGCTCATTGATTTTTGCTGTCAATATTTTATCCTTGAATTGAATATCTAATCGAGATATTAATTGAGATTCAGTCATCCAACCCAATTCTCCAGTTGTTTTTCCTTTAGAAAGAGTTGATGCCATATCTGAAAAAGGGGTACCCTTTTTAACAACTTGAATTAGACTATCACTTAAATGTTTGAGTTTAATTTCTTCCATGGAAGAAGGTATCATCACTGCGTTCAATTTGATAGAGTCTGGTGCGGTTTTCATTCCTTCAAACTTATACAAATTGAAAGTTTGATTTACTAATATAGGTATTCCTACTGTACCAACTGCATGGTTTTTCTCTATAAGGAATTTCTGACTTTCATTTAAATTGTTGTAAGTTATGTAAGCATTCGTATAGAGAATATCTGGATTACTTTGAATAATCTCTGCAATATTTTTAGAAGATTCCAATTGTTTTTTTAGCTCTTTGAGTTTATTTTCTATCATTTGGTAATCTTTTTTTGAAGGGACTATATTCAATGCTATAAAATCCACTAATGCCCCTTCTTTTTGTCTATAAAGATTTTTACATTCATTGTATCGTTTTTGGATCTCGATATCCGACACATTTACCTCTCTATCGGGAATAGAATTATAGGATTGTGCAACGTAATCAAAATCAACGTTTATTTTTTTTTCTTCGTAAAATGCCCTTGCTTCTAAGACATTAGTAAGGATGGAATAGGTAAAGAGTGTATTAAATTTTTTCTTCAATTGTTCTTTGATGATTTGTTTTTCTATTGCTAACCAAGCTTTTTTTATGGACATCAACCGGGAAGATTGTTCTGTAGAATAATCTTCATTTTCTATATTTTGGAGAAAATGTAATAAAGCTGTTTTATCAAATTTTTTAGTTTTTGGATTTCGGAAACTTGGTATTTGTTGCAGAAGTGGAGAAATATTATCTCCCATTACTAAATCTTTATATTCTTCTTTACTAACTACTAATCCCAACTTTTTAGCTTCTTTGAAAAGAAGGATATCATCTATCATTTCATTCAATATCATTTGTTTGATTTGGTACTGCTCGTCATCTGTTAATGGTTGATTATTATTATTTCTAATAGCATTATTAATATAATCTTCTACTCTTGTTTGGTAATCTTGACAATTAATAGCCTCCCCGTTTATTACTACAATGTTTTCCTTCTTTTGATTGATAAAAGCGGATCCCGAGCGAAGAAAATCTCCTATAATAAAAGAGAATAAAGCAACGCCAACAACCATCACTAGTAATAGCGATTTATTCCTGATTTTTTTTAATATCGTCATTGAATATGCTTAGCAAGTACTTCTCAGCTTGACGAATGTATAAAAATTATAACTGACAATCATAATTTTTTTTGCAAAGAGTATTAATTTCTGGTTTTTAAAGTCTGTGGATGATTGTTAGGCCGTCTCGTATAGGTAGGATAACTTTTTCTACTCTTTTGTCTTGTTTAACTTTTTCGTTGAATGCTAGAATACCAATAGTTTGATTGTCATTTGGATGTGGTTTCCCTAATATTTTTCTATTCCATAAAGTGTTATCTGCGAGGATAATGCCATTTGCATTAACTTTGTCGAATATTAAATCGTAATATTCATTATATAAACGCTTATCTGCATCAATAAAAACCATATCAAACATTCCATTTATTTGTGGAATAATTTCTAAAGCATCACCAATGTACAAATATATATTTTTTTTGAAGGATGATTGATTGAATTGTTGCATGATGAAGTCTTCCATTTCATCGTTTTTTTCAATCGTGTGTATTTCTCCACTTTCTGGAAGAGCCTCTGCCAAACACAAAGTGGCATATCCTGTATGAGTCCCTATCTCTAGAATTTTTTTGGGCCTACACATACGCGCAAGCATTTTCAGGATACGTCCTTGTAGATGTCCGGAGAGCATACGCGGATTCAATAAGCGGACATGGGCCTCTCTATATAGTCGGGCAAGTAATTCACTTTCTTTGTCAATGTGGTTTAATATGTAATCCTCTAATGAATTCACATTCCCATTATTGCTTCAATTGCCAGACGATAGGATTCAATTCCAAAGCCACTGATTACTCCCTTACAAGCATTTGCTATCAATGATTGGTGCCGAAATGCTTCCCTTGCGTAGACATTTGATATATGTACTTCTATAACAGGTGTATTAATTGCTTTAATTGCATCGTAAATAGCGATGGAAGTATGTGTATAGCCTCCCGCATTCAGTATGATTCCATTACAAGAGGGACCTGCTTCATGTATTTTGTTAATGATTTCTCCTTCTATATTTGATTGGTAATAGTCAAAAATTATATAAGGATATTTATTTTTTAAATTTTCTAAGTGAGACTCAAAAGGTAGGCTACCATATACATCCGGTTCACGTTTTCCAAGCAAATTAAGATTTGGACCATTGATGATTTGTATTTTCATATTGTTTCTCAAACAGATATTTATATTTTTATATAGAAAAAACATACAAATATAGCTTTATTTTATCAGAGATGGATAATTCTTCTTTAATTAAGTCTTACCGTATGTATTTATTATTAGAAAAAGCACTTTCTCACAATTCGGTAAATGCTTATATGTCTGATTTGGAGAAATTATTAAAATATCTTGATAGTATTGGTAAAGATCTTTTGAATGTGGAGTTGAGTGATTTGCAGAAAATGTTTACAACGTTGTGTGAAATGGGAATACATCCTCGTTCACAAGCTCGGATTATTTCTGGAATAAAATCGTTTTATTATTTTCTTGAATTGGAAGATCAAATTACCAATAATCCAACTGAATATTTGGAATCTCCTAAGGTTGGAAGAAAACTCCCTGAATTTCTCACCGTAAATGAAATAAATAGTATTATTGCGACTATTGACTTGTCAAAGCCAAATGGACAACGTAATAGAGCCATTATAGAAACACTATATAGTTGTGGGTTACGTATTTCGGAATTAGTTAAGTTGTCTTTTTCTGATTTTTTCCCAGATGAAGGTTTTTTGAAAATAAATGGAAAAGGAAATAAACAACGTATTGTCCCCATTTCAAATTCTGCTATCAAAGAAATTCAATTATATCTAATTGATAGACAACGTTCATCCATAGAAAAGGAATTTGAGAATATTATTTTCTTAAATCGACGAGGTACAAGACTTTCCAGGGTAATGGTTTTTTATTTAGTAAAGGGTTGTACTGTTCAGGCAGGGATTAAGAAAAATGTTAGTCCTCATACCTTTCGGCATTCTTTTGCCACGCATCTCCTTGAAGGGGGAGCAAATCTACGTGCTATACAAGCAATGCTGGGGCATGAAAATATTACGACTACTGAGATTTATACTCATCTTGAAATACATTTTCTGCGAAGTGAAATAATTGAGCATCATCCGCGTAATCGATTTTTATAGTTTTGGAATTTACCTTTACATAAATAGTTTGGAAATAAGTAAGTATTTTAGCATCCTACGTCTTTTTTATCGGAGGATAAAGGATTATTTTTTGTAATTTCACCTTTAATGAAAATGTTGTTTTATAATTGGTAATATGAAATTATTAAATGTTTATCCTCGCTGGAATATTGAGCCAGTTAAAGCTCAGGGATGTAAAATTTATGATAGAGACGGAGTTGAATATTTAGATTTTTATGGTGGTCATGCTGTTATTTCTATTGGACATTCTCATCCTGAATATGTAAGGAGAATTAAACAACAGATAGATAAGATAGGGTTTTATTCTAATTCAGTACTTATTTCGTTGCAGGATGAATATGCTGAAAAATTAGGAAATGTTTCAGCGTATCCAGACTATTCTTTATTTATGGTTAATTCTGGAGCTGAAGCTAATGAGAATGCTTTAAAGCTAGCTGCTTTTCATAATAGAAGAAAAAAAGTTGTTGCTTTTCGAAAATCCTTTCATGGTCGGACTTCTGCTACTGTTAGAGTAACAGATATTTCTCGGTATTGGTCGTCTATTGATGGAGTATCAGAAGTAGTTTTTTTATCCTTGGGTGATACGGATAGTCTTAAGGAGGAATTGGGGCAAGGCGATGTTTCTTCTGTAATTATAGAGGGTATTCAGGGTGTTGGTGGGGTAATAGTTCCTAATATTAAATTTTTTCAGGATTTGCGTATTGTTTGTGATCAAACTGATACGGTTTTGATATTAGATGAAATACAATCTGGGTTTGGACGCTCGGGGCGTTTTTTTGCACATCAATATGCAGGTATTCGCCCTGATTTGATTACTGTTGCCAAGGGTATGGGGAATGGGTTTCCTGTTTCTGGAGTATTGGTTTCTCCTAAATTTGCAGCTGTTATGGGACAGTTAGGTACTACTTTTGGTGGCAATCATTTGGCTTGTATGGCGGGCATTGCTGTTTTGGATGTAATGGAGAAAGAAAATCTAGTAATGAATTCTGACAGGGTTGGCCGGTATTTAATGGACAAGCTAAAAAAACTTCCTAAGGTAAAAGAGGTTCGAGGGTTGGGATTGATGATTGGAATTGAATTTGAAGAGCCTATTGAGCCTTTGCGGGATAAATTATTATTTGAACAGAAAGTATTTACCGGTGCTACTGGAGCGCATGTCTTTCGTTTATTACCCCCTTTGTGTTTAAATAAAGAATTAGCAGACGAATTTTTGGATCGTTTTTGTCGGGTTTTGTTAAGATAAATTTTAATATAATTAGAATGGATTGTTATTATGAGAATAAGAATAACTGTTATTGGAGGTGGAAATATGGGAAGTGCTATAGTGCGCGGATTGGTTCATGGGAGTGTATTTCGGGCTGAGGATATTACTGTTGTTGATATCTCTGTATGTTCTTTAAATTCTTTGCAAGAATTTAATTCATCTATTCGTATATCATTGGCAAATTATGATAGCGTGAGAGAATCAGATGTTGTTCTTTTGGCAGTAAAACCATGGCTGGTTAATAAAGTAATTGAAGATATCAAGGAAACAATGAATTATTCTCAACAAATTCTAATTTCAATAGCTGCGAGTGTAAATATAGCGGATATTAATCGGATGCTAAAGAAATCTAAGGGAGAAGATTTGCCAGCCGTTTTTCGTGTAATACCTAATACAGCAATTGCTGTAAAAAGAAGTATGACATTGATAGCCTCTTGTAATGCTTCTTCTAAACAGGAAGAGTTAGTACTAAGAATATTTAGTGAATTGGGAAATGCTGTTTTATTAGATGAGGAAAAAATATCGGCTGGATTAGCTATAACTTCATGCGGTATTGCTTATTGTTTTCGATATATCCGTGCTGTCGTTTCTGCAGGAGTTGAATTGGGATTTTATCCGATGGAGGTGCAAGAATTGGCAGTAAAAACAATGCTTGGAGCAGCTGTTTTATTGGACGAAAATAAGCAGCCTACTGAAGTAGAAATAGATAAAGTAACTACCCCTGGAGGACTTACCATTAAAGGATTAAATCAGTTAGAATCAAAAGGATTTTCCAGTGCTGTTATTCAGGCTGTAAAGGCTAGTGTTGCTGAATCTTAAGAGTATATTACATATACATATATATAGGATTCCTCTTTCATGTATTGATTACTTATCAGTACACGAATTTGCCTAACGAACAATTAAGAGCAAGAGAGGATGTGGAATCCCCTGTTGGCTATTCCAATTATGTATTCCATTCCCCACTCTCTCCCCTTCCTATCCCGTTTTCTTCTCTTCTCTGTTATGAGTAAGTTTCAGCGAAAAATTAAGACCTATGTGAATTTGTTATTAACAATAACAATCAAGCTATAAGCTTAACTTGTGTTAAGCCTCTTACTTGTCTTCTTTGTTACACCACTTATTTTGATTTGAAAGTATCTTGGTAAGATTGTTCTTAATCCATTCAATTTCACGATTTAATGTAGTCTTGAATGCATCAAATTGTTCACGATGTTCGTGAAACTTTCCGACCTTGATATAATGCCAGATGATCATCCCGCATATGGTACCAAGAAAACTTCCGAAAAATGTTGTTGTCATAATTAATTTTTATTATTAGTTTTTTCATTTGTTACAACATACTCTCTATTAAGAGTTGTAAACCATTCTACGAGTAAATTTAATACAAATACCACAGGAGAATGATTTTTACTTTTCATGTTTGAATCATTGTTGGTAAAAAGTGAAAAGGAGACAAAAGGACAATGAACGTAAACTTTGAACAACTCTACCCCCTATTAAAAGGCTATCCATTTTACCATATCATACACAAGTAATTTCCATTTCAGTCAAACGCTACTGTTTTATGCAGCAGCATTATACGACACACCGATACACCAAAATACCCCAACGATACATCCCTATGTATCGTATACACAAATGTTCTCAACAGACTCAAAAAAACACTGTTAGTAAATCCTTCGCCCTTACCATTACATTAATAAATGGCAATACGCACATTCATTCGAAAAAAACCTACCTTGGGATCTCTTCTTTCTCTCTTTCTCAGGGTTTGAGACTTTTCTTCCAAACCAGAAGGAGAGAAGGTAGATAAAAAACTCAATAAAAAGACTGTTATAAAATTAAAATTAACATATTTTATATGTTAATGCGTTCAACTTATTGATTATCAATTAAAGATATTTTCTTATTGATTTATTTTTCAGCAAATTCTGAATGCAATTTTCTTGTGTTTAGTGTTTTAAAAAAAAATCTATTCATTATTCTTACATCTTACAGTGTAACCTATTTATTGTGTGTTAAATATATTGATTTTCGCTAGTATTTAGTATACTACATTAGTATTTAGTATACTGCATTATCGTGAGACCTTTCAGCAACTCTTCCTTAAGGAATTATAATTAACAATTAGAGTTTTTACTACCTTTAACAGTATCTTATTAAGATAAGATAACAACAAATTAATCTAAAATAAATAAATGCTATGAGTGCACTTTATGTAGTTGGTGTGGATATGGGAGCCACTAATACAGCTTTTGGAATAGTAGATGCACGAGGAACTATTCTTTTTCAAGATAATATTCCTACAGGAAACTACTCTACAGGAGAGGAGTATGCTAAAGTTTTAAGCACTGCTATTAAGGGACTAGTAACCAAAAACAATTTGAATGGTGAAATTAAAGCTATCGGTATTGGTGCACCAAATGGTAATATGCATGCAGGTGCTATTGAAAATGCCGTTAATATTTCTTGGGCAAATGGGATTGTTGTTCCTTTAGCAAAAATGATTACTGAAGAAACTGATTTACCATGTAGGTTGACTAATGATGCTAATGCTGCAGCATTTGGTGAAATGGTCTATGGAGTAGCCAAGGGAATGAAGGATTTTATTATGATTACTTTAGGTACAGGTGTAGGAAGTGGAATCGTTGCCAATGGAAGTTTGGTCATTGGTCATGATGGTATGGCGGGTGAATTAGGGCATATGATAGTGGTTAGACGTAATGGTCGTCCTTGTGGATGTGGTCGCAATGGTTGTTTAGAAGCATACGCTTCAGCCACAGGAGTGGCGAGAACTGCACGAGAGTATTTGGAATTAAATCCTGGTAGATATTCCTTATTAAGAGAAATTGTTCATCGTCCTCTTACCTCCAAAGACGTATTTGAAGCAGCAGAAAAGAGAGATGAATTAGCCATTGAAGTTTTTAATTTTACAGGGAAAATTCTGGGAGAAACATTTTGTGATTTTATTACTTTTTCTAGTCCACAGGCTATAATATTGTTTGGAGGATTATCTCATGCAAGTGATTATTTATTAGACCCTTTGCAAAAGGCAATTGATGACAACGTGATGAAAGCATTTGCTGGTAAAACGAGAATACTCCTTTCTCAACTTAAAGGAGCGGAAGCAGCCATATTGGGAGCAAGTGCTTTGGCATGGGAATAGTCCAGATTTTTAAAGAGATAAGAGGAGAAATATTTGAAATATGGGAGTTTTTTGTTACAAAATCGATTTTTATAATAGCTACTTCGCTTTTGGCGATGTATTTACTATAAGAAGATGAAGGGTCAATAAAAAATGAAAAGAAGGACGGTAAGAAATATACAAATGATTGAAACCAGATTTGTGTAAAATTTTGCCAATAAAGGCTAAGCCTATTATGAGGGCGAGGTTGCTTGTTTTCCTAAGCTAATTCTCGATGGATTTTGTAATGTAGTTTTCAGCGAGCTTTTGACTTTATCAAAATAAATAGTACAATTTGCGAGGAGAGTTAATGGTGCTTCATGAGATATGAACATACTTTCGATAAAGCAAATTGGATTAAAGTAGATAGGAAAGTTTTGAATAAATATGTTAATAAAGGCTATTGGGTAGCTGGGATAACTGCTGATAGGGGATGATGAAAAGATATTTGAGCTTAATAACTTAGGAGTGAAAAATGGTTTTTTGCGCGTCTAGACTCTATTTCTTGATTTTGGAAGAGAAATACCTTGAAAATAAGAAAACATTTTGTCTTTTGTTTTTACAGATTATTATTGATTCTTACCATGCTAGGCGAAAACTCAATTCTACATGCTAGGAGTAAATTTGTAGAAAATCGTCGTGGTTGTCTGAAGCTATTACGATATTGATGAGTGTCAGTAGAAATACTTGGACTAATGGGTTACAAGAGTTGTTTTTCTATGTCAACTGCAGGGTTTCGTGTGTACATTCCTAGCAACCTTCACCTAATTCTGGGTTGTATAGAGAGGGAAATAATGAGTTTGAATAAGTACTAATTTTGGTATTGTAATAGATAGAATAATCTTTTCAGTCAATCAATATGGATAATTATAACATACGTTCTAATCAACTTAGTGAGAATGAAAAAGAATTTGAAAATGTTTTGCGTCCTTTGTTTTTCAAAGATTTTGGTGGACAAGATAAGATTATTGAGAATTTAAAGATATTTGTTCAAGCCGCACGATTACGTGGGGATGCCCTTGACCATGTTTTGCTGCATGGTCCTCCTGGATTAGGGAAAACTACTTTATCCAGTATTATTGCTAATGAATTGAATGTAGGGTTTAAAGTTACTTCCGGTCCTGTATTAGATAAGCCAGGTGATTTGGCTGGAATACTCACTTCTTTGGGGAAAAATGATGTTCTTTTTATTGATGAAATTCATCGTTTAAGTCCATTGATAGAAGAATATTTGTATTCTGCAATGGAAGACTATCGAATAGATATTATGATAGATAGGGGGGCTAGTGCTCGTTCCATTCAGATTGAAATTGAACCTTTTACTTTGGTAGGAGCAACTACTCGAAGCGGTTTATTAACTTCTCCATTAAGAACGCGTTTTGGTATTAATTTGCATTTAGAATATTACGATGTAGAGGCACTTACATCCATTGTTAAGCGTTCGGCAACTATTTTAAATGTTCTTTGTGATGATAGTGCTGCTTTTGAAATTGCTTCTAGAAGTAGAGGAACTCCACGTATTTGCAATGCGTTATTGAGACGTGTTCGTGATTTTGCACAAGTGAAAGGCAATGGGAAAATTGAGAAATCCATTGCGTGTTTTGCTTTAGAAGCTTTGAATATTGATAAATATGGATTGGATGAAATTGATAATAAAATCTTATTGACTATTATGGATAAATTTAATGGTGGCCCAGTTGGGCTAACTACTATTTCGATTGCTTTGGGCGAAGATCCTGGTACTATTGAAGAAGTCTACGAGCCTTTTTTAGTTAAGGAAGGCTTTATTAAACGCACCCCTCGTGGGCGAGAAGTTACTCCATTGGCGTATATGCATTTTGGACGTCCCATTTCTGAAAAACAGGGAATACTTTTTTAATTTATAATTATGCATGGAGTAAGATCCTTAGCAAAGGATAGTTTCATTTATGGAGGAAGTGCCATAGCATCAAAAATGATGAATTGGTTACTTACTGTTCTTTTTACTCATACGCTTGCCAAGAGCGATTTTGGTATAATGACTAATCTTTATGCATATGCAGCATTGATTATTGTTGTTCTTACTTTTGGAATGGAAACTGGCTTTTTTCGTTTTGCAAATCAAACCGATAAATATTTACCTGCCACAGTTTATTCTACTACTCTTATTTCCGTTAGTATTATTGTATTGGTGTTTTTAATCTGCTTTTTGAGTTTTTTCTCTTTTTTAAGAACCTATTTATGGAGTAGCAAAATACCTGGGATATATATTCGTATAGTTATTGTTGTATTGAGTATGGATGCTTTCAGTGCTATTCCATTTGCCTATTTGCGTTATAAAAAAAGAGTTTTGAAATTTGGAATTTTGAAATTGCTAAATGTAGTGCTTTATACATTTTTTTGTATTTTATTTCTTGTGATTTGTCCGCAGATAAATAAACACAGTCCTTCTCTGATTACATGGTTTTGGAAAGATAATTTTCGGTTGGGATATGTTTTCATTGCCAATTTGTTGGCAACTTTTATTGAAATACTTTGTCTTTTGCCTGAATTAATTGGATTTAAGTATAGGTTTGATGTATCTTTGGCAAAAGGGATGTTTCATTATTGCTTTCCTTTAGTAATTATGGGGATTGCTGGAGTAAGTAATCATGTAGTGGATAAGTTAATGTTTCCTGCATTTTATTCCGGTAGTTTGCCAATGTTTGATGAATTGGGTGTTTATAGTGCTTGTTTTAAGATAGCACTTATAATGATGATGTTTACCCAAGCATTTCGTTATGCATATGAACCTTTCTTTTTTGAAAAAAGCAAGGAAAAAGATGCTAAACAATTGTATGCTGATGTAATGAAGTATTTTATCATTTTTGGGTTGTTGGTTTTTTTAGGAGTTGTGTTGTATCTTGACATAATTAAATATTTAATTGCTCCTGAATATTTTGGAGCTTTGAGAATTGTTCCTATTGTTTTGTGGGGGGAGTTATTTTTTGCTGTTTATTTTAACCTTTCAGTATGGTATAAACTAGTGGATAAAACGTATTGGGGAGCTATTTTTTCCACTATTGCTTTTGTCATACTCATTGTTGTCAATATTTTTTTTATTCCTATTTATAGCTATAGGGCCTGTGCATGGGCAGGATTTACAGGAGATGGATTTATTATGCTTCTTTCGTATTTTATTGGACAGAAATACTATCCTATCCGATATGATTTAAAATCTATCGGTTTTTATACTTGTCTTGCATTGGGTTTATATGCTGTGTCGTATTTTGTCCCCATATATAATTGTTGGTTCCATCTTGCATTCAACACAATTTTGATAATTATTTATCTAATTGTCGTTATAAAAAGAGATCTTCTTTTAAAGAATATATCTTTTGTCAATTATTTTGTTTAATATTTGATATAAATTCGCTTTGGGCTTCTGATTCTAAAGTCTAAAGCAAAGTCTAATGATATGCCTCGTGACATTTTAATGTCTTGTTTTATTTATGGATTCATTAGCTCAGTAGGTAGAGCACATCCCTTTTAAGGATGGGGTCCTGGGTTCGAGCCCCAGATGGATCACTAAGAAATAAAGTGATGTTTTTTAATGTATTGATTTTAGATTGTTCATCATTGACAATGATGATAAACAAGCAACAAAAAGAAGCATTTTTATAAAATTTTATGTTTTTTCTCAATATAAAAATTGTATTAAATTTCTACCAATTGTATATCGATTCCGATCTGAATTCATAAGAAACAACGTCCCCTTGGGAATTTAAAATGTTAGGTCTTAACTTCGGAGTTAAGATTCCCTTTTTTTGTGTAATATCTGAGAAGGATGAGTGGAAATTGATGTTTTCCTGAAATTGATTAATAGCAATAAAAGAACTTGCAATTGCAGGAGGAATAAATAAATAAGGTTGTAGGCTTTTGTATCTCTATTTTCGTTCAGAGATATACATGGATGGATGGGAAAGTTTAGGTTATTAGGGTGTATTTAGATGGGTCAATCTGTTTTTTAATCTGAGTTAAGGTGACTTTTGTTTCAAACAAATGATACACAAGAGTAGAATTTGTGGGTTTATATGTCTTACTTGGCATATACAAGATAAGTATATTGTATTAGGATGATTTTGTAACCTCTAAGTTGCAAAAGGAGAAATACATCGCTCTTTAATGAAAAACGACCTAAGTATAGGTATATAAACGCTTGTTTTCGTGGAAAACAGATGTATGTAATTACATCACTGCCTTTTCCCAAACATTGTATGATGGAATGTCTTAATTTGATTAGCTGTTGGTTTAGTTTACATAATGCTAAGCCAATTGTATGTAGTTGATGTCTTACTTAGTGCTAATACTTATAAATAATGAGTTTATTTATTTTTTTGATTACTACTGAAACTGTTAACTGTTAACTGTTGACTGAGAGAATATTGTATAAAAAACTATCAGATTTAAATAACAGAAATAAAAACTTGCATATGTAATATTTGACTGAATTAGAATTGATATTCTATCAACTTATTTTAGGACAAGACAAAAAATCTGTGCAAATAACACTCTTAGGAACATTGTTATTGGATATACAGTAGCATACGCGGCGGCCTGTGCTTGAACGGGGACAATACTGTTATCAAACTCTAATGGAGGCATAGACATAGAACCGGAAATAAAACCACATATTTTTAGGTAATTTATTTTTAGTAACCTAGCGATAATACCAACGACTAAAATAGGTATGAGTGTTATTGCAATACCGTATAGCATCCATTGCCAACCTCCGTTTTGAATAGTTTTTACAAACTTTTCGCCTGACAGTAAACCTACACAGGAAGGAAATAGAATAATACCCAATTCACGCATAAAAAGATTAGCACCTGGGGTCATGTAGAAATTTAATTTGCTAATATGTCCTTTGTATCCTAACAGTATTGCTACTAGAAGGGGACCGCCAGCTAATCCGAGTTTGGCAGGTGCTGGAATTCCAGGAATGAAAACTGGAAGGCTTCCTAGTAAAATACCTACAAATATTCCGAGGAAAATTGAAATTATATTGGGTTTGGCTAATTCGTTGATAGAATTACCTAGTTCTTTTTTTACATCATTTAAGATTTCTTGTTTTCCAACAATCCGAATCGTATCACCTAGCTCCAATGTAGTATTCAACGTTGGCAGAATTTTTATCCCTGACCGGTATATACGGGTTATATTTGCCGGATAGCGGCGGTATATCCCGATTTGTTCAATTGTTTTACCTGAAAGTTTTTGATTGGTGAGCAATACGTTTATTATACTCAGAGGACCAGGTATGCCTTCTTTGCTTTTGACAATTTTGGATTTCCCTATTTTAATCTCCAGATTATTTATAAGATTTTGTGATGAAACACCACAAATAATGTCTCCCTCTTGAAGGATTTCCGCATCGGTAGCTATGAAAGACTCTCCATTACGTATAATACGGGAAATAGCTAATTCCTTATCAATAATATGCTTGATATAATCAATATTTTTCCCGAGTAGATTGTGGTTGGATACTGTAATTTCCACACTTTGCAAATTCATCTTGGCCTTATCTGATGTTTTAGTGTAATTTTCAATTTCAGCATTGACGTCAATCTTGAAAAATAATCGAATCAATAGCATAGTGATGATGATTCCTAAAATACCAAAAGGATAAGCAATAGCATAGGCCATACCTGTTTCGGAAACAATGATGTCCCCTGCTCCTTGTTCCGCTAGTACTTGTTGAGCTGCACCAAGACTAGGAGTATTAGTTACGGCACCGCATAAAGTGCCGACAATAACTGCAGATGATAGGTCCGTAAAATAGTAAATCAAACATGCTATTCCGAAGCCTCCCAACACCACACCAATAGCCAAAAGGTTTAATATCAGTCCGTCTTTTTTGAATGAAGTAAAGAAGCGAGGTCCCATGCTTAATCCAATGCTGTAAACAAACAATACTAGTCCGAAATCGCGGATAAAATATAGTATATGTGAATCTATTGGGACTCCGAAATGAGAAATAAATATGCCACTGAACAATACTCCTGCAATACCCAGTTTAATCCCCTTAATCTCAAGTTTTCCGAGTATTACGCCGGTGAAAGCAGTCAGGCATAAGTATAACATAGTGGATGCACTACTTTGTTTAGTGAAAAAATCATACATAAGATTCATACATTTTATAATGGGATTTTACGTGCTTTTTTAGGAGGATTTGATTGGATTTTGTTTTTTGCCATTTTTCTCTAATGACCTGTATTAGTTTTATACGTGTATGGTTAGGTAGGATAATTTCGTTGGTACATTCCAGCTCCTCACTTTTATGAGGATAAGGATTTGCAAAGTTTTTACAATATTTGTCAATTGCTTTTCTTTTGGTTTCTTTGTCTGTTCGACGATATAGGATATTTACAGCTCCTTCTTCCTCAATTACCGTAAATTCAGCTGTAGAATAAGCTAAATTAATATCAATTCCAATTCCTGTTTCTTTGCTCGATATAACAATATAATCACATCTGTCATATACTTTGCGGGTTATAAATATTATTTTAGAAATGGTTACTTCTGAGTGAGCATATAGTATTTTTATGACATGGCGTACGATGCCATTATATTCCTGTACTTCCCCTGAAGGAAATCCAGGTGCATCTTCACTAAGTGATTTGTACTGCTTCTGTATTCGTTCAGCTTCCTTACTTATTTTTTTTAACTTATTTTTATTACCAAGCAATTGGCATAATTCTTCATATATCATAATTTACTTTTGGGCTATTCTCATTTAAATCCAGACGAATCAATAGTTGACTTGAATTTACTACTTTACACCTTCAGCTACTAATATTTCCTGTAACCACACATTCACTTGTTACTGTTGTAACAGTTTGCATTTTCATTGCCTCAATTACAATTCTAGTATCACCTGCTTGTAATCAGCATTATCAATGCGATGTTTTCTGTATTTTTATTTTTAATATCCATTCTGTTTTTTAGTTTTTTTGCATACTTTTCTATAAAGTTGGTATTATATTTTTATCTCGATGAATGCGGGAGCATCAATAATATTTTTTTGGATAATTGATATTGTTTTTTACATCGTTTTACATCGGCGATTCTATATTCGTGTACAATAATTATATCAGAAGTTTGATGGCATATGGTCTGTTTTTCTTCCCATATTATTAGTGTTTATTGATCATTAGATCATAGTTTGTGGTTATTTTGTGTAACCATTTGTACAAATGGTTATCTATGCGAATACCAATTTTCCATTTAGACTGATGAATCCTTTAAATTGTGCCTAGGCGAAAGAATGAAATTCATTTCTGTATTGTTGACACAAATATATAGTTCATATAGTATGTTCATATTGTTTCACTTCTTCTTGTTTTATGAATAAAATTTGTTCTTCGGCAATTTTTTTATCCCTTTGCCAAGTTGATACCTAATACTTCTTCAGTGCCTTGGGATGTTTTACTTGTAAACGAATATTCATTTCCCAAAAGAAGAAATTCTGATTTTTATTGGCTAAAAATTCAATGCTTCTTGCACCAATGTAATCTACGGTTCGGATTGCTCCTACCGTTTCCTTACCCATTTTTTGACATAGTTCGGACCTAATGAAAGGTGACGGACTTTCTTCTGTTATTTTCTGACTTTTGTGTTGTATGGAATAGTATTCCTGTTCATACAAATGGGTAACATTACCATATTTATCACTAAATATCTGAAACTCAATATGATGTAGTTTTTCTGCAAATTTTTCGATATAAACTATATCATCTTCGAATGATGAAAAGAATTTAGGCTTGGAATTTAAGTAGTAGGCCTCTTTTAGTTCTTTTGAAGAATATTTTTTTGTAAAATGTTTCTTTTGTTCTTGTATGAACGAGATAAAGCGTGAAGAGATATTTTCGACAATTAAACTAGTATCCAATACGTAACTGATCATAATAGTAAGAAAAATTGTTTGTGGGAATTAGGCTACTAATATCTATTTTTTGTTGTATCTCCCAGTTCTTCTCTTGAAGAATTCGTTTGTCTATTTGCAGAAATTTGCAGCAATTTATATCGATACTAACGTTGCCTGCTCAATATTTTTCACAGACTTTTTTCAATTCACGCTGGTTATCAATGTGCAGATAGCCGAGGTTGTGCGTTCGCATATTTTTAACTTTTAATGGATGATAAATCAGCTAAAAGCTCTTTTGAACTCAATGCTTTATATGAATAAACAAAGGAGAAAAGACATGAGTTTGCCATAGTAAACGCCAAATAGAAACGAAAAGCACACTAACTCGACTCTACTTTTTACAAAAGTATCGTCAAGCCGGATTAAAGAAAGTCTTCTGGATTACTCTATTTCATGTATATTTCATCAATCGAAAGTAGTTGTATTGTACAGAACTCTTTCATAGTTTATAATTGTACGACAGTCCGTGATTTTCAAACGATTCCATTTCAATTAAAAAAGTAAAAGAATAGCTTATAATAGCTAATTATAATTGTAAGTTTCATGGAGAGTAAAAGTAAGTATATTGCTCGATAAGAATAATAACGTAAAAAACATTTTTATACTATGGAGCTTTTATTCAAATCAATATTTAGCAGTTTGGTAGAAATAGGAATTGATATAAAGTAAAAAATTAAAAAATTCGAAAAATGGGAAAGTTTTAATTGGTGGCATATACTAAGATTGTTTATTATCTACATACATTTTCTGACAAAGTATATTTGGCAGATTTCGAATATTTTCAATATTCTATTCCTAATCGGGCTTTAATCCCTTTGTTGTAATAATGTTTTATTTCTTTCATTTCCGTTACTAAATCGGCTATTTCTACTAGCTCAGGGACAGCATACCTACCCGTTATGATGATTTCGGTTTCTTCTGGTTTTTGCTTTAATATCTCAATCAGTTCTTGTACTGAAAAAAAATTATAGAATATAGCAATATTGGCTTCATCAAGTACAATAACATTGTATTTACCAGAAAAGATAGTATCGGTTATTTCTTGAAATCCTTTCTTCGCGGAATTTATGTCTGTCTGCGTTGGTTTGTTGTATATGAAGTAATTCGAACCATATTGTCGAATCTCTATCAAGGGAATGTATTGCTGCAAAGCTTTAATTTCCGAATAGATTTGTCTTTTTAGAAATTGAGCAAAAAATACTTTTTTACCAGCTCCTGTGGCTCTCAATGCTAAACCAAGTGCCGCAGTAGTCTTTCCTTTTCCGTTACCTGTATAAATTTGAATATATCCTTTCATTATTTTTTACAAAATATTCTTGTCATGTCTACCATCGTTTCGTTTTCGATGCAGTAAAATAGTTGGTTGGTAGATGTACTGTCCAATCCGCCTAAATGTTTTATGTAAAGGCCTAACTTGATAAAATCAAAGTGTCGAAAACCAAAGTTTTCAGGCAAATGCTGTTTACCAGAATACCAAGCCGTTTAATGCAATTATTGGTTATCTCATGAAGGAAAATTGACAGTTTTTCAACTTCCTGTGGGGCAAAACATCACCTCTCATAAAACAGACACAAGTAATAGCATTACTGTATTTTTTAAGTAGTTCTATGAGAATATCTTCATCTAATATTTCATCCATATCTGTCATTAGGTAGGGCTGTGACATCCTTTACAAAAAAATTGGGCAAGTTGGAAATATTAATAGCCAAGGTTACTTCTCCGGGGATTTCCTGAAAGACTACGTCATAATTGTGAATCTTAGCATAATGACGCCGTTTAGCCTCTTCTTGCCTAGTTTTTGAAAAATTGCTGACACGTTTCAAATATCCGATAATGCGAGTCAAATAGTCTACGTTTTGACTTTTACATGAAGGACATATTTTCAGGTTGTATTTGTCTGTATGTCCGCAATCGTTACAAACCGTATTTGGTATATTGAACGTAAAATAATTACATCCTTCCTGTACTGCTATATATAGTAATTGTTTGTATTGTTTTTTATCTAAAAACTCTTCCAGATTCAAATGCAGGGCAGAACCTCCTGTCAGGTGTTCTATGTCCCTGCGACCATGTAAGCGGAACTTATCTATAATATTCACAGAGCTGTTTTCCACAATATAAAAATAACTATTATAACATTTACGCTTAACAATATATCCATCCAGTTTGTCCCATTTGGTATGTTTTACACCTACGTTTTCGGCAGGAATCATTTCACAGTTAAACATCACTTCTTTTATCCGGTATTTTTTGTTGTATCGCTTTATAAGTATCAATACTTGCTGAACAAAATTTTCATATTTAAGATTGTCATTTATTTCGATTCCCAGAAACTCTGTAGCTTCCACTATACCGTTCCACTCCTATGGTCAAGTTATGGTCAAGTATTGACGGTTAAGGCTAATATAACCTGCATCAAACAAGGGCAACATTCCTTTTTCATTCAGATATTTCAAGTTTTCGTTATATGTCAACTGTGCCTTATGTACCAAATCCATTATTTCTTCCAAAAAAGGTTGAAATGGTATCTCTTTGCCGACAGCGTGTTGATGCAGAGGGTCAAGTTGATAGTCAGTACACTTTTTGATCCTGTAGAAATACCACCCTGCTCCAAGTGTATAACTGAACTCGTTATCCTGAATTTCGTTTCGAAGTCGGCAACAGCTACTTAAAGAATCGGCATTATCACTTATGTAAGTGAAGAATGAATGTCCCTCGGAATACATTTCGGCAGTAAAATCACTGTATTCTCTATCTTTCATTTCTCCATTTTTAGTTAATAATGCCATTGTTTCAATGGGGAACGTTAGAATAGAACGTGTACGCTCCTTATTAAACCATTTCATAAAACGCTTTTGCAACCAACTAAATGATTTCCAATCAGGAAAACTTTTGTCAGGAAATACAAAGTTTCCGAATAAAGATTTGAAATAAAAGTGGTCGTAATACGAAATATTCCAAAATATTGCCTGAAGGTTTCTTACTCCGTTTGGTTGATTGATAGAGTAGACATTTTGTCCCAAATGGTCGGTAATAACTTTATCAACAGTGCGTTGTTTTTCAGATAAACAGACTACTTTATCAGTATGCAAATAATAATCCTGATCGTATTCCAAACGGATGAAATAGTTCATATACATCAAGAATTCTGGAGTAGCACAAGCTCCGCTTAACATACTAGCAACCATAAAGACCATGTTCACAAATCCATCGCAGAATGACCGAAGGTTATTTGGTGCTTTCGAGTTGCTACCTATGGAAATTGTTCCACCAATCAACCAAGGATGCATGGTTATGCTAGTACAGTAATTGGCTAAACTAGTTTCGTCATTTTTATAAGTGTAGTGGTTATTCAGTAATTCTATATATTTATCAGCAGTTCTTCTACCGAACATTTCTTTCAGACGTTCATTCAAAATAAGACGATTCAAATGTATAAAATTGCGTTTGGGCAGCTTCTCCTACAAGTGTAACTATATTCTTGTTTTCTACATTGGCATTTGCATCAAACTTACTGCTTGAGGCAGCATTCGCTGTGCCACAATAATCTAAATAATCTATTAGAAATTTGAGATTGTTGTACATTCCACGTTTTGTTACTATAATTGATGAATTGGCACTTGCATAAGAGCGATCATAAGAATTATGAATATTTAAACTGTATGAAAAGTGGCTTCTCCGTAAGAAAATATGTAAGTTATTGAGAGTTATACAGTGTTGCTATACTTTTCATTCGTAGTGATAGAATGAAATCAAATTTCATATACCAGTCTACCAGTCCAACTGAATTCTTAAATGGTTTCAACTTTTTCCACAAGAAAAATACTTTTTTTAATAAAATCAGTAATAGTTCTAAACCATTCGGCAAATATAAATATTTTACTGATTTTATATAATCATCGATAGTCGATTATAGTCAATTAAACAAATACAGCTTTATTAAGATATTGAATACTGCTTGATAGGTCTTTAAAAAAATTTTACTAATACAGTAGATAGTCATTAGGCATTATTACACTATTTCGTCTCATCATATGGCATTCATCGCAGATTTGATTGAATATATTATTCATACTTATATAGTTAGGCTAACTATATGATATAGAAAAGAAGTAGATTTTTATAAAAAAAAGGCGATAGTCATGTGTTAAATAACACATGTTATTCAGAATACATGTTATTCAGACATATATAAAAGATATACACAAGATTTTTTGTTGGCGTTTTTAGCTGAAATTTTTAAATGAATTACTACAATAGTAAATCAGTATGGGTATACCTTGTTGCCATACAATAGTATGATTTAATATGATTTGTAATGCTTAATGATTTGTTCTTATCTTTATTTTTAGTTATTGAGAGTAAGGAAATACTGAATGGAACATTTAATTAGAAATGAAATAATGAGTTATTGCTATTTTTAGTTATGATTCTAAAAATCGGTAAAAATTATGATTTCTAACTTTTTTATGTTTTATCAACAAATAATATTTGCACCTAATTTTGTCATCATTGTATTGTAAGGTCTCTATTTTATCATTTATAAAAATGTGTAATTAATGAAAGATTTTAATTTTTTTAGTAAAAAATTAATTACATGGTATAGTAGTCATAAAAGAAATTTGCCGTGGAGAGGCATTTATGACCCATATAAAATATGGATATCAGAAGTCATTCTCCAGCAAACACGTGTTACTCAAGGTTTGAAATATTATAACCGTTTTATTAAACGATTCCCTGATATAGAATCTTTAGCGGGAGTAGAAGAACAAGAAGTACTCAAATATTGGCAGGGATTGGGATATTATTCCAGAGCACGTAATCTTCATAGAACAGCCAAAACTATTATGGATAAATATAATGGAGTATTTCCAAAAGATTATTATACAATTCTGAAACTAAAAGGAATTGGTGAATATACAGCATCTTCTATTACTTCCTTCGCATGGAATATGCCTCATCCCACAGTTGACGGCAATGTTTTTCGTTTTTTATCTCGTTTATTTGCTATTGATTGTCCTATTGACACGATAAAAGGGAAAAATCATTTTACAGAATTAGCAATACAATTGATGGATAAATCGAAAGCTAGAATATTCAACCATGCAATAATGGAATTTGGAGCACTACAATGTATTCCCTCATCTCCTGATTGTACCGTTTGTTCTTTCAAATCAGTATGTTTAGCTTATATTAATCATACTGTTGTTCAGTACCCAGTGAAACAATATAGAACAAAAATTAAAGAAATTTATTTTTACTACTTCCATATTCATGATTCTGATCATTTGTATTTAAATATGAGGAAAGAGAAAGGAATCTGGCAAAATCTGTTTGAATTTCCCTTGATAGAGTCAGATATTTTAATGGATTTTCAACAATTGAGCAATACTGATCAATTCAGATTATGGTTTCCAAAAAAACATATCTATCATTTTGAATTAATTGTGAAAAATCAAAAACATATTTTGTCTCATCGAATACTGTATGCTTATTTCTACAAAGTATTTATGAAAAGAATACCTAATAGTTTTGATACTTTCAAGAAAGTTAAATTGATGGAAATAGATAAGTATCCTATTCACCGATTAATGCAGTTTTATTTGGGAAAAATTTTGCCGTTCAATCGTTTTATCTCTACCTTTGAGTAGGATAGCTTGAACTTTCACTTCAATCAATCAATATTTTTATCAATCAATCAATCAATCAATCAATATTTTTAGTATTTTATGCCAGTAAATAAAGTTATTCTAGTTGGCAATGTAGGTAAGGATCCTGAGACAAGATATTTTGATGATGGAAGAGGTGTTGCCAATTTTTCTTTAGCCACCAATGAAAAGGGTTATACTACTGCTAACGGTATACAAATTCCAGATCGTACAGAATGGCATAATGTTGTAGTATGGAGAAAAGGACTAGTGGGAATTGTTGAGAAGTACGTTCATAAAGGTTCAAAAATTTATATTGAGGGTAAAATTCGCACTCGTTCGTATGACGATGGACAAGGTGTCAAACGATACATAACAGAGATATATGTAGACAACATTGAACTGTTAGAGCGTATAGATCGTAAATTGGATGGGGAAAATAAATCTCCTTTTCTTGAATCTTCTATAGAGATAAATCCTACCCAAGAAAACATTATAAATCCTTCGATAGAGCAGGAAGAAGACGATTTGCCATTTTAATCGAATTTAGATTAATAAATATTAGATCTGGAATAGAGACTATATTTCTTCTGTTCCAAATCTAATATGATAAAAGATGAAAATTGCAGCATTAGTATCAGGGGGAGTGGATAGTTCGGTTGTTGTCCATCAATTAAAAGATATGGGTTATGATCCGGTTATTTTTTATATCCAGATAGGTATGGAAAATAATGAAGGATACATTGACTGCTCTTCAGAGGAAGATATAGAAATAACTACTTTTATTGCTCGAAAATATGGATGTCGAATAGAAATTGTTTCCCTTCAAAAGGAATATTGGGAAAATATAATTGCTTATACTATTGATACTGTTCATAGAGGATTGACTCCTAACCCGGATATAATGTGTAATAAACTTATAAAATTTGGAATCTTTGAACAAAGGTGGGGATATGAATTTGATAAAATTGCAACTGGTCATTATGCAACTACTACTGAAATAAACGACGAAATTTACCTTTCTACTGCTTTCGACAAAGTGAAAGACCAAACTTATTTTCTTGGGCAAATAGATTATTTGCAGATATCAAAACTAATGTTTCCTATTGGACATTTGCAGAAAAGTGAGGTACGAATAATTGCTGCTAAACAAGATTTACCAAGTGCTTTTCGAAAAGATAGTCAAGGTATTTGTTTTTTAGGGAAAATCAATTACAGCAATTTTATACGAAGATATCTAGGTGAAAAATTAGGCAAAATCGTAGAATTGGAAACAGGCAAAATATTAGGAAATCATAAAGGTTATTGGTTTTACACTATTGGCCAACGCAAAGGATTGTATTTAAGTGGTGGTCCCTGGTTTGTGATAAAAAAAGATGTTCAACAAAATATTGTTTTTGTTTCCAACGATTATAAATCAAAAATACGATATAGTAAAAGTCTTAATCTAGAAAGAGTTCATTTTATCACTAGAAATATTTTCGATGACTTTATTGATACAAAGGAAATCGCATTTAAAATAAGGCATACACCAAAATTTACCTTTGGCAAAATTAGACATATAGGTAATGTTTATAGAATAGAATCGGAAAGTAAGATACAGGGGATAGCTGCAGGACAGTTTGGTGTTATATACGACAAAAGATGTAAACTATGTCTGGGTAGTGGTGTAATTATTGAGTAATTTTTATTAGGATAAGATTTTTTTATTATTCTCCCTCTAATTTTAAAGCATACTTTTTTACAAACGTTAATTCAATAATCATATAAAAAAATGAAAGGTAATTATTGTGTTATTATGAGTGGGGGAATAGGTAGTCGTTTTTGGCCTTTTAGTTTGGGGAAAAAGCCGAAACAGTTCCTTGATTTTTTCGGAGTAGGTCGTTCGCTTTTACAACAAACTTTTGATCGCTTCAGGCAAATAATACCTATAAATAATATCTTCATTATTACTAATGCAAAGTATTCGGGTTTGATAAAAGAACAACTTCCTGATTTGAATGTGGATCATATATTATTAGAACCCATTCGTAGAAATACAGCTCCTTGTATTGCGTATGCTTCTTATCGTATTAGGTCTATTGATCCGAATGCTAATATTGTAGTTTCTCCTGTTGATCATTTGATTTTGCAAGAGCAAAATTTTCTAAAAAACATTCAGACAGGGTTGGATTTTGTTAGTAAATCCCCCTTATTACTAACCTTAGGTATAAAACCAACACGCCCAGAGACAGAATACGGTTATATACAAACAAATGAAAAGGAGCATTGTATTCGAAAGGTGAAAACTTTCACAGAAAAGCCTAATTACGAATTGGCGAAAATATTTTTTGAATGCAATGATTTTTTTTGGAATTCAGGAATATTTATCTGGAATGTCAGTACAATCTTAGAGGCTTTCGATCTGTATTTATCAGATATTAGCATGTATCTTGGAAAAAGTTTAGATAAATACAATACTTCAGAAGAAAAGGTATTTATTGATGAAACATATTCAAAATGTCCAAATATTTCTATTGATTATGGTATAATGGAAAAAGCCAGTAACGTATACATGTTGGTGGCAGAATTTGGTTGGTCGGATTTGGGGACATGGAATTCGCTTTATGATTTACTAGAAAAGGATTCCCATCATAATGCTTCTCTTAAATCCCGAACACTTTTTATTGAAAGCGAAAATAATTTAGTAACACTTCCTAAAGATAAGCTTGCTATAATACAGGGTTTAAATGATTATATAATAGCAGAATCTGATAATATATTGCTGATTTGCAAAAAATCAGAGGAACAACGAATTAAACAATTTGCATCGGATGCTAGCATAAAATATGGGAAAGAATATTCTTAAAATAGATTCTTTTCAAAAAAACAGTAACTATCCAGATAATAACTTTTGGTTTTTTTAGACAAACTGTCTTAACTGTTAGGAAATGGACAATATTCTATAGTAATCTATAGTAATTCGAATGATGACCTTTCAGATGATTCCTAAAACAAAAGAACTGAATAAAAACAGCTAGCAATGAAATACATGGGATATATTCACTTCAATAATGCAATGCTTTCTTCTAACGATTTGATTTTACTTTCTGCATCGGCTTGCTTTTTATATTCTGCTTCAATAATTTGTATTGGAGCTTTGGAAACGAAATTTTCATCATTTAATTTTCTCAATATCAAGGATAAAAAATCACGATAATATTGCAAATCTTTTTCCAATTTATTCAATTCATCTCTTTTATGAATGTTGTATTTCATTGGAACAGCGCATTCAATCGTCTTTACTAGAAAAGGGATAGATCCAACAGTCTTTTCTTTTACTTGTTCAATAGTAGAAAGATTTGACATTTTAATAATTACTGAATTATAATCAGTTTTATAATTTCCCACAATCTGTAATACAAGTTTTTCTTTATTAGAAATTTTTTTTTGCAATCGTATTGTGCGAATATTTGAAACAATTTCCTTTGCTTCTTCCATCCTTACTAGATTTCCTAACCCAGATTTAGTAATTGGCATTGCTGATATCATAATACTTTCGCCATCCTTTCGTTCTTCCAAGGATTGCCATAATTCTTCAGTAATAAATGGTATAAAAGGGTGAAGAAGTTTAAGTAACGAATCAAAAAATCCTAATGTTATTTGATATGTCTTTTTGTCTATTGGCTGTTCATACTCTGGTTTTATCACTTCTAAATACCAAGCTGAAAATTCATCCTTGAATAATTTATAAATATCTACCAAAGCTTCCGAAATTCGGTATTTAGCGAATGAATTATTAACATTTTTAGCAGTTATATTCAACTGTGATTCAAACCATTGAATAGTTAAAGCAGAAGATTCTGGTTGTTCAATATCTGCTGTTTGCCATCTCTTGAGTAATCGGAAAGCATTCCATATTTTGTTATTAAAATTTCTGCCTTGTTTGCAAAGAATTTCGTCAAAAAAAATATCATTGCCGGCTGAAGCGGACAACATTAATCCCATACGGACACCATCGGCCCCATATCGATCAATCAGGTCTAAAGGTTCCGGAGAGTTACCCAATGATTTGCTCATCTTGCGCCCTGATCTATCACGGACAATTCCAGTGAAGTATACATTGTGAAAACATGGCTTTTGTCGAAATTCATAACCAGACATAATCATACGGGCTACCCAAAAGAAAATAATATCCGGACCCGTCACCAAATCAGAGGTTGGATAATAGTATTCAATTTCCTTATTATGGGGTTTATTTACACCATCAAACACAGAAATGGGCCACAACCAACTAGAAAACCATGTATCCAATGAATCTTCATCTTGATGTAAATCAGATAACTGTAATTTTGGATTACCTGTTTTTTCTTTTGCTAATACCAATGCTTTTTCTAGGGTTTCGGCTACTACAAATTTCCCTCCAGGTAAAAAATAAGCAGGGATTCGATGTCCCCACCACAATTGACGAGAAATATTCCAATCTTTTACATTTTCCATCCAATGACGATAAATATTTTTGAATTTAGATGGATAGAACAGAATTGTGTCATTCATAACGGATTCCAATGCTGGTTTTGCTAAATTTTTCATTTTCAAAAACCACTGCATAGATAGTTTAGGTTCAATAGGGACGTTAGTTCGTTCCGAAAAACCAACCTTATTTTCATAAAATTCAACTTTTTCCATCAATCCAAGTATTTCTAAATCTTTTTCTATTTGATCCCGTACAAGGAAACGATCTTTTCCTTCATACTGTAGTCCATGCTTATTTAGTGTGCCATTATCGTTGAATGTATCCAATATTTCAAGCCCGTGTTTTTTACATAATATGTAGTCATTTATGTCGTGTGCCGGTGTTACTTTTAAACAACCTGTACCAAATTCAATATCTATGTAATTGTCTTCAATAATAGGAATTTCACGTTTAGCAAGTGGAACAATTACTCTCTTTCCTTTCAAATGTGCGTTTTTTGAATCATTGGGATGAATACACACAGCCGTATCTCCGAATATAGTCTCTGGACGAGTGGTAGCAATTATAGCATAATTATTTTCTCCCACTATTTTATAACGGATATAATACAACTTTCCTTTTTGCTTTTTATAAACTACTTCTTCGTCTGATATTGCAGTCTTTGCTATAGGATCCCAGTTAATCATTCGTATATCTCTATAAATCAAACCTTTATTATATAAATCCACAAAAACTTTCGTAACACTCTTTGATCTTTGTTTATCCATTGTAAAACATGTTCGTTCCCAATCGCAGCTTGCACCCAATTTTTTTAGTTGTTCTAAAATAATTCCTCCGTGTCTGCGTGTCCAATTCCATGCATACTTTGAAAATTGTTCCCGTGTCAAATTGGTTTTGCTGATACCTTTTTTAGATAGTTTGGCAACTACTTTAGCTTCAGTGGCAATTGAAGCATGATCTGTTCCTGGGACCCAACAAACATTTTTCCCTAACATTCTTGCTCTACGAACTAATATATCCTGAATTGTATTATTTAACATGTGTCCCATATGCAAAACACCTGTTACATTAGGTGGTGGAATAACTATTGTGTAAGGTTGTCGACTATCTGGAACAGAGTGAAAAAATCCTTTCCTTATCCAATAGTCATACCACTTACTTTCTACTTCCAAGGGGTTATATTTTGTAGCTATTTGATCACGTGGCATATTTAAAATAATCTGTACAAAAATAATTTGAGATATGATATAAAAATAATGAAGAGTCAGTATTTACGTCATCACAAAAATAGCATTTTGGAGAAGATTAGCTTACTATTTGTTTATTAACAATAGATATTTTACCTTTGACAAGGTAGTAATCGTTTTTCTACTTTATTATAAGCTGTTTCATATATGACAAAAAAAGAGATCGTTGTTACAATTGCAGAGAATACTGGTATAGATAGAGAGAGCGTTTTAGCTGTAATAGAAGAATTCATGAGGGAAGTGACTTTTTCTTTAAGTTCAGGGGAAAACATATATCTACGTTTTTTCGGTACTTTTAAAGCAAAAAAAAGAGCCGCTAAGCCTGCGCGCAATATAAAAAAGAATACGACGATTTTTCTTCCCGAGCGTTACGTCCCACATTTTAAACCTTCCGACTATTTTAAAAATAAGGTAATAGACGGGATGAAGAAGATTGAAGGGGGAAGAGGCGGTTAATATAAGCCCGTGTATTATATGCTACATGTGTGTAGCATGACTGAATTAAGCTAAAAAAGTCTTTCCTTTCCTTTCCTTTCTCACACTGTATATCGATACATTATTACTGTGATTTAATTTTTTACAGTATACATTCCATAAGGCAAATATACTACCAACAGGCTATATAAAAAAAGCTCATCTACCTAATGTGATGGAAATGAGGATGATCTTTCCTTTTTTCCCATAAAGTTTATTATCAAACCTTTGTCTTAAGTAGACTGGCCAAAAGTCTACAACAATCAAGTGAGTAAAGTCACCACCCAAAAGCATTTGAATCAAAACTCCAGCCCGATTATGTATTCAATCGGGAATTATGCAAGACGAAACAAACCAAGCGGAATTAACTTTCCGCTTAAAGTATAAACATTAGATACAATTGCTTAAGCCTACTACTTATTACTTTATTACTTACAAAGTAATCTAAAGCTAATTATTCTCTGGACGCAATTTTCTAACAACAGCACCAACTTGCCACATTTCACTTTCGTGTAAAGCTTTTAATTCATTGGTCAAGCTTTCTCGATAATCTAATTTGGAATTAGCATCAATAGAACGTTGAGCTTCGTTTCCGGATGCAACTTCTTTATATAATTTTTCAAATACAGGTTTTGTAGCATCATGGAAAGGCCCCATCCAATCTAATGCCCCCCGTTGAGCGGTTGTGGAACAGTTAGCATACATCCAATCCATACCATTTTCGGCAAACAGAGGCATCAAAGATTGTGTCAATTCTTCTACTGTTTCATTGAAAGCTTCGCTTGGAGTATGTCCATTTTCACGCAAAACTTCGTATTGAGCCAAAAGAAGACCCTGGATTGCTCCCATCAAAGTGCCTCGTTCGCCTGTAAGATCTGAGTATACTTCATGTTTAAAATCGGTCTCAAACAAATATCCTGAACCTACTCCAATTCCTAACGCAATAACTCTCTCCAGCGCTTTTCTAGTAGCATCTTGAAAAATAGCATAACTAGAATTTAGTCCTCGTCCTTCAAGAAACATTCGACGAAGAGATGTACCTGAGCCTTTAGGAGCCACTAATATTACATCAATATCCGTAGGAGGAACAATACCTGTTTTTTCTCTGTAGGTAATTCCAAAACCATGTGAAAAATATAGTGCTTTCCCGGCAGTAAGATAGGACTTAATACGAGGCCAAACTTCAATTTGAGCAGCATCAGAGAGAAGGTACTGAATGATTGTAGCACGCTTAACAGCTTCTTCGATTTCAAAGAGAGTTTCTCCAGTCATCCAACCATCAGCAACAGCTTTATCCCATGTTTTCCCACCTTTTCTTTGTCCAACAATCACTCTAAAACCATTGTCTCGCAAGTTTAACGATTGACCTGGACCCTGTATTCCATAACCAATTACAGCAATAGTTTCGTTTTTTAAAACTTCTTGTGCTTTCTTTAAAGGGAATTCCTCGCGGGTAATGACCTTTTCGTCGACTCCGCCAAATTTCATTATTGCCATATAAAAATGTTTTTAAGCATTCAAAATTCTCAAAGTTTAGCTAATTTAAAAAAAAAATATCAATTCAATTTACCCATTAATAATTATTTAGCTTATCCGAATCTTTTCAAGAAGCTTTTTACTTTTTAGCCTAATTAAATTAGGGTGGGAGACGTATCAAAATCTCAACTATAAGGTACTATTTAACTATAATATAAGTTACTATTTAAGTAGCCGAGGTGTATCTTTTTGTATTAAATTTACCACAATTCTTTAGAATTTGATAATGAAAATATTATGAATTTTAGTAACATTCTATCCAATTTTTTTGGAAACAAGTCTCAACGCGATTTGAATGAAATTAGTCCGTTTGTGCAAAAAACATTAACTATTTACTCTTCAGTTGAAAATTTATCAAATGACGAACTACGGGGCCGAACACGAGAGCTGATGATACTTCTTCAAAAAGAAATAGAAATGGAAAAAAATAAGATAGATGAATTGAAAATATTAGTAGAATCTCTTGAACTAGAAGATAGAGAAACAGTATGGAATGAGATAGATGAAATAGAAAAAGATATTATTGAAAAACAGGAAAGAATATTAGACAAAATATTGCCAGAAGTATTTGCTATAGTAAAGGATACTGCTCGCCGATTTGCAGAGAATGAGACCATTGAAGTTACCGCAACGGATTTTGACAGGCAACTAGCTGTTTTTTACGATTTTGTATCTATTCAAAATGACAAAGCAATCTACCAGAATCATTGGTTTGCCGGAGGAAATGAAATTATTTGGAATATGATTCATTATAATGTACAATTATTTGGTGGTATTGTGCTACACAATTGTAATCCAAAAAAGTATATAAAGGATATAGAGGGTCATAATTTTAGCAAAAAAATAAAAGGATATATTGCAGAAATGGCTACGGGAGAAGGGAAGACCCTTGCAGCTACCCTTCCAGTATTTTTGAATGCTATGACCCATAATGGCGTGCATGTAGTAACGATAAATGATTATTTGTCCAAACGAGATTCAGAATGGATGGGACCACTATACATGTTTCATGGGCTTTCAGTTGATTGTATTGACAAACACCGTCCCAATTCCAATGAGCGTCGTAAAGCTTACGAAGCTGATATTACTTTTGGGACAAATAGTGAATTTGGGTTTGATTATTTACGAGATAATATGGCAGTTAATCCTCAAGATTTAGTACAACGTAAACATAACTATGCTATTATAGATGAAGTGGACTCTGTATTGATTGATGATGCTCGTACTCCATTGATTATTTCAGGGCCTGTTGCTAAAGAGGACGACCAATTGTATGTTCTATATCGTTCCAGAGTTGAAAATTTGGTAAATGTTCAAAAAAAATTAACTAATAATTTGTTAATAGAAGCTAAAAAACTTATGGCTTTGGAAGATCCTAAACAACATGAGGAAGGATTGAAACTCCTATTTCGTTCCTATAAAGGAATGCCAAAGAATAAAGCTTTGATAAAATATTTGAGTGAACCTGGTATAAAAATGTCTATGTTAAAAACTGAAGAATTCTATATGCAACAACAAAATCGAGAAATGTATATTATCACTGACGAATTGTATTTTGTAATTGACGAAAAAAATAGATCTGTAGAACTAACTGATAGAGGGATTGACATTTTAACCGGGAACTCTGATGATCCTGAATTTTTCGTTTTGCCGGACTTAGGAACAAAATTTGCCGAAATCGAAAACGAACTAATCACAAAAGAGGAAAAACAGTTAAAAAAAGATGAATTGATGCAAAGTTATGCTGCAAAATCGGAGCGTGTTCATACAATTAATCAATTGTTGAAAGCTTATTGCTTATTTGAAAAAGATGATGCATACGTTGTTCTTGACAATAGAGTAATGATTGTAGATGAACAAACCGGGCGTATTATGGAAGGAAGACGCTATTCTGATGGATTGCATCAGGCAATAGAAGCTAAAGAACATGTAAAAATAGAAGCAGCTACTCAAACTTTTGCCACGATTACTTTACAAAATTATTTTCGTATGTATCGCAAATTGGCGGGTATGACCGGTACAGCCGAAACTGAAGCTGGCGAATTTTGGGATATTTACAAGCTAGATGTAGTAGTTATCCCAACCAATCAATTAGTTATACGAAATGATAAAGATGATAGGCTTTATAAAACTGCTCGTGAAAAATATGCCGCTATCATTAATGAAATTATCACTTTGCGAGAGCATGGTCGTCCAGTTTTGGTAGGAACTACATCAGTAGAAATATCGGAATTATTAAGCCGCATGTTAAATATGCGTAAGATCCATCATAACGTATTGAATGCTAAACTTCATCAGAAAGAAGCAGAAATTGTAGCTCAAGCTGGTCAGACAGGAACGGTAACCATTGCTACCAATATGGCAGGACGTGGTACGGATATAAAACTTTCGACGAAAGCAAGAGATGCTGGAGGATTAGCAATTATCGGTACAGAAAGGCATGACTCTCGCCGAATAGATAGGCAATTACGTGGTCGTTCTGGTCGTCAAGGAGATCCTGGTTCTTCTGTGTTTTTTATATCCCTTGAGGACGATTTAATGCGTTTATTTGCTTCTGAACGTATTGCAAAAATGATGGATAAAATGGGATTTAAAGAAGGTGAAGTTCTAGAAGCGAAAATGCTGAATAATGCTGTTGAACGAGCACAAAAAAAGGTAGAAGAAAATAATTTCGGTATTCGAAAAAGATTGTTGGAATATGACGATGTAATGAATTCACAGCGAGAAGTAATATATAAAAGACGACACCATGCCTTAATTGGAGAACGAATTGGTCTAGATATCATAAATATGATTTATGATGTAGTCAATTCTATTGTAGAACAATATTCTAATTTCAACGATTATAAAGGGTTAAAATCTGAATTATACAAAACATTAGCGATAGAACCTCCTATTTCTGAGGAAGAGTTCAAAAATATGAAAACTACTCATTTAACTGAAGTAATTTTTAACACATCTATCGTAAACTTCAAATGGAAAAATGAGCAAATAGTCCAGATTGTTCAGCCACGTATAGAACGTGCTTATAAAGAGGTTGGAAACAAATATCAAAATATTATAGTTCCGATTACAGATGGGAGAAAGATATATAATGTCAGTTACCATTTGAAAACGGTTCACGATACAAAATCTAGAGAAATTATAAAATCGTTTGAAAAGGCTGTTTTGCTTTCGTCTATAGATGAAGCATGGAGAGAACATTTAAGAGAAATGGATGAATTACACAACTCTGTTCAAAATGCAAGTTATGAGAACAAGGATCCCTTGTTGATATATAAATTAGAATCATTCAATTTGTTTAAAAATATGATTGATACTATGAATAAAAGAGTTATTTCTATATTGATGAGAGGACAGATATATATTAAAAATCAAGAAGTTCGTGAAGCTACTCCAGAAAAAAAGACTAATTACAATCATTATAAAGTGCGGAAAGATGAATTAATAGAAAGTGGCCGAATTCAAGGGAGAACGGCCAAACGCGATACTCGCATACTACAAAAAATAGAACCTATTCGTGTAGAAAAAACTGTGAGAAGAAATGACCCATGTCCTTGTGGAAGTGGCAAGAAATATAAAAACTGTTGTTTTTGACAAATTTACAGTAGTTTCGCTAATTTTGTTCTGGATCAGTTCCCTTTTGAGGGAATACGCGTAATTAGTTTGGAGCTTTATTGATTGGAAATAAATTATACTATATATTTGTGTAATAATGTTTTTGACAAGATAAAATCCATATAAACAATGCCAAGTGGAGAAAAAAGGAAGAGGCATAAAATGTCTACGCATAAAAGAAAAAAAAGGTTGAGAAAAAACAGACACAAAAAGAAAAAGTAGTTTTTTTATTTTGTTAATTTTTTTCGATTTTGGGGTTGAAGGTACGCAAATTCAATGTTGGTGTGTCTTTGACCTTTGATTTTTAGTTAAAAAAGCTAGTACTGTGATAAGTGAGTTAGTGATTGATGTTCAACCTCAAATAATATCTATTGCTGTTCTTGAGGATAAAAATCTGGTTGAATTTCGTAAAGAAGTGCGTGATTTATCATTTTCGGTAGGGAACATTTATCTCGGTAGAGTAAAAAAAATGATGCCGGGTTTGAATGCTGCTTTTGTGGATATTGGAGGTGAAAAAGGAGCTTTTCTTCACTATCGTGATTTGGGGGGTAATATTAATAGTTTAAATACTTTTTTAAAGAAAGTCTTCAGTGAGAAAAGAATACCACCTATTGGAAAGTTTCTATGTTCATCTGCTGAGGTAGCTAAGGATATTTCTATTACCGATATTTTGAAGCAAGGTGATAATGTGTTGGTACAAATTGTCAAAGAGCCAATTGCTACCAAGGGGCCTCGTCTTACTTCAGAGCTCTCCATTGTGGGAAGATGTCTTATTGTTATCCCTTTTGGGGATAGGGTAAGTATTTCGTTAAAGATTCAATCTGACAAAGAGCGTATTCGGTTAAAGCAGCTAGTATGTAGTATTAAGCCTAAAAATTTTTCTGTGATTGTTCGTACATCGGCGAAAGGGAAACAGGCGTCTGAACTTGATAAAGAATTAAAAATATTAGTTAAGCGTTGGAACGATAATATCGTAAAGCTTATTAACAGTAAATCTCCATCTTTGATTTATGAGGAAACTGGAAGGGTACTAGCATTGTTGAGAGACAATTTTGATTCTTCTTTTGAACACATTTATATCAATGATGAAAATATGTTCAATGAGGTGCGCGATTATCTTAGTTTGATTGATCCTCAAAAATCAAATATTGTAAAACTTTATAAAGGGGAATTTCCGATCTTTGACAATTTTGTTATTACCAAACAACTCAAATCGAAATTTGGAAAAATAATTACTCTTAAAAATGGAGCGTACCTTGTTATTGAACATACGGAAGCAATGTATGTTATTGATGTGAATAGTGGAAATCGCTTAGCATTAACTGCTAATACTAATCAAGAGGATGTTATAGTAGATGTGAATATGAGCGCTGCCGAAGAAATTGCAAAACAGTTACGACTTCGAGATATGGGAGGTATAATTGTGATAGATTTTATTGATATGTATGAACAGGTGAACCGTCAAAAGTTGTACGATTCTATGTGTAACTTTATGGCCAAAGATAGGGCAAAACACCATGTTTTTCCATTAAGTAAAGTTGGATTAATGGAAATTACTAGAAAAAGAATACGCCCAGCCTTGGATTTTAATGCTATGGAAACTTGTTCTGTCCCCCTTGGAAAGGGGACCATTAAACCATCTATTTTTTTTACAGATATGTTAGATGAGAAAATTAAAATCGTTGTAAAAAAAATGGGTGTAAAAGAATTCAGTTTGCATATTCATCCATATGTGGCAGCTTTTGTTAAAAAAGGGTTTTTCTCTCTAAATATGAAATGGAAAATTAAATACTCTGTTGGAATACGAATTATTCCTGATCAAAGTTTGGAAATATTGGGATATAAATTTTTTAATAAGAAAAAGGAAGGAATAAATATATAGATATGATCCTATGGGTAAGGATTTTTTGTATTTTTACAAAGTTTTAGAAATTTACGTAAATTATGTTTAGGTTGTTATGAATAAAAAGAGAGTTTATTTATTTGGTAATGGAGATGCTGAGGGTAAGGCAGATATGAGAGATCTTTTGGGTGGCAAGGGAGCTAATTTGGCTGAAATGAACTTGATTGGTCTTCCTGTTCCTCCAGGTTTTACTATTACTACCGAAGTTTGTACAGAATATAATCAGTTAGGTAAGAATGCTGTAATTGAATTGATTAAATTGGAAGTAGAAGAATCTATTAAAAAAATAGAGGAAGCTACGAGTACAAAGTTTGGGGATAGAGATAATCCATGTCTTGTTTCTGTTCGTTCTGGTGCAAGAGTATCTATGCCGGGCATGATGGATACTGTTTTGAATTTGGGTTTGAATGATGAAGCTGTTGTAGGAATTGCTAAAAAATCGGGGAATGAACGTTTTGCATGGGATTCTTATCGTCGTTTTGTTCAGATGTATAGTGATGTAGTTTTGGGAATGAAATCAAATTTTAAATCAGAAATCGGCCCGTTTGAAAAAATTATAGAAGAAGTAAAAAAAATACGTGGAGTGGAATTGGATACCGAATTGACCCTAACCGATTTAAAAGAATTAGTGGTTAAATTCAAGATTGCTGTTAAAAAACAGACTGGTAGGGATTTCCCAAACTCTCCATGGGAACAGCTTTGGGGGGCCATCTGTGCTGTATTTGATAGTTGGATGAATGAGCGAGCTATTCTTTATCGTCAAATGTACCGTATTCCGGAAGAATGGGGGACTGCTGTTAATGTGCAGGCAATGGTTTTCGGAAATATGGGAAGGACTTCTGCCACTGGTGTGGCTTTTACTCGTGACGCTGCTACTGGAGAAGATATTTTCAATGGAGAGTATCTAATTAATGCACAGGGAGAAGATGTTGTGGCAGGTATTCGTACTCCTCAACAAATTACTATCGAGGGATCTAAGCGTTGGGCAATTCAACAAGGCGTCTCTGAAGAGGAACGCAAAGTACGATATCCTTCTCTGGAAGAATCTATGCCTGAATGTGCAAAAGATTTGATTGCAATCCAACAAAAATTAGAAAATTATTTTAAAGATATGCAAGATCTTGAGTTTACTATTCAAGATGGGAAATTATGGTTGCTTCAAACTCGTAATGGAAAGCGAACTGGCACTGCGATGGTAAAAATTGCCATAGATATGTTAAAGCAAGGTATTATTGATGAAAAAACGGTTTTGCTGCGTCAGGAGCCAGAGAAATTAGATGAATTACTTCATCCTGTTTTTAAAAGATCAGCACTAGCGTCTGTTATGCCTATTACAAAAGGGTTGCCTGCATCTCCTGGTGCAGCTACTGGTAAAATTGTATTCCATGCTGAAGAGGCTGAAGAGTTTGTAGCAAAAGGTGAAAAAGTTATTTTGTGTCGTATTGAGACTTCTCCTGAAGATTTACGGGGCATGGCTGTCGCAGAAGGCATTGTGACAGCACGCGGTGGTATGACCTCTCATGCCGCTGTAGTTGCGCGTGGTATGGGCAAATGTTGTGTATCAGCTGCCAATGATTTACAGATAGATTATAAATCTAAAAAAATGGTGATAGGTGGTAGAGTGTTATTGAAAGAAGGTGATTGGATTTCTTTAAATGGTTCCACCGGTTTAGTATACGCAGGTAAGATAGAGACACAAGAGGCAGAATTGAATGATGATTTTAGCGAAATAATGCGTTTGGCAGATAAATATGCTCGTTTAGAAGTAAGAGCTAATGCGGATACTCCTCACGATGCTATGATTGCACGTAAATTTGGTGCTCAGGGAATTGGGCTTTGTCGTACAGAACACATGTTTTTCGAAGGAGACAAGATTATTGCTATGCGAGAAATGATTTTGGCTAAAGATGAGAATGGACGTCGATATGCTTTGGCTAAATTATTGCCTTTACAACGTGCTGACTTCATTGGTATCTTTGAAGTTATGGAAGGTCTTCCTGTAACGGTTCGCTTGTTAGATCCGCCTTTGCACGAATTTGTCCCTCATGATGAAATTGGACAAAAGGAAATGGCTCAAGTAATGGGTATTTCTTATGAAGAAATTCACAATCGTGTTGAAAGTTTGCTGGAGCAAAATCCAATGTTAGGACTTCGTGGTTGTCGGTTGGGTAATTTATATCCCGAAATTACTGAAATGCAAACTCGTGCTATTTTAGAAGCTGCATTAGATTTGAAGGCCAAAGGGATCGAAACATATCCAGAAATTATGGTTCCATTAACTGGTATCCTTTATGAGTTCTTGGCTCAAAGAAAAATTATTGACGATACAGCAAAGGTTATTTTTGAAGAGCGAAAGGATAAAATAGACTACAAAGTAGGAACAATGATTGAAATTCCACGTGCAGCATTAACTGCTCACCGTATTGCTACTTCTGCTGAGTTTTTCTCATTTGGTACTAATGATTTAACTCAAATGACATTTGGTTATAGTCGAGATGATGTGGCTAAATTCTTGCCGATGTATTTGGAAAAAGGTATTCTAAAGGATGATCCATTTGCTGTATTAGATCAAAAGGGTGTTGGACAGCTAGTGGAATTAGCAACGAAAAGAGGTCGTGAGGTGAAGAAGGAATTGAAATGTGGTATTTGTGGAGAACATGGTGGTGAGCCACGTTCTGTCAAGTTTTACGAAAAGGTTGGATTGAATTATGTGAGTTGTTCTCCATTTCGTGTACCTATTGCACGGTTGGCTGCATCTCAGGCTGCTATCGGGCAGAATAAATAATTAATTTATACGTAAAAGTCGTAAGATCCTTTCTTAGTGTTTGAAATTTGAGTTATTGGTAGTTTTCCTTGGAAATGGAAAACTGTCGACGATTTTTCTTGGAAAAGCTAAGATATTTTTTTATTACTAATGATTAATTGATTTTTTTTTAAAATCAAGTATGTGTGTAAGCCTGTATCATTTACAATGAATATATATAGTAAATGTATAGACATATTAAGCATGGAATTTGCTTATTTTAAGTTGCGAAAATAGCTCAGTTGGTAGAGAGTATAACCTTCCCAAGGTTAGGGTCGCGGGTTCGAATCCCGTTTTTCGCTCTGATGCTTTGAGAGATATTAGAAGGGAGGAACAAGGAATAATGTTTTTTTGATGTAATATGGAAGTTTTTCATTCTATTGGTATAATGAAGGACAAAAAATAGATAAAAAAGCAGGAGAGAGTTGCTTCTTTTCGAAAAATTTTATGTACAACTCACGAAATATAAAAGAGATTCTAGTGTGAAAACGGTTAGGATTTAATTTTTGGAGGTTGAATTGTTCCTTTTTTCTCTCTAACTCTAACAGATTTTTTTTGAAAGTTGACTTGAAATATTCCCCTCTTGAGATTCTCAGGAGGGGGGAGCATATTCACTTGATATATATATATATCAAGTGAATGGGGCTAAAAAAACAGTTTTTTTATGGAAAAACTTTGCCCTTTGAATCTTTCAATGAAACGGTACGATTAAAAATCAATTTTCCTTTCTTGGAATCAAGATCTACATTGAAGTATCCTAATCGTTGGAATTGAAAGTTTTCTAATGGGTGAGCATTTTCCAATTCTTGTTCTACTCTTGCTCCAGTTTTTACAATCAATGAATAAGGATTTATTAACTTGTGAAAATCTTTTTCCTCAGAAGGATTTTCTACAACAAAGAGGCGATCGTATAATCTTATTTCAGCCGGAAGGCTGTGTTCTGCAGAAACCCAATGTAGGGTACTTTTTACTTTTCGATTGCTTGCAGGTAATCCGCTTTTTGTTTGTGGGTCATATTCAGCATAAATTTCTTCTATAGTTCCAATTTTATTTTTTTTGACCCCTATACATTTAACAATGTAGGCATTTTTCAAACGGATTTCTCCTCCAGGAGTCATACGGAAAAAATTCTTTGGAGCATTTTCCATAAAGTCTTCTCTTTCTATATATAATTCACGAGAAAACGCAATTTGATGAGTACCAGCCAAATCATTTTCTGGATTGTTTGCAGCTTCCAACATTTCTATTTTTTTTTTCGGATAGTTGATCAAAATCAGTTTTATTGGTTCTATAATTACAGAAACACGTTTGGCTTTTGCATTCAAGTCTTCACGAACAGAATGTTCCAGCAAGGCAATATCTATTAAAGCCTCAAATTTGGTAAAGCCAATTTTTTCTACAAAATTGCGAATAGATTCAGGAGTATAACCTCTGCGGCGCAATCCAGCCAAAGTTGGCATACGAGGATCATCCCATCCTTTAACAAATCCTTCTTTTACCAATTGAAGTAATTTGCGCTTACTCATTATTGTATAAGTTAAGTTTAAACGGTTGAATTCGTATTGAAATGGTCTGTAATTCACATCTTTTGGATAAAACTCTTTCAATTGATCTATAAACCAATCATATAAGGGGCGATGAGTAACGAATTCTAACGTACAAATAGAATGGGTAACTCCTTCAAAATAATCACTTTGTCCATGTGCAAAATCATACATAGGGTAAACTTTCCATGTTTTTCCTGTCCGCTGATGTGGATGATTAACAATCCTGTAAATAATTGGGTCGCGAAAGTGCATATTAGGGTTACTCATGTCAATTTTAGCTCTTAATACCATTGCCCCTTCTGGGATTTCGCCTTTATTCATTTTATTAAATAGATCTAAATTTTCCTCTGAAGGGCGGTTCCTATATGGCGAATTTGTACCTATACGAGTTGGCGTTCCCTTTTGTAAGGCAATTTCTTCTGAAGATTGTTCGTCTATATAAGCTTTTCCTGCTTTGATTAATTGAACAGCAAAATCCCACAATTTTTGGAAATAGTCAGAAGCATAATAAATATTCCCCCAATTGAAACCTAACCATCGAACATCTTCCATAATAGAGTTTACATATTCCATATCTTCTTTTGTTGGATTAGTATCATCAAAACGGAGATTACATACACCTCCATATTTTTGAACAACACCAAAATCTATACAAATAGCTTTTGCATGACCTATATGTAAATAACCATTTGGTTCTGGTGGGAAACGTGTTTGAATTTTCCCATCATTCTTCCCTTTAGCTAAATCTTTTTCTATAATTGATTCTATGAAATTAATGCCCTTTTTTTTATTTCCTCCATTTGTAATATTTTGTGTAATATTTTGCCTATGCATAGTGCATGAAATACAAATTGAATTGCGAAGTTACGGAATTTATTTTTTACTTTTATCTAAAATAAGTTTTTATGAACAATCGTTTTACAAATATATTTAAGTGTATAAAAAGTAAATTAAATAAGTATTGGATAGCTTTTATTATGTTCACTATTGTTACTTTTTTAATAGGAGATAGTACTATTTTCAAACGAATTAGTTATGATCAACAAATTAGCCACTTAAGAAGTGAAATAGAGTTTTATACAAAACAAAAAGAGGAAAACTCGCAAAAACTTAAAGCTTTGCATGGTGACAATAAAAGTTTGGAAAAGTTAGCTCGAGAACAATACCTAATGACTAAAGCTAACGAAGAATTGTTTATTATAAAAGACAAATGAGATTTCAATTTTGAACAGAAATCTTAAATTGAAGATGTAATTTGTGAATAATGTTACAAATGGGAATTAGGTTTTTACTTTTGAAGTCAGTCTTGTTTATCAAAAATTTTCATATCAGGAATTGCAATAGTTGTAGTATCTTGTGCTATTTGGAGAGGGATGTACATTTAAATTCATTTCAGCAGTCGATTGACGACATCGTTATAGTGTAGAATCCTCTTTTATTTAAAAAAATCCGAAACCTAGGTGCAACAAAACAAACCCGCAGTATTTTCTATAATCAACTCTTATTAAGAGTCATAAAGAGTCGTACTTTTTGATATTACCAAGCTGTCTTTCTAGAGATTGCTTGGCTATTGTATATTCGGACTTCATGCTTTCAAAAACCTCTTTCACTGTATTTATTTTTTTTGCTAGGTATGCATTTGCTCCTGCAAATACATATCCTTTCTCCATATTGCCCTTAGCTGCATTATATAATACTTTAATAATGCAATAAGGACTTTGGGTACAATTACAAGTCCTAATACAATGAAATGGACACGTGCGAGGTCTTTCACTACCACTATTTATTTTTTGGATAAATTCGCTGTTTATTGCTCGACCAGGCATTCCCACTGGACTATCAATAATTACAATATCTTTTTTCGAAGAGTGAATATATACCTGCTTAAAAGCATCTGATGCATCACATTCTTTCGTTGTCACAAATATACTACCTAATTGTACTGCGGCTGCACCTAACTTCATGAAACGGTAAATATCTGCACCTGTATATATACCACCTGCCGCAATTACAGGAATATTTTTCTGTGCTTTGTATTGATTCGCCACAGCAACTACATCAGGGATTAATCTTTCCAGCGAATAATTTTCATCCTCAATTTGCTCTTTCTTAAACCCTAAATGCCCTCCTGCTTTGGGACCTTCAACTACTAAAGCGTCGGGTAAATAACTATAATTCTTATGCCATTTATTACAGATGACTTGTGCTGCTCTTGAAGAAGATACAATAGGAACTAATGCTGTTTGGCTTTTGGGTGTCAAATATGATGGTAAATCAAGTGGTAGGCCCGCACCAGAAAAAATAATATCTATTTTTTCAGAAATAGATGTATGAACCATATCTGAGAAATTGGATAGCGCTACCATAATATTTACTCCAATAATACCATTTGTCTTTTCACGCGTCTTACGTATTTCTTCTCTTAAGCCCCAAATACAATCTTTTAAATAGTTTTTCGGAGTTTTCGGATATACCAACCCAAGCCCTGCACATGAGATTACGCCTACTCCTCCTTCATTGGCTACTGCCGATGCCAATCCTGATAACGAAACGGCAATACCCATCCCACCTTGTATGATAGGCAACTTAATTTCCTTATTCCCAATGAAAAAAGGATTCATAACTATTTACTTTTAAAAGTAGATGACCAAATATTATTTTGGCACAAAGGTAAGTCTTTTTATTTAATTTTGTTTCAACTTAATATCTTATTATTAATATCTATTTTTATATGGTACATAGGTTTGATTTTTTAGTTATCGGCTCTGGTATTGCAGGATTGAGTTATTCTTTAAAAATGGCAAACAAAGGAAATGTTGCTATTCTTTGCAAAACTACCTTAGAAGAAACTAATACCTTTTATGCTCAAGGAGGAATTGCTTCCGTTACATTGCCTTGGGATGATTTTGAGAAACATATCAATGACACTTTGATTGCAGGTGATGGACTTTGTAACAGGAATGTAGTTGAAAAAGTTGTTCGCGAAGCACCTCAGCAAATAAAGGAATTGATCCGTTGGGGGGTAAATTTTGATAAAGACTCTAAAGGTTCATTTTCTTTACATAAAGAAGGGGGACATTCTGAATGTCGAATCCTTCATCACAAAGATAATACCGGACAAGAAATACAGGAAAGTTTGGTCAATGCTGTTAAACATCACCCAAATATTATTGTATTTGATCACCATTTTGCTATCGAAATTTTAACTCAACATCATTTGGGTATGAAAGTAACAAGGGATACTACAAATATAGAATGTTATGGTGCTTATGTCCTGAACGAAAGGACAAATAAAATTCATACTTTCCTTTCTAAAATTACTATGATTTGTACTGGTGGAATTGGTAATATTTATCAAACTACTACTAATCCTTTGGTTGCCACTGGCGATGGAATTGCAATTGTTTATCGAGCAAAAGGTCTAGTACGAGATATGGAATTTGTTCAGTTTCATCCAACAGCCTTGTATAATCCAATGGAACGTCCAGCTTTTTTGATTTCTGAAGCTTTGCGTGGATATGGTGCTATTTTACGAACGAAAGAGGGCAAAGAATTCATGCATCGTTATGATTCTCGTGGTTCATTAGCTCCACGAGATATCGTGGCTCGTGCTATTGATAATGAAATGAAGAGTAGTGGAAGTGATTTTGTCTATCTTGATCTTACACACATAAATGCGAAAGCAACTCGAAGATCTTATCCTACTATTTACAAGAAATGCTTAAGTGAAGGAATTGATATTACTCATACGTATATACCTGTTATACCAGCAGCTCATTACCTCTGTGGTGGTATTGTAGTAGATGAAAATGCAAAAACAAGTATTCATAGATTATATGCTGCCGGTGAATGTTCATGTACAGGATTACATGGAGCCAATCGTTTAGCTTCTAATTCATTGATTGAAGCTATTATCTATGCTGATGCTGCTGCTCAACACTCAGTTGTGCGATTTAATCAATATGTTTTTAATGAGGATATTCCTCAATGGAATGCTAAAGGGACTTCACTAACTGAAGAGATGGCTTTAATCACTCAAAGTATTAAAGAAGTTGGAGCAATTATGAGTAATTATGTAGGAATTGTTCGTTCTAATTTACGTTTGGAACGAGCGATGAAACGCTTGGAAATTATTTATCGAGAAACTGAAAATTTATTTACACAGTCAGTTGTTTCTCGCAATATTTGTGAGTTGCGTAATATTATATGTGTAGGATATCTAGTTGTTAAACAAGCAATGAAACGAAAAGAAAGTAGAGGATTACATTACAATATCGATTATCAGAAGAAAATAGTGTAATAATTCTCCAAATTCATTTTCATTTTTCTTTTTTTAATTCAAACTTTTTCCATTTTTAGAATGTACCTATGTTGTGCATTGATTTTGTAATCAACATTACCTTTATTTCAATAAATTATTTCGAAGAAAGGTTATTTAATATTTTAACAGAAAGTATGATTATTAATAATCATAAAAAGATTGGATCGAATAACATTGGATAATTTCTATAGACCGAGATTGGTAACTTAATAATTTTTCTTCTCATACTTAACTCCAAGTTTTTCATTCTTGTACTATAATACCAAAGATCTTCAGTTTCTAGTTGAAAGAGTTCTGCAAGAGGACCATGAGCAAAAATAGGCTATACGGAGCACTAAGATCAGTAATAGATTTTCATAAATCGAACCCTATTTTATTTTTTAGCTTTACACCTATATTTATCAAATATTTCAGACTTTCCATTTTTGAGATCGTTTCTTCAAGATTAATTCCATTATTATTCTTGCTATAACATTTATTTGGCGTACTCTCATGAGTTTTTTTATAAAAAAAGAAAAAGAAGGAGTATCATTTCTTACCACTCCCTTCTCTTTTTTTATTAGATACATAATCTACTTTAAATTTCTGATTATTTCTGTACGATTCCCTATTATGAGGATTGTAAGAGAGTTTATCTTTGTTTTTTAACAAAATACCATATTCGCAATCGGCATGGTAATACCATGCTAACATCAGTAACAAAACACCGACTTCTTATTAAGAAGCTATAAATTCCCCTTATTTGATTTTTAAGTTTTGTTTTTTCTCTTTCTATTGGTTTTTACTTCGCTATAATGCGAACCATTTCGAGTATTTTGTTTGAATATCCCCATTCATTGTCATACCAAGAAATTATTTTAGCAAAATTTCCGTCTAAAGAGATACCCGCCTCTGCATCGAAAATAGAAGTATTGGAGCAACCACGGAAATCACTGGACACTACAGCATCTTCGGTATATCCCAAAACACCTTTCAATTCACCTTCAGAAGCAGTTTTCATAGCATTTCTAATATCGTCCTTTGTCGCCGATTTTTCGAGAATAACGGTTAAATCTACAACAGAAACATCAGAGGTTGGTACACGAAATGCCATTCCAGTCAATTTGCCATTCAATTCTGGAAGTACCTTTCCTACGGCTTTAGCCGCACCTGTAGAAGATGGGATGATGTTTTCAAGAATACCACGTCCTCCCCTCCAATCTTTGGAAGAAGGTCCATCCACTGTTTTTTGTGTAGCAGTTGTAGCATGAACAGTTGTCATTAAACCTTTAACAATACCAAACTTGGTATGTAATACCTTTGCAATAGGAGCTAAACAATTGGTTGTACAAGATGCATTAGAAATAATGCATTGATCCACATAAGTTTTGTGATTCACCCCATAAACAAACATCGGAGTTGAATCCTTGGAAGGAGCAGATATAATCACTTTTTTAGCACCGGCTTGAATGTGTTTCCGTGCTGTTTCATCTGTCAGGAAGAATCCTGTTGATTCGATAATTACTTCAGCTCCTACCTCATTCCATTTCAAATTTACAGGATCCTTTTCAGCCGTTAAGCGAATCTTTTTACCATTTATTACCAGGTAACTTCCATTTATAGTAATTTTACCTTTAAAGTGTCCGTGTACTGAATCATGGCTTAACAGATAAGCCAAATAATCAGCAGTCAATAAATCATTGATACTTACAATCTCAATGTCGTTGGAAAAATTGTACATTGCGGCACGAAATACCATACGACCGATACGTCCAAAACCATTAATACCTACTTTTATCATTTCGATTTCTTTTATGGATTAAAAAAACAAAACTGTTACAGTTTCTTGCTATAAAGGTAATTTTTTTTTTGAAAATTTACCAAAAGGAGTTTCAATTTTCTGTCTTTGCAGTTATTCCCTATTTTGCGTAGAGAAAATAAAATTGCACGTGAATATTAATAAATTCAATAAATTATATTTACTCAATTTTTTTTTCTTTCAGTATACGAAAGCCACAACCACACAGGACAGGTATTAATTTAATTTTTTCGTTAAATATTTAGTTTGTTCAATTTTATGTGATACTTTCTTGCATTTTGAGAATGTTCGTTCAAAGTAGTTACAAAACTATGTTTTCCTGACAGATCTTCTTTCGCACACATATATAAATATGTGTGATTTTGATAATTCAACACTCCATCTATAGCACTTATAGATGGTATCCTAATAGGGCCTGGAGGTAATCCATGATTTTTATAAGTATTGTAGGGAGAATTAGTTTTTAAATACTTTAAAAATATTCTTTTTAAAGTAAAATCTTTTACAGCAAATTTAATAGTGGGATCCGCTTGCAATAGCATTCCCTTTCTCAGCCGATTTAGATATAAACCTGCTATAATAGGATATTCAGATTTGAAATTGGTTTCCTCTTCTACAATGGAGGCTAAAATAGAAACCTCTATTGGAGAGAGCAACATAGATTTTGCTTTTATTAAACGTTCTGTTGTCCAAAATTGGTTGTACTCTTTTTTCATTTTTTTCAAAAATTCATCAATAGGAATATTCCAATAAATTTCGTACGTATTGGGAATAAACATCGCAGGAATGGTTACAGTATCAAAACCAAGGGAATTTACTATGCTTGGGTTATTCAGATAGTCAAGTAAGGCTTTAGAATCTAACATTAATTGATTACCTATTTGTGATGCAAAGTCTTCTTTCAGACGAATATTGTTAAAAATCAGTTTTACAGGTTTTTGTCGCCCATTCCAAAACATTTGCATTGCTTGTAAATAGGTCGTTTGGGGTGTTATTTCATATTTTCCAGCTTTTATACTTTTTATATATTTTGTAATTAACGCCAATTGTTTGAAATAGTAGATATTTTTTATATGTGCTTTAAATTGTAATTGTAATAGCAAATCGTTATAATTTTTTGACTCATTTATGTAAATAGATACAGGGTTATTGATTTCAAAGGCCGGATAAATTATCATATAGCAATAAATAATTCTAGAAATGAATAAAACTATCATTATTAGGGGAATAATATTCCTCATGATAATTTTTTTTGTTTTTTTATCGTTGTCAAACAGCTTTTTCACTTATAGTTATTCTGATTTATAGCCATATCGTTTTAGCAAATTATCTCTGTTTCGCCAATTTTTTTCTACTTTGACATGCATTTCGAGAAATATCTTTTTATCAAAAAATTTTTCAATATCCTTTCTTGCTGTAAAGCCAATTCTCTTTAGTGCTTTACCATCTTTTCCGATAATAATTTTTTTTTGAGAATCCCTTTCTGTAATAATTATTGCTTTTATCCAGATAAGGTCTTTTTGCTCTTTGAAAAGTTCTATAGTTACTTCTACTGAATAAGGTATCTCTTTTTGATAATATAAGAGAACCTTTTCGCGGATGATTTCGGTTGAAAAAAAACGAGCAGGACGGTCAGTTATAGTGTTTTTTTCAAAGTAAGGGGGAGATTCAGGAAGTAATTTTTCAATTCTTTTTTGGAGATAATCGGTGTTAAATTGATTGATTGCTGATATTGGGATAATTTCTGCATTGGGAAGGATTTTATGATATTCTATTACTTTTTGTTCTAGTTGTTTCTGATTAAAAAGGTCGATCTTATTAAGAATTAGAAGAATAGGCAAATTAGTTTGTTGCATTTTTTTTAGAAAAAAATCAGTTTTAACTAGCTGATTCTTAATATCAGATACATAAAGTAGTATATCAGCATCTTCTAATGCTGATTCAGAAAAATTCAACATTTTTTTTTGCAATTTGTAGTTGGGTCGGAGTATGCCTGGAGTATCGGAGAAAACAATTTGTACATTGGGTTTGTTAACAATTCCTATGATTCGATGGCGAGTGGTTTGCGCCTTAGAAGTAATAATAGATAATTTCCCTCCCACTAGAGTATTCATTAATGTAGATTTTCCAACATTAGGATTACCTACGATGTTCACGAAACCAGATTTGTGCTTATTTTCTATATCAGAATGCATTTGCTTTAAGGAATAGTCCTGTTTTTTCATTCAATCCACAAATGAGATTGAAATTTTGTACTGCCTGTCCAGAAGCTCCCTTTAATAAATTGTCTATTATAGAGATAATAAATAATTTATTACCATGCTTTTCTAAGTGAAGAATACATTTGTTAGTGTTTATTACCTGCTTCAGATCAGGATTCTTATCAGAAATGAAAGTAAAAGCACTATCCTCATAATAGTTTGAATAGATTTGAACAGCATCTTTAATATCTAAATTACTTTCGGTATAAACTGTCGCAAAAATGCCTCTAGAAAAATTGCCTCTCACTGGAATGAAATTAAATCTAGATGGTTCATAATTTAGGGATTCAGTAATTTCCTTTAAGTGTTGATGGGTAAAAGCTTTATAAACTGAAATATTATTATTTCTCCAGGAGAAGTGAGAACTTGCTGTTGGCCTTACTCCTGCACCAGTTGATCCAGTAATGGCGTTTATGTGAATCTCACTTCTTAATAGATTTTTTTTTGCTAAAGGTAATAAAGCTAATTGAACTGCTGTGGCAAAGCAGCCAGGGTTAGCAATATATTGAGCTTTTCGGATAATTTCTTTGTTCAATTCTGGTAGTCCATAAACGAACCCCCCTGCATTTTCCTTATGGCGAAAATCTATGGATAAATCTATGATTTTCAATTCAGTGTGAATTGTATGAGTTTCTATAAATTTTTTGCTGTCTCCATGTGCAGAACAAAGAAACAACACATCGATTTCATTCAGATCATATGAATCAGAAAATATTAAATCCATTTCTCCAATTAAACCCGTATGAATATCTATAATTTTATTCCTCGCATTACTATAGCTATGTACAAATATTATATTTACATTAGGATGATTTATTAACAGACGAATCAATTCACCTGCAGTATACCCACCTCCTCCGATTATTCCTACTTTCACCATATTATCCGGTTATTTTTTTAACTCTAAAAGAAAAATTATCTGAATGATTACTCAAACTTCAAATTTATTATTAATAGAATTGTTTCAAACCTCTTTATTTCATTTTCGTTTTTTAATTCGATTCATTTAGCATTAAGCTTATTTGCTTATTTATTTATCAAATCTGAAAATCTGTTGAATCAGATACATAAATTGTTTCCTTCTTCCAAGAAAAAGAATCAAATATTTCCAGAAGTCTCATATTTTTCAGTCCCATAAATTTTATTTCACAGCTTAAATATGCATTTTTCATTTGTCAAGTAAATTAATTTTGCTGGTACTTTCAAGGATTTTACTCTTTACTTATGTTTATATAATTTGCAAAGATTGCTTGTATTGGTTTTTCGTTGTTTTTTTAATAGTTAAGAGATTGGAATTGAAATTATTAAGTAATGACCCCAAGTTTTTGAGAATAAAATTGATGTAATATCAAAAAAGCAATTATGTCATTAACATTTGCATTTTTTCAGAAACTTATATCCTTATACATTTTTGAACTCTATTTTATTTCAAAGTCCAAACGTTGTTGCTTAAATAGCAATCATATCGCGTTTATTTGCAAGGTTTGCATAATCCCTTTGAAATATCATATCGCACAAATTCCATTTTACTTTTTAGATCAGTTATTGCTGTAGTTCCACTACCCATGAATGGAGCCAAAATTATATCTACTTATTTATCTCTAAAATCATGTTATTTTTATGTTTCCTGGGAGTTGATCAGTTTTAATCGGTAGTACAAATAAATAGCTTCCTTTGTTCGATTTGCAAGTTCAAGTTTTCATAGAAAACACTATATAGTAGTATATAAACCAAATTCTTTTTCAATACAATATACAATAGAAGAAAAGGAGCTTTTTTACATCATTCTTTTTGCAAGCTACCCAATTCATAAAATTTCTTCTTTTTAAAGCTTTGGATTTTATCTTTAAGAAGATCTCTATATGTTTGGATAGGTAGGTAGAGTACCTATTTGGTAACTTTTGTAGAAAGATTCTCCATGAGAAATATCTCTTAGAGAGCTTCTCTGTAAAAAAACTGTATTTCAAAATCATTATTCCAGTAATACTAAAAATCACTTCTTTCTATTCTTTTCCTGTATCATATGATATATCTTACTTGGAATAGCCATTATTTTTGTAAATCCTTTAATATCATCTGGTGTCCAAGCTTTATTGATTTCTCCATATTTACCAAAATTTGTTTTCATCAGATCAAAATCACTTTCTACACCTATTAATGTGTATTGATAAGGTCGTAGGCGGATGATTACTGTTCCTGTTACATTTCTTTGTGAGCTTTGCAGAAAAGATTCAATATCTCGCATTACTGGTTCAAGGTATTGAGCTTCATGTAAGAACATTCCATACCAATTCCCTAATTGATCCTTCCAATATTGTTGCCATTTGGTCAAAGTATGTTTTTCCAACATTCTGTGTGCATTGATGATCACTAAAGGGGCAGCTGCTTCAAATCCCACACGTCCTTTAATCCCAATAATTGTATCACCAACATGCATATCACGTCCAATAGCATAACGTGATGCTATGCACTCTATTTCTTGTATTGCTTTTACTTTGTCTTGATATTCTTTTCCATTAGCAGCTGATATTTCACCATGTTCATAAGAAATTTTTAAAATTTCTTCTCCTTGTTTTTGTAGTTGAGATGGATAGGCATTTTCTGGTAAAGTTTGTTCTGATCTTAATGTTTCCTTCCCTCCAATACTTGTTCCCCAAAGACCTTGATTTATGGAATACTCCATTTTGATAAAATCAGCCTCAAACCCATGCTGTTTCAAGTAATTGATTTCATATTCACGAGTAAGTACCATATCTCTTATTGGAGTGATAATGTTAATTCCTTGTGCTAATACATCAAAGGTCAGATCGAAACGAACTTGGTCATTCCCAGCTCCAGTACTTCCGTGAGCTACATAATCAGCTTTTATTTTTTTAGTGTAGTTAATTATAGCAATAGCTTGAAAAATGCGCTCTGAACTAACTGATATAGGATAAGTTGCACCACGAAGTACATTACCAAAAATCATATATTTAATGCCTTTTTCGTAGAATTCTTTAGTAATATCAAGATTTACATGCTTTTTTGCTCCCAATTTGTATGCACGTTTTTCCACTTTTTTCAAATCTTCTTCTGTAAATCCTCCTGTATTCGCTAAAGCAGTATACACCTCATAACCCAACTCTTGAGACAGGTACATGACACAAAAAGATGTGTCCAAACCGCCACTGTATGCCAAAACTACTTTTCGTTTCATTATTTCTTAATTATTTTTGTTGTTATGATTTTGTTTATAGTTTCAGCAACTACTCTTTTTGAGGGTCATATAACATAGCTGTACAAATACAATAGCGGCGGTTTGTTCGTTGTAAGATGTCGTAATTTACACATCCTTGGCATCCTCTCCAAAATGCTTCATCATCTGTTAGCTCAGCAAAAGTTACCGGTACATAACCTAAAGCTGTGTTGATTTTCATTACTGCTGCTCCAGAAGTTAACCCGAATAATTTGGCTTTAGGGTACTTTTCCTTTGATAGTATAAAAGATTTTTCCTTGATTTTTTTTGCTAATCCTTGTCCTCGAAATTTATCTATTACGATTAGTCCAGAATTAGCAACATATTGTTTATTCCCCCAACTTTCTATGTAACAAAAGCCAGCAAACTCACCATTTAGAAAAGCAATAACAGCTTTTCCTTCCCTTATTTTCTGTTCCAGATATCCAAGAGTACGTTTAGCAATACCTGTACCTCTTACTTTTGCCGCGTCTTCAATGGTTTTCAATATCGTCGGAACATATCTAATATGATTTTCATTAGCGATTAATATTTCGATTTCCCGATTCATTCATTGAGATGACAAAAATTATAGAGGACAAAAGTAAAAAAAAAGTAATAATTTGGGATATAAATGGAAATAAACACAATAAAAATTGTACTTGATCTACTCATAACAATGAGTAGATCAAAAGTTTATTCTATTGTAAATTCATACAGCAATTAAATCATCTTTAATAGATATATATTCACTTTAATACGAGAGTTTGTCAATTTGAATACTTTTTTGAAAGTTATTTTTATTTATATATCGGAATTACTTATTTCTTATCAACATTTATTGCAAAATCTAAAGAAAGAAAGAAAGAAAGAAAGAAAGAAAAAACAGTACTTCAGTATTTATATTGAACCTGTTTACAGGATTGGAACTTTTGTAGGATGGATGAAAGCTCTCATTGGGGTATTATGTAATAGTGATAGACGAATTATTATCGATATAAATATAACTTATGCATAGAGAGTGTGAAAACACGGGAATATGTATTATTCTGATTATTTATATTGACTGTCATGCCTGTTCTTAGTGAGGGACAGACAGATATTTCAAGCACATTAATTTTTTTCTCTGATTCAAGGATAAGTGGAAATGTTATCACTTTTATTGAAAAGTGGATTTTTCTTCTAATCCAAGTCATGGAAATTTCTCATATAAAGCAATTTAGGTTACCAGAATGGGAATAATAGGCAAGAGTTGAACAAAAAGATATCTCAATTGATTTAAAATCGATTTTAATTTGAGTCTTGGTAAAGGTTTTGATTATTCAGGTAGTTCTGTTTGTATTAAATCTTACAATCTAGGATATAATACTGAAAATAAAATCTTTGCTTGTATCAATCTTAATATTTTTTTGACGATAATGAAATAGAACAGTCCAGATATGGTTGCAAAAGTTGTAATTACATCTATTTACATATGTATTCATTTATCCTAGTGGAATTTTTTTGTCTTTGTATATACAGGAAGAATGGAATACAGAAAAGTAATTATTATAATGGTGGTTCTATTGATTATTCTATGCCTGATACCATCCCACTACTACCTTTGTTTAATCCGTGTTTTGGGGTATGGAAAATAAATAAAGGTGAATACTAAGTTTTATTCAAACTGTCTGAAATAGAGTAAAAACAACTTATCGGTTGGAAGCATTTAGATCAGAGAACAAAAATTGTAAGTGATAATTCTGTAAAGAGGTTAAAGAAGAGGGGATTATCATATGATAATTTTTATGAACTATGGATACAAATAAGTATGTATACAGAGGTGATTATTTTTTTCTTTATAGATATTGAGAATATCATTAATTCCACCAAAGTCTTATTACTTACTGAATTGGACTTATGAAAAATCTAATTTAGACTACAATAAATAGATAAGATTTGCTATGTTCAAAATAGCTACTATTTTTATAAACTGGGACATTTTTTCATAAAAGTATAGGTTATAAACTATGAAATTTGTTTAAAAGAGAAAAGAAACAATTCTGTTCTCTTTTTCTTCTTTAATATTTAATGCAATGGGATATACTTTCACTATCTGAGTTTGAAAAGGTCTTCCGTTAACCTATTAAGGAAGTCTATCCTTGGAATAGACTCCATCCAGTCAATATGCACCTTCCCCAAAATGTATTATGGACAACTTTAGCTTGTTTTTGTCCTAAATTGAGACAATTGAATGGCGACAAGTATAGTTTCATTTCTCCCTTCTCAAGCATTTTATTAAACTATAATATCCTACAATTATTGCTCATAATAACCCTTTATACAACTCTTATTTATGATAGCATAAATAATTACTGACTCTTTTCTTAAAGGAAAGAAGCTTACAGGAAGAGTCCCGAAGGTGAAAGTATTGTTTTGGGTTAAATGCGACAAATGAAATATCTCTGCCTGAAAACAGGCAGGCATTCCTTTCATATTGAATTCATTCAATGCTGTTTTCTAGGATTGTCTCCAACTGAATATATAGTATAGGGAGTAGTTTGGATATTGTCTCATCAGGAATAATTCTAATGGTGACATGAAAAATTACTTTGTCCCCTCCTCTGTATCCTCTTTTTAACTAGTAGCAAAGAGGACACGGAGGAGATTCCATGCAGACTTTAGATAAAATAGAAGAAAATTTAGAAAAAAATAGATGTCCAGCCGATATGAAAAAAATCACGACATTTTTTATTCGTTCAAAATTAATCGATTATTGGAGTTTTTAAGATGATTGGAATTCTACTCAAGCGCATCAACGATACAAAAGGGGATCGGAGAATTTATTTTGAATCATTGTTCTAAACGACTATTCGTCTATGACGCTTGCCTGGATAGGCAAGCCGATAGGATCAATGTTTGAGTATTTTAATTAGAGCAACTGAGGGTGTAGAGCTTATTAAGTTTGAGAACTAGGAACGAGCGTCCAGCATATCCTCAAAGGTACTTATAATACTGAACATTATTCAGCCGAAATTCAATCCGAATTGTGCACCCATTTCACTGACCATGTCAAGTGGATGTAATTGCTCTCCGAAGAAGGACGGTTAGTTAGCAAAAACATCCAAGAAACCGTATCGACGAGTAGCTGAACTGTCGCCTGGGAGAGTAAGATTTCTACTTTAATGCCTTTTATTTTTCCCCTTTTGCTATGCCGAATAATTTCGTATTTACACTCCTTTTCACAAAGAATAATCCTTCAAAGAAGGAATCTTTATAAAGATCATAGTAAAGTTTTAATCTTGACTTCTATATCATTTTTAGAAGTTCCGCCGATTTGTTTATCTACTAATTCTCCATTTTTAAAAAAAAGAAGAGTGGGAATGCTTCGTATGTTATATTTACTAGATAACTCTTCATTTTGATCCACATTCACTTTCCCGATAATAACTCTCTCTTTATACTCCGATGCAAGTTCTTCTATAATGGGAGCAATCATTCGACAAGGGGCACACCATTCCGCCCAAAAATCCACTATCAAAGGTTTGGTTGAAGCCAGTAATTCATTAAAGTTGTTGTCTGTAATTTGTATTGCCATACTTTTAAAGTAAAAAATCAACTAAATAATCTTTTTTATTAAAACTTTCATATTTTAATTAATTTCAAATTTTATTTTGTTTTCCTCCAAATATTGCACGAATTTTTTATCTATAAAGTATTTTCCATTTTCAGATTTTAACAGAATAGATATTTGTTTTTCTTCATTATTATCCTCCAATTCATAACCTTCTCTTATGTTGAAATATAAAGAGGTATTACCATGTTTATTTTTCGTCACAGATTCTAGGTCTCTTATGACTTTTTCGTTTAAACGGTGCAAAGGTAATAAAATTGTTATTTTTTGTACAACTATTTCATTTAAAAGTTGAATAGCTTTAATTTTAAAGCTTACATTCTTAGACAATTGAATGTTAGGCATGAATGCCCCAACTATATACAAAAACACATTGGGATGACCATATTTGCGGTATTTAATGTAATCTTTCCCAAATAAAGGAATTTCTCTGCTTCCTGTAAAATCTTCTAATTTAAGAATGCCAAAAGAACTTCCTGCTTTTGTATGTCCTTCTCTATAATTCGTTACCATTCCACCCAATATTAATTCTTGTCCACATTGAGTAATTTTAGCTTTTTCAAAATCATTTATTCTTAAAGTACATATATATTTTAGTATAAGATAATATTCGTCTAATGGATGTGATGAAACATAAACCCCCAATAAATCCTTCTCCTTATTTAGACGTTCAATATTGTTCCATTCATCTTTTAGAGGAATTTCTAGTTTGGCAATTCCCATTGGGTCGGAATTTCCAAACAGAGAACCGATATCAGAATTTTTATCCAATTGAAATTTGTTTCCGTAGCGAATAAGTGTTTCAATAAAAGTTTCTCCATTTGAATTTTCGGCGAAAAATTGTTCACGTTTTATTCCTATAAAACTATCAAAAGTCCCAGAGAGACTTAATGACTCAATACTTTTCTTATTACAAGCAGTAAGATTTATTCTTTCTATAAAATCAAAGATATTTTTGAAAGCTCCATTCTCTTCGCGTTCTTTTACAATAGTTTCAACGGCATTTTTCCCTACTCCTTTTATTCCGCCTAATCCAAAACGAATATGTCCTTCTTTATTTACCGTAAAATTCAATTCTGATTCGTTTATATCAGGCCCTAATACTCTAATCCCCATTGCACGGCATTCGTCTATGAATTTAGTGATTTCGACAATATTGTCGCGATTATGTGTCAAGTTGGCAGCCAAAAATTCTGCAGGGTAATGAACTTTTAAGTAAGCTGTTTGATAAGAAATCCACGAATAACAAGTAGCATGAGACTTATTAAAAGCATACTCAGCAAATTTTGTCCAATCATTCCATATTTTTTCTAATTTTTTTTTAGGACCAAATCCATTTTTAGTTGCACCTTGTATAAACTTATCATGAAATTGTTCCATTTTATTCTTTAATTTTTTGCCCATAGCTTTCCGTAATTCGTCAGATTGTCCACGTGAAAATCCAGCTAGATCACGGCTTAGAAGCATGACTTGCTCTTGGTAAACAGTAATACCATATGTTTCTTTCAGGCGAGATTCCATTTCGGGGAAATCATAAATGATACTATTTTTCTCATGCTTCCTATTAATAAAATCAGGAATATAGGCCATTGGCCCCGGACGGTAGAGTGCATTCATAGCAATTAAATCTTCAAATTGAGTAGGTCGCAATTCTCGTAGATATTTTTGCATGCCAGATGACTCGAATTGGAATACGCCTATTGTTTGACCTCTGCTATATAGTTCATAGGTTAGTTTATCATCATTTGGAATATGATTAATATCAATTGTTTTATTTTTAGATCTTTTTACATTCGCAATAGTGTTTTTAATGATAGAGAGCGTTTTTAATCCCAAAAAATCCATTTTGATTAAACCAATAGATTCAATCATTGACCCTTCATATTGAGTAACTAATATGTCTTCATTTGTTCTTTTTTCTTTAACGGTAGCAAGAGGTAAAAAATTGGTTAAATCGTCTGCACCAATAATGATTCCACAAGCATGTATTCCTGTTTGTCGAACCGTTCCTTCTAACATTTCTGCATATTTTAATGTATCGGATAAATTTTTATTGTTGGAATATCGTACTTCTCGTAATTCGGAAATATATTTAATGCAATTCTTTATATTGATTTTAGGTATTTGTCCAGATTCATCTTCTGGTAAACGGTCAGGTATTAGTTTAGTTAACTTCTCGGTTTCAGTCATAGATAGCCCTTGTACTCTTCCCACATCTCTTATAGAGGATTTAGTTGCCATTGTTCCATAAGTAACAATATGTGCTACTTTTTCTTTTCCGTATTTTTTAGTCACCCAACGAACAATATCCATACGTCCATCATCATCAAAATCGATATCAATATCTGGCATAGAAATGCGGTCTGGGTTTAAGAAGCGTTCAAATAACAAATCGTATTTCAGAGGATCTATATCAGTAATTTCTAAACAATAAGCAACTACTGAACCTGCTACTGAACCTCTTCCAGGTCCTACTGAGACACCCATATTACGAGCTGCTTGAATAAAATCTTGAACTATCAAGAAGTATCCCGGAAATCCCATTGTTTTCATAGTTTCCAATTCGAATTCTAAACGTTCCAGAATTGCATTTGGAATAGGATTACCATAACGGTTTTTAGCTTTTTGTAAAGTCAATTCTTTCAAATAATCTGCTTCCAGTTTAATACGGATTACCTTATTGTATCCACCTAATTTGTCAAATCTGGATTTATCTTCTTTGTTGAATTCTTGTCTCAATGTTTCTTCCGTGTATTTTGTACAATAAGTTTCTTCTGTAGCAAAAGATTCGGGAATTGAAAAAATAGGCATAACAGTTTCTAAATCAATATTATAAGGTTCTATTTTATCTGCAATTTCCACTGTGTTCCCCAAGGATTCGGGTAGATCAGAAAAAATAGCATTCATTTCTTCAATTGATTTAAACCATTCTTGTTTAGTATAACGCATCCGTTTTGGGTCGTTTAAGTATTTTCCCGTTCCAAGACAAATCAATCGATCATGGGCTTCTGCATGTTCTTCTTCTATGAAATGAACATCATTGGTACAAATAATTTTAGTATCAGTCGTTTTTGCTAATTTTAATAAAGATTGATTGACAACCGTTTGTTTTAAAAAAACAGTTTGATCACTATTCTCTTTGTTGGTTTGATGTCTTTGTAGCTCTAAGTAAAAATCATTTTCAAAAACTTTTTTAAACCAGAGGATAGCTTGTTCTGCTTCTTGTGTGTTTTCTCTTTCTAATATTTTTTGTGGTATTTCTCCGCCAAGGCAAGCAGAAGTCGCGATCAACCCTTCACTATATTGTTCCAAACATTCTTTGTCAATACGAGGGCGATAATAGAATCCTTCTATCCAAGAAATGGAAACCAATTTGCAAAGATTTTTATAACCTTGTTTGTTCTTGGCAAGTAATATTAAATGCCACCCATTTGAGTCTACTTTTTTTGATTTATCAAATCGTGTTCGGCGTGCAACATATGCCTCTACACCAAGGATAGGTTTGATTTTTTGGTCTTTATGTAAATTCTTATTTTTTTTCTTGATACAATCATAAAATTCTTTGATTCCAAACATATTTCCATGATCAGTAAGGGCAAGAGCCTTCATTCTATAATGACAAGCTTTGTCTACCAGTCCTGTAATAGAAGACATGCCATCTAATTGTGAATAATAGGAGTGAACATGCAGATGTACAAAAGGTATCATTGCCTGGAAGCATTGAGGTATACATAGTATCAGATTATAAAGTTGCAATTTTTTTTAATAAATCCTTATGGGTTAGCAGATTTACTTTGCTAATTGCTTTTTTTAGAGTAAATTTGTCTCAGTAGATATGGGTTTATTGTAGTGATAAAACTGCAATAATATTTATGTAACAGTTAAAAATAAAAAATAATAATCATGCAGTCATGCAGAAAGAATTAATTATAGAAATTGAGTTTGAAAAAAATTATGATAATTTTTAAGATAAAAATATGCTCAATTATAAAGATTAGTTTATAATTCAGAGTTTAAAATATATTCAAGAATAATGATTGTATCAAAACGATCAAAATAATGGAAGATATTCTGTAAAAAAGCAATTATTTAATAAAATAGTTGCTTTTTTAATGATTTCTTAAATCTGCCCGTATTTTTAGTGTCGAGTATTCAGGATAATAATTTATTGAAGTATACCCTAGAAGTATACCCTAATAGGTAAGCAATATTCAAAGTAATATTTTTTTAAGTGGGAAGTTTTGTTTTTTCTTTCAACGTGGTTGCACCATTGTTTATCCTAATGGCAGTGGGTTATTTTTCAAAACGATTCAAATTTGTTAGCGAAGAATTTTTGCATCAATTAAATCGATTTGTATTCAATTTCTGCTTACCTATAATGTTGTTTCGAGATATAATGTTTTCCTATGAAGGAAATTTTTCTAATATGCGATTACTGTATATCACAGTTGGTGGAACGATTTGTACAATTCTTTTTTCTGTATTAATAATACCTTTTTTTGTAAAAATAAATGGACAAAGAGGAAGTATGATTCAAGGCATTTATCGCAGTAATGCTTTGATTTATGGCTTCCCGATAGTTACAGAAATGTATGGTGATGCAGTGATAGGAGATGTTTCAATGCTAATGTGTGTAATAATACCACTATACAATATAGCTGCGGTAATTATATTGGCTATCTTCTCTGAAGATAAGAAATGCAAAGTAACATTTAAAAGTATCATGCAAAATATCGCTACAAATCCTCTGATAATTGGCAGTATAGCAGGGGTGTTAGGTGGTATTAGTCGATTGAAATTTCCATATGCCATTGAAGTATCTCTTAAACAATTAGCAGGACTCGCTACACCTTTGGCACTATTTATTATGGGTGGAGATTTTAAAATCAAAAGTTTTCAAAATAATATTATCAAAGTCATTATAGCAACTACTTTTCGTCTGGTGGTTATACCTGTCAGTATAATAATTCTATGTATTTCCTGGGGATTTAGTGGGATGGATTTAGCTATAATATTAAGTTTTTTTGCGACACCTACAGCTATGGCAAGCTATATTATGGCAAAAAATATGAATAACGATCACGATTTGGCAGGACAAATCGTTGTGCTGACAACGGCTTGTTCCTGTATTACGGTGTTCCTTTTGATTTACTTTTTACGCATTTATGGCTGTTTATAGAATGGGTGATTTAACTTTTTACTCCTTCTTTTGTAGAATAACTAAGCCGTTATAGCTCAGTTGGTAGAGCAACGCATTCGTAATGCGTGGGTCATGAGTTCAAGTCTCATTAGCGGCTCCAAGTTCGGGTATAAATGGAATTATAATATCCCAAAAATCACTGCGTTATATAAACACTCTCAAAATACTCAGCTATTAGATTCAATCAACTACCATATAGAGAATATACATGCGAATAATGTCGAACCATCCATTTTACTACTGTATACAATATACAGCTCGACAATTTTGAAACTAGTTTGATTTTTGTGGTAAAAAATTATAAATCGCTCTTTCTTTATTTAATTTTAAGTATAAACAAAGCTTCCGGTCCCATATTAAAAAGTAAATCTATAATACTCAAATTAGGCTGAAACCCATACGTTTTTTCGAATACTTGATAATAAGATTTAAAATTCTTAACAAAAGATGTTTTTTTCGGGTGTATTTTTTCACGTAAATCCAATTCATTTGTGTCTGTATCTTTTATATAGACAGAGGTATAAGAGACATTGGGAGAGATATCCAATAATGAACAAATCAATTCCCGTAGTTGTTCATTGAAATCATATAAAAATTTCTGTTTCCTTTCATAAAAAGGGAAAAAAATATCCTCGTAATATTGGAAAAAGGGAGTGGGATTATAAGCTGAAACAATAGCCTTCCAATGCAGATGTCGCCAATTAACATATTCAGATATACGAATATGCTGCGTCAAACATTTATGTGAAATGGGTTTTACAACGGGAATACTCAGTACTTGTGGACCGTTAGTAGAGGCAATTATGCACCGGTTTCGATAGGTTTGTTTAACATAATTATCCTGTTTTTCAATAACTATACGTTCTGTATTAGCCAGTTGCACATAATATTCAACAGGAGCTAAATAGGCTGTGGATAAAAAAACTGTTTTTTCATTCATTAATCTTTTATAGGGCGAAAAACACGATTCCAACGAATTTTCCCACTACACCAGTTACGGTCCTTATCTATAGACATTAATATTAGTAATGGCTTACCAACAATATGGTCTTCAGGAACAAATCCCCATGCCCGAGAATCCAACGAATTGTGACGATTATCCCCCATCATAAAGTAATAATCGTAATTGAAAGTATACGTATTCGTTCTCTTCTCATTAATAAAAATTTTCTGATTATTGTCTTGACGAAGCGTATTCCCCTCGTAATTAACGATACAACGCTTGTACAAAGCCAAATTTTTCTCATTCAGAACAATAGTCTCTCCTTTTTTGGGAATCCATATAGGTCCAAAATTATCTCTTGTCCAGCCCATATCGTATTTATACGGATACGTATTCCCTCCAAAACTTTCTGGTTCCACACGAATAGATTTTACCCAACCGCTTCTTTTCAAGAAAATTAAAGCTTCCCTGGTTAAAGGGATACGATAAACCGGATTAAAATCACCATTTTTATCTGGTTTTATATCCAGAAACTTAAATACAAACGAAGCATTGATAGATTTATTGCAAAGGAATTGGTCCTCCTTGCTAACCCCTAATTTTCTGAATTGTTTTTCAGATAATAATCCACTTTTGGTTTCGATAAAATAATTAAACTGTGCATATTTGGGAGTAGGTAGAGCTTTCCCATTAATTTGAACAATATTATTTATAATCTGTAATGAATCCCCCGGCATACCAATACAACGTTTTACGAAATTTTCTTTTCTATCTACAGGACGACTAATAATTTTTCCAAATGTACTTTTTTCTTTATTTATACGTTCCCACCCTAATTGATCGACCAAATTGTAATAGTCGTAGTCTGGGTAATTAGACGCAACTGTATCTCCTGCAGGAAAGTTAAACACAACAATATCTCCCCTTTTTACCTTGCCCAAACCCCTTAATCGTTTGTAATTCCAATGAGGATAATTGGAATAAGACTTGGTATTAATAATAGGGAGAGTGTTATGAGTCATAGGAAAGGCCAAGGGTGTATTCGGAATCCTTGGTCCGTAGTCAATTTTACTGACAAATAAGTAGTCACCTACTAAAAGTGTCTTCTCCAACGAAGAAGTCGGAATTTCGTAGTGCTGAAAAATAAAAACATGTACAAAATAAACAGCTATTAAAGCAAAAACAATAGCATCTATCCATTCTGTTATTTTTCTTAAAATGTTATTGTTTGATCGCTTCCATATTCCCCAGGGAATTATTCTTAGAATATAAATATCAAAGATTAATAACAATCCTATTAAAAGCCAGTAATTATTATCCCAGATTGTAAACAATATATATAAAGTTGTAACAATAGCAAACCTCGTCCATTGAAGAATGGACACCGCTGATATTTGTTTTCTAATTCTATCCATCTCTTTCTTAAAAAGATGTACTGTTATATTAATATAGGTTTTAACAAATCGTTCATAGTTAAGAAACCAGTTTTCTTTTGGATATATTCAGCTGCTAAAATGGCGCCCAAAGCAAATCCTTTTCTATTATTAGCATTGTGCCGAATGCTAATAATATCTGCTTCAGATCTATAAATAACTGTATGAATGCCAGGCACTTCGTCTTCTCTTTTTGAACGGATAGACAGATTGGAAAAAGTTTTACGATTGATATTTTCAATTATTCCCTCTGACAATGTAATAGCTGTTCCACTAGGAGAATCTAACTTGTGAACATGATGAACTTCTTCTATGGAAACGTCATACTGAGAAAAATTATTCATCATTTTTGCCAAAAATTTACTGAGAGCAAAAAAAAGATTGACTCCAATGCTATAATTAGATGCATAGAAAAAAGTTTGCTTATTTTCCTGACATTCCTTTTTGATTTTTTCTAGGTGCTGCAGCCAGCCAGTAGTTCCCGTTACAACAGGAATATTTCTTTCGAAACATTTCATATAATTAGGGAATGCTGTTTCAGGACGGGTAAATTCAATGGCCACATCAGTGTGATGAAGAAAATCATTGGAATCAAAATCCTCCTGATTATCTATGTCTATGATAGAAACAATATTATGTTTTCGTTCGCGAGCTATTTTTTCTATTTCATGCCCCATTTTACCATAACCCACCAATGCAATATTCATAAAAATCTTATTAGAAATTTACATAACATACCGTACATAAAGATAAAAATAATGATTTAAAACAAAAATTTCATGTGTTGTAATTGTGATATTTTGGATATTCTGTTTGAATTATTTAATAACATCAATAATAATTGTAACTTTATAAAAATTCTAAATGAATTGGACAGGTCCTATAGCTCAGTTGGTTAGAGCACCTGACTCATAATCAGGGAGTCCCGGGTTCAATTCCTGGTGGGACCACTCAAAAATCGAATTGGCACGTCTTTGAATTTTTTTAAAAAAAGTAGAGTTCAGAGAAAGGTAGTAGTGCGAGAGTAAAAGGATAGAGACAAAACAATGCTGTTGTCCATTTCGGAATATATAGGATTCAAAAAAAAATATTTTACATGATATAATCAATTTATAATACAGTTTATGTGAACTTCAAAGGGAACTTTAAATTCAGCTGTTTTAAAATAGCTCACTAAAGAGTGAAGGGGGGTTGTTCTATTTAAGGTTAAGGAAGAATTTTTGTTAAAAAAATGATAAATGATTCAGAAATAGAAGAATTTTGCAAAAATCTGATAGTTGATTTTTTCGATTTGGCACATTGCAGGAATATAATTATTATGATATATAACTATTATATTGTAATAATAAGCCGAAATAGATCTATTTATTCATAATGGTAAAAATATAGGATATTACTTGTCGGAGTTTTTATTGAAGCCCAAAAACCTTCTAACTAAAAAGGAAATGATTGGCAAGGATAATTTAATCTGAATTAATAAAGTATTTTGAGAGTTAAAATTTTGTACTATCTGTGAGAACGTAATCAAATAAAAAAGGGTGGGTGGGAGTAATCCTAGATATTTTAAAAAAAATCAATGAAAGATTTGTCTTTGATGTCCAAGATCTTAAAAAACCGTTTTTATCAAGATGAACGTTTTATTTGTGAATCTGAGTAATTTGAAGGGAAAAAAATTGTTAGGAAACAAGTACAGACTTGCTTTTTTTTGAAAAATTGCAGCAATAAATAAAAAAATAACAACTTATTTTTGTGTTTATGATTACAGTGAAATACTTCACAATGGACATAAAGAGAATGATAAGAAGCTAATAGCATTATGTAACTTTTCTTCCTAGAACTGCGTATTATATATAGATTGTAGGAGGTGCAAATAAAAGGTAAATCTCAGAGAAAGAATAATTAATCGTAAGGACCAAAGGGTGAAGGAGAGATGCTGGCCCTCATTGAGAGTCCCACTGAAGTGTTGAATTTAGGTGATTTTCTTTCTAGATTATATCTAAGTATAAAATCAATACGCTTCAAAAATAAAACAGACCAACTATCCAATGGTTGGTATTGGGTTTGGGTATTATACGGATTGATCGTATTATATTTCTGGAATTATTGGAGCAACAAATAAGAAAGTAACAAGTAGTAGAATATAAGAATAGCAATAGGAAATACTCTTTTTCTTCCATTTGATGAAAGAAAAGAGTATGCTGTTTAGATGATTTTTCGAATATTGTCTTGTAAAGGGGATGACTGCAATGATGACTTTTTTGGAAAAATAGTACATAAAAGCATTTTGCCATATCTGAGTAGTTTCTTAGTTGAACTAACAGAGCAACGGGAACGTACTACTATCTCTATGTAGAGATCTTCTTAAGAATTTAGAGAGGTTGAGAATTTTTCTATATGTATAGAAGGGCAGATATAAATTAAGTAAAAGTAGCTCTGAAATTGAATATGTAAAGCTTATAAAGCTTGACATATCTTCCTTGATTTTTGGATATCTATGGACTGACTTTAGTAGTGAAAGGTCGGAATTTATTCGAGCAGAAAATAAAACACTTATATCTGTTTCACTATCAGATCTTGTTTTTGACAAGATTAATGGTTGTAAAGATGACTCTTTTTTGTACACCATGCTTTCATAATGATGTTTATGTATTACATAGTAGGATAACTATACTGTATCCGTTCTGTGAAAGCTTCAAAGAAGTATAAGAACAAAGTTGTGAAAAAATAATTGACCTTTATAGTAAAAAATATCTGGTGTTTCTTTCCTTAAAGCTAACAAAATATTTAATTTCATCCGGGATTGTGTGTCCCACGGTAGTGGCAACTTTTGTTTCGTGTTTGAATGAGATGAATTGCTCTTAGATTCTAATTGGAAAATTTTGGTTAATAGGGATAGTAAAAATTTTTAATGAGGAATTAATTGTTTGTGACTGAGAATGTGTTTTCCAACGTACTCCTAATGAATATGAAAGTCAGTGAATACAAGAAATATTTTTTCATGAAAAGTAAACAATTATAGAAAACTGTTTATTTGGAGTAGATATAAATCCGAATTTGGTAAAATCTACCAATTGCGTCTATGGATAGAGTATGTATGAAACATACATATTTATAAACTGGTGGCTTATGAACTTGAAATATTACTCAATATTGGTATATATCAATATATGGAGATTCTTTAGTTAGATGATTCTGTTTTAAGTTGGATATGAAGCTGATTCTTAAAAAAAAATTCCGGTGTTTTGGGTTACCGGAAAAATATAAACGGATACAAATATGCTAAAACAAAATAAAAAAGATCGGGAAGATTTTATCTAAAATAAAATCTTTCTCAAACAAGGAGTTTGATCTATAACATCTACTAAAAAGAAAGCTCAGTGAAAAATATGGAGAATTGTATGCATTGTTTGGGCATGAAGAATTATTTGATATGGATAAAAAAATTGAATATCAAAGGATAAGAATAATTACAAAAAGGAATAAAGGAATAAAGGAATTAGAGAATCAAGTGTCGCTATTGAAAAAGAATGCTTTTGAAGCAATGGCGTTTTGAATTTCGTTGGATTCTGAATTGAGATGGAGATTTTATTGAATTCGACTTTAATTGATAATCCATCTTTATACCCAAAAGGTGGACAAAAGTTGGTTATGGTGAAGAAACTTCGACGATATTTTGTAAAGCAAACAAATCCTTATTCGGATGTATTTGTTTTTGATGAAAAATCTATTTCATCCTTTATAATTGTGTTTGATAATGAAGAGAAGGGAATAAAATAAAAGTAGAATGAGCGCATCCGAATAATCAGAAAGGGAAGTTTCAAAGGCAATGTTCGAACGAACATAACCATCTTACTAGAATATAAAGAATTACTTCCTAGTGGATACAAAAAGGAAACTGGAATTAGTTGTGAATGGTATGCTTTACAGCGATGGAAATTCAAATGAAATTATTTAGACATTGTCACTCTTCCGCATACACCAAAAAATATCCGTTCAAAGAGAACAAGTTCTTCCCGGTTTTGTAATTTATAATAATATGGGGTATTTATTGGATAGTGTATTCATGATAACAAGAGAACATATCAGTTTTCTGACTGAATTTTTCTTGATTCATCATTTTTCAAATAAATAAAAAAACTAAATAAAGTAGCTAAATCTTTGCTGAAGAGAAATTGATGATACTATCAGCTAAATACGAAAGAGTGTAAAACGATTGGTGTCTTAATCTATTTTTTCTAATATAATTCCATTGAAATGAATTCGCTCAAGCTATGAGAAATAAATGAAAGAGTAAAAAATATCACATTATATAGATAGGAGATTAACCATTCATAATTTTATTATATTCCTCTAGTGCTTTTTCGAGTACCAACATTGCATTTTGCAATTCTTCTTTTTTTAGAACATATGCAATACGAACTGCGTTTTTTCCTGCTGTTGGATCAGCATAAAATCCAGACCCCGGAGCTATGAAAATAGTCTGCCCTTCATATTCAAAATCAGAAAGACACCATGCACAAAATTTATCTGTATCGTCTACAGGCAAGCGAGCAATTGTATAAAAAGCTCCCATTGGAATGGGAGAATAAACTCCTGGTATTCGGTTAAGAGTATCTACTGTAAAATTACGTCTCTCTAAATATTCGTCATAGACGTCTCGCATATATTCTTCAGGTACTTCCAATGTAGCTTCAGCTATAATTTGTCCAAATAACGGAGGACTTAATCTTGCCTGACAGAATTTCATGACTGTTTTTCGTAATTCTTTATTTTTAGTAATCAGCATTCCTACTCTAATTCCACATTCACTATATCTCTTGGAAACTGAATCAATCAAAACTACGTTTTCTTCAATACCTACCAGATGTAAAGCACTGATATATGGAGAGCTTGTATAAATAAACTCACGATATACTTCGTCAGAAAACAAGTATAAATCGTATTTTTTTACTAAGTCACGAATCTTATTCATTTCTGTTCTAGAATATAAATATCCTGTTGGATTGTTTGGATTACAGATAAGGATTCCCTTTGTTTTTTCGTTTATCAGTGCTTCAAACTTTTCTATTGGAGGTAAAGCAAATCCATTTTCTATAGTGGAAGCAACTCCACGGATTAATGCTCCTGCTGAAATAGCAAACGCCATATAATTAGCATAAGCAGGTTCTGGAACAATGATTTCATCTCCCGGATCTAAACAAGCCATGAAGGCAAATAATACAGCTTCCGAACCTCCAGTTGTTATAATTATATCGTCAGCATTTATATTCATTTTAAATTTAGAGTAATAAGCCGTTAATTTTTTGCGATAAGAACAAAATCCATCACTTGGACTATATTCTAATATTTTTCTATCCAAATAGCGAATTGCATTTAATCCAACTTTTGGAGTAGCAATATCCGGCTGACCAATATTTAAATGATACACTTTTAATCCTCTTGCTTTAGCAGAATCAGATAGAGGGACTAACTTGCGAATAGGAGAAGCAGGCATTACAGTCCCTCTCGTTGAAATTTTTGGCATGGTTTTTTTTGATTTTCAGAAGTAGGAAATAAATTAAGTGAATTTTAAGACTCAAAAGAAATTATATAAATAAAAAAGCCGACCCTGAGTAGACCGACTTTTCGAATACAATTTACATATTGCAATTAATTGCAACAGCATTTTGAAAAAGTTATTTTAATTTAGACTATTAACATACAAAGCCAACTTAGATTTCAAATTATTTGCCTTATTATTGTGAATAACGTTCTTTTTTGCCAACTTGTCTAGCATCTTACTCACTTTTTTATATAACACTCCCGCTTGAACTTTATCGGCTGTTCCACGAATATTTTTTACTGCGTTTCTTGCAGTTTTTGCGTAGTATTTATTTCTTAATCTCCTAATTTGCGATTTCCTAATTCTCTTTATAGATGATTTGTGATTTGCCATTTAAATACTTTTTTTTAAGTAGCGGTCTTTCTCGTGGGCGTTGACAGATTCGAACTGCCGACCCTCTGCTTGTAAGGCAAACGCTCTGAACCAGCTGAGCTAAACGCCCTTCCCTATAACCATTACGAAGGTAATATTTATTTTAAATAATATGTAACATTTAGTTATTTATTGTTTTTTATAGAAAAATTTATTACTCGCAAAAATTCATCTGCTGCTTTTTCTTCAGGAATATTTTTTCGAATACACTTTTTCCCTTTATACAAGTTTACTTTACCTACTCCAGCTCCTACGTATCCATAATCAGCATCAGCTACTTCGCCAATGCCATTTACAATACAGCCCATAACAGCAATCTTCATCCCTTTGAGATGTGGAGTTACTAACTTCACTTTTTTTAGAGTTGTTTGTAGGTCAAATAAAGTTCGACCACAGCCAGGGCAAGCAATATATTCTGTTTTTGTAATCTTTCTACTCGTTGCTTGCAATATGCTAAAAGTACAATCATCTACTGATTGTGGAAGAATACTTTTATTTTTATTTTTTATTAGAATCCCTTCTATTAATTTATTTAAAAGGAAAGGACCACAATCTATAGAAGATTTAACTTGTAGGGATTCCAGATGGTTTTCGTCGTAGCTTACCTGTAGTATAAATGAATTATTTATACCTTTATTTACTAAGGCATAAATGAATGCTCTTTGTTCGTATATATTATTTTGTATGGAATAAATAATAATAATTGTTTGCAGCTTATTTTTTAGATGAAATAATATTTCATCAGTTAATTCGGAATATCTTAAAATTATAAATTGCAGAGAGTCCTTACTATTTATCCATGCTTCTTTTTCCTGAAATTTAAACAGTGGGAATGTATTTTTCTGAGATAAAAAAACCGAGAAGTCTACGATCACTGGAATTTCATATGGTATATTTTGTACTGTTTGTTTTCCAATATAAATAAAATCAGGCATTAGGTTGGCATTTACAGAAAAATTGTCTGTGTTAGAACGATCAACTATAGCATAAATTTTATTACTTAATCGTTTTTTGATTGGAAGGGGGGAAAATATTTTTTCATTAAGCAAAGATTTTTTTTCTTCCACGTAGTTAATCAATAAATGTGCAAAGGAGATTTCAGATTCTGGATTTTCACTCAAGGAAATGCGGATGGTATCACCAATACCTTCTGTTAATAGTGTGCCTATTCCTATTGCAGATTTTATTCTACCATCCTCTCCTTCACCTGCCTCTGTTACACCCAAATGTAATGGAAAATTCATTCCTTCTTTATTCATTCGTTTTATTAATAGGTGAATTGTTTGTACCATTAAAAAAATATTAGAAGTCTTGATAGAAATTACTACATCGAGAAAATTTTCTGTAATGCAGATACGAAGAAATTCCATGCACGACTCTACCATTCCTTGCGGGGAATTGCCGTAACGATTTATAATTCTATCTGATAAAGAACCTTGATTAACTCCAATGCGAATGGCAGTGTTATTCTCTTTACAAATGTTCAAAAAGGGAATAAAGTGTTTTTTTATGTTTCTTAAACCTTGCTGATATTTCTCAAGAGTCCTAAGTGTCTTGGTTGAGTTTACAAAATTACCCGGATTAATTCGTACTTTGTCAACTATTTTAGCTGCAGTTTCGGCAATTTTGTGGTTAAAATGTATGTCAGCAATCAAAGGATTTTTATAACCCAAAGCAATTAAACCATTTTTTATATTTTTCAGGTTTTTTGCTTCACGGATATTTCGAGCTGCTAGTCTAATATATTCACCTCCTGCTTCAATAATTTGGATACATTGCTGAATACTTTTTTCAGTATCCAATGTAGAAGTATTGGTCATAGATTGGATTCGAATAGGATTTTCTCCCCCCATTGGTATATTACCAACAAGTACTGCCGAAGATTTTCTTCGTTTATACATATGATAGTGAATAATGTATCAGATTTTTATATTAGTTCGTTTTGAATCTATATTTTGACATAGCTAATTTATCATTAGACTTCAGGGTCTTATTTTTAAGATCCTCTCTGTATTTGACTAATTTTGCTTGTAGTACTTTATCCTTTAGTGCCAAAATCTGGGAGGCTAGAATGGCAGCATTGATTGCATTGTTGATTCCAACTGTTGCTACAGGGATGCCTGTAGGCATCTGCACAATAGCCAACAATGAGTCTATTCCATCAAGTGATGAATTAATTGGAACTCCAATTACTGGTAGTGTAGTCATAGAGGCGATTATTCCTGGAAGATGAGCAGCCATACCGGCTGCCGCAATAATTACTTTGATACCTCTATTTTTGGCATTTTTGGCAAAATTCTCTACTTCTTCTGGTGTTCGGTGGGCTGATAAAGCATACATTTCAAACGGAATTTCAAATTCATTAAAAAAATCAGATGCTTTTTCCATTATGGAAAAGTCGGAAATACTCCCCATTATTATGCTTACAATTGCGTTCATTGTTATTTTTGATATAGGTATTTTTGTTGGTCAATTTTTTCTATAATATATTCCTATTATTCATGGGTTGATTAGTATAGCAGATTATTTATCTTCTAATGTGCCAGCATTTAGCAAAAAAAATCCCCAAAGGTATATTCAAATAAGGATCGTTTGGACTTTTCTAGTCTTCTTATGCTGCGTATAGTTACAACTATAATTATTCTTTTCTCAAATTGTCTTCCTTTTTCAAATTATTTTTTTACTAAAAAATTACCGATTACATAACGGGGTAATATATAATTAGAAAAGAAAGATTGTATATTAATATAATATTCAACTCCCTCAAAAATAACAAAATGGTTTATTAAAATAGTTTTGATTAAAAATCAATCACCTGTTACATAAGTTCTGGATTGAAATTATAAGGTGTGAAATAAAAATAACATTCCTACTTTTATCTAGGAATTCACTCATGACTGTTTTATAGTATCACTATAAAACCATTTGGTTAATATATTTTTTGGGAGTGACTATTTCTCTTTATCTGATGAAAATTACGATTTCTAACATAGAAACATTTTTCTCCACTTTGTTCTTTCGTTTTTGTTTTTTTGCTTTTCTTTTATCAGCATAAACTCCTCCTATTTTTAAAAAATTCCCTATACCTATATGCGAATGTAAGGATTATACTGTTTTTCCTCTTCAACAGTAGAAAATTGACCATGACCTGGAAATATTTTAGTTTTATTTGGTAAAGTAAGAATTTTTTCTTTAATAGAATCAATCAATAAATCATAATTTCCACCCCACAAGTCAGTGCGACCAATTCCGTGATAAAATAATGCATCGCCCGTAAATATACAGTTGTTTTCTTTAAAATAAAACGAGAGTCCTCCTGGAGAATGGCCTGCAGTAGATAAAATCCTTAATGTAATATTTCCAAATACCGGAATAGTGTCTCCTTCATTGAGATAATGATTAGCAATTATTGGTTGATAATCAATAGAGAATCCAAATAAGGTAGCTTGTGCTTTCAGGTTAGGTATAGATTCTTCCAATTGATGATATTGTGGTCTTAATCCATAGGTCTTATATACAAAATAGTTGCCTAACATATGATCAAAATGCAAATGAGTATTAAATAAATGTTTTAATTGCAAATTGTGAAAATCTATAAATCCCTTTAATTCCATACATTCATCTTTTGTGGAAGTTCCACAGTCGATAAGAATTGCTTCTTTAGTTTCATCATAAACCAAGTAAGTGTTTACTCGTATCGAATTAAATTCAAATAATTTGACTTGCATTCTTTTTTTTTTAATCAATTGTTCTGATTTAATTATTTTTCTAGTACGAAGTGCATTTCATAAGTTTGACTAAAAAACAAACTAAACACTAAAGAGAAAAAATGTTAATCATCAGTATCCCTAAATATATTAAAGGTTATTAATTAGTTAATATTCAATGTAGAGGTGTATAGTTGTTCATTTTGAAGAACATCTATAGCTTTGTCGAGAACAGAATCGTTTCGAAGTTGGTAGCAAAGCTGTCCTTTTGCAAAATAATATTGTTTAATAATGTGCATAGCTAAATATTTGGCTATTTGCGATTTGTAAAAATCCATATCATGCATTAAATCAGATTTGAGTTTATTTTCTAAATCTTGGAATTCAGTAGCAATACTATTATAGTATCCTTCAGATTCTAGATTTTTTTTGAAATATTCCATTATTTTTTTACTCTCTTGATTATAATCCATGTTTTTTCGTGCATTTATCTTGACAAATTCTTTAAACTCATTGTAAATATTGTCCGTCAAGACAAACTCTAGTGGAGTACTTATTTGAGGATGTTTTGCTTTCCATTGAACAGCAAAATCAAAAAATATGAAGTTTGTTTCCATATAATTAACAATTGCTGGAATTTTTTCCTCTTTTATTACAAAGTCAGGCAAAATGCCTTTCCCTTCTCTAACAGGACGATTGTGAGTAGTATAATAGACCGTAGTAGTTGTATCAGGGATCTCTCCATCCTTTTTTTTATGAAAATAATCAATAGCTTGAATACAGCGTCCACTAGGAGTGTAATATTTAGCAGTAGTCAATTTTAATTGAGCATTGTAAGGTAATTGACGAGTAGACTGCACTAATCCTTTACCATAAGTACGAGTGCCAACAATGATTCCTCTATCAGTGTCTTGAATGGTTCCGGAAAGAATTTCGGAAGCAGATGCAGAGTTTTCATTGACCAGTATAGCCAAAGATAGATTAGGTTCAATAGGTGATTGGGTAGCACGATAAATTCTATCTGTTTGTTTAGTTTTCCCTTTCATAGAAAGCAGTAACTCTCCCTTTGGGAGAAAAAAGTTTAATATGTTCAAACAATCATCTACTACCCCTCCTTCATTGTTACGAACGTCTAATATTAGAGCTTTAATCTGATGATTCTTTGTTAGGTCAATTAAGGCTTTTTTTACAGCTAAAGTACTTTGAGTTGTAAAGGAAGCGAGATGAATATAGCCAATTTTATTGTTCAACACGCCATAATAAGTCACTGGATTAATACAAATAAGCTTTCTTTTGATCGTCATTTTTTTTGGTTTTTTCCATCCAAATCGTTGATATTTTATTTTTATACTTGTATTTGATTGTCCTTTTAGTTGTTCACTTGCAAACAAGGTGGTTTTTCCTACCATGCTTTTCCCATTTATTGATAAAATTTCATCACCTGGAAGCAACCCAGCTAGAGTAGCTGGCATACCCTCATATGTTTCCAAAATGATTACTTTTTCGTTTCTTATTGAAATAGTTACTCCAATTCCTTCATATCGGCCTGTTGTCCGAAATTGAAAATCAGATAAACTTTCTGCGGGGATATATTCTGTATATGGGTCTAATTGCTGCAACATATAAGTAATATTCCCCTGTATTATGTTTTTAACATTCAATGTATCAACATAATACAAACTCAATTCACTGAATAGCGAATTGAAAATTTCCAAATATTTCGACACCTCGAAACGTTGCTGTTCAGATAATCGGGGAAATACTTTGGAGGAACAAATACAAAATAAAATGAAAAATACCCAAATCCCATTTTTCATACGTTTCATATCAAGCAAAATTTGAACCTCTCGCAAATGTATTGTATAATTAGGAAAATACATTTATATTTGCTTCAATGTATAGCAGAAATTCTTCCTTAGCTCAGGTTGGTTAGAGCATCTGACTGTTAATCAGAGGGTCCTTGGTTCAAATCCAAGAGGGAGAGCAAATATATAGAGGGATATTACAAAATTGTAAAAGTAGAAGAAGCAAAAATATATAAGGAATGTATAGCAAGTCATCCTTTCTCTCTGTTGAAACGAATTCATACACTGAAACAAGTCATACACTATAAATGACAGACAGATAGAATTGTTGGAGGCGTTTTTTTAATCTTAATAATATTTAAAATTTTGCTTCGAGTGAGCTAATAGTTTGTTACATCTGTTGTTTTTTATCGTAAAGACTGGGATTGATTTGATCAATTTTTTTGTTAGCTTACTCCAATTCTTCAGCAATTTGATAGTAATTCCTTTCTTGTGAATTTCTAATAATCAATTCACCTATGAACCCTGTTAAAAACAATTGTGTTCCGATAATCATACTTGCAACTGCAATATGGAAATAAGGGGTGTTAGCAATCAAAGGCGACGCTGTCTCCTTAACAAGAGCATAGTATTTTATTCCACTTAAGACTAATATGAAGGTAAAGCCGATACTAAACATCATGCTTCCAACTAATCCGAAGAAGTGCATGGGCTTTTTACCAAATTTGGATAAAAACCATAGTGTAAACAGATCCAAATAACCGTTGATAAAACGATTTAATCCAAATTTAGTACATCCGTACTTTCTTGCTTGGTGTTGAACCACTTTTTCTCCTATTTTATTGAAACCTGCATTTTTGGCTAAAAAAGGTATCCAGCGGTGCATATCATTGTATATTTCAATGTTTTTTACCACAAGTTTATCGTAAGCTTTTAATCCACAATTGAAATCGTGTAGTTTGATGCCTGAAAAAACACATGCAACGATGTTAAATAATTTAGTGGGGATTGTCTTAGTTATGGGGTCGTATCTTTTTTTTTTCCAGCCAGATATCAGATGGTATTTATTTTCTTTAATCATACGAAAAAGCTCCGGTATTTCATCTGGGCTATCTTGTAAATCTGCATCCATGGTAATAACTACATCTCCTTTAGTCCTCTGAAAAGCAGACTGTAAGGCAGGAGATTTACCATAATTTCGCTGAAAACGAATTCCTTTTATTATCGTTTCCAAATATTTTTTTCGAAGGGTTTCAATAGTTTTCCACGAATTGTCGGTACTTCCATCGTCTACAAAAATAATTTCATAGGAAAATCCTTCCTTTTGCATTACTTTAATTATCCATTCACATAATTCGGGGAGAGATTCTTCCTCATTCAATAGAGGGATGACTACTGATATATCCATTCTAGGCTATAAATTTAAGTATAAAAATAAGATTAAATAAAAAATAATTATCTTTACAGCTGATACATTTTGAACAACATTGAGTAAACTTTTTATCATGTATTTAAATCCAGAGAAAAAAAAAGAGTTCTTTGCAAAATACGGGAAATCTAATACTGATAGTGGGTCTCCTGAAGGACAGATAGCATTATTTTCCTATCGTATTTCGCATTTAACTGAACATCTTAAAGTAAACAGGAAAGATTACAATACGGAAAGGTCATTAAAAATGTTAGTAGGTAAGCGTCGTCGGTTATTAGATTATTTGAAAAGGTGTGATATTGGACGGTATCGTTTCATTATTAATGAATTAGGGATTAGAAGGTAATTTTTACTTTATTTCAAAGCCTCCGAGCTACTAATAATATCTAATAGGTCGTTGGTTATGGTTTGTTGTCTTTGTTTGTTGTGTTGGATTGTAAGTTCCTCCAGGATTTCGTCGGCGTTGTCTATTGCGATTTGCATAGACACAAGTCGTGCTGTATGTTCTGCTATTACTGAATTTAATAAAACTGCATAAATCTTGCTATATAAAGATCTGAGTATTAAAGTATTCAAGACTGTATCTCTATCTGGTTCGATGATATAATCAGCGTGAGAAGTGGATTTTGGTTGTTTCATTTGAATAGGAAGATAAGGTTCCAGATTTGTTGTTTGAAAAATTGCATTTTTGCAATGGTTATATAGTAGTTCAACTTTATCTATTTTTTGATTTAAAAAATCAGAAAGTAATTTGTCAGCAAGCTGTTTTAATCTGGCAAAATTAGGCTTTTCTATTAGTTGAGTATAGTTCCCCTCTACTTTGAGTGGAAAAGTTAGTTTGCGTACATAGTCTTCAATTTTTTTCCCAACAGTATATACTTCAATATCTTTCTGATTTAAATATCTATATTTAGATATCGTTTCATTAAATAATTTGATAATATTAGAGTTAAAAGTGCCACACAAACTAGTATTGGACGAAAATATTACAAGTGCTATTCGTTTTATTTCTCTCTTTTTAGTTAAATCTGATTTGAAATCAGTAATACAAAATAGAAAAGAATTTAACATTGCGTTTAATTTTCGCTGGTATGGCAAAAAACAATTCATTTGATATTGAGCTTTCTTCAATTTGGAGGAAGCTAGCATTTTCATAGCAGAAGTAATCTTTTGTGTAGATTTTATAGAAGTAATTCGTTCTTTTATTTCTTTTAGTGAAGGCATTTCTTACATATGAGGATATAATGAAAAAAGGTACTTTTTTATTTAAAATTGTTTGCAACAATAGAAGCTATTGTATTTAATTTTTTTTCTATTTTTTCATCCAAAACTCCTTGTTTGAGCATATCTAAAATATCCTTGCGATATTTCATTTCTAATATATCCAAAAATTCCGTTTCAAATTCCCGTACTCTTTCTACTGGTACATCAGAAAGTAATCCTTTTATTCCAATAAAAATAATTGCTATTTCTTTTTCTACTGGAAGTGGATTGTATTGAGATTGAATCAGTAATTCTACATTCTTACGTCCTTTATCCAAAGTAGCACGTGTAACGGCATCCATATCTCCACCAAATTTGGTAAATGCTTCTAGTTCGCGATATTGTGCTTGGTCTATTTTAAGTGTGCCAGCTACTTTTTTCATTGCTTTGATTTGAGCTTTCCCTCCTACACGGGAAACAGATATACCCACATTTACTGCAGGACGTATACCTGCATTGAATAATCCTGTTTCAAGAAAAATTTGTCCATCAGTAATAGAAATTACGTTAGTAGGAATATAAGCAGAAACATCACCTGCTTGCGTCTCGATAATCGGCAGTGCTGTCAATGAACCACCTCCTTTTACTTGTCCTCTCAAATTGTTTGGTAAATCATTCATACTAGCAGCAACAGAGTCATTGTTGATAATTTTGGCAGCCCGTTCCAATAAACGAGAATGAAGGTAAAAAATATCACCCGGATAAGCTTCTCGTCCCGAGGGACGGCGAAGAACAAGGGATACTTCTCTATAAGCAACTGCGTGTTTAGATAAATCGTCATAAACTACCAGAGCATGTCTACCTGTATCACGAAAAAACTCACCAATAGCTGCACCGGCAAACGGAGCATAAAATTGCATTGCAGCTGGATCAGAAGCTGCTGCAACAACTATAATAGTATAATTTAGTGCTCCATATTCCTTCAAAGTATTAACAATGTTAGCAACGGTAGATGCTTTTTGTCCAATAGCTACATAAATACAATAGATAGGATCTCCTGTTTCATAGTTAGCTTTTTGATTGATAATTGTATCAATACTAATAGTCGTTTTTCCAACTTGTCGATCCCCAATAATCAATTCCCGCTGACCTCGACCAATAGGAATCATAGCATCTATAGATTTTATTCCTGTTTGAAGTGGTTCTACCACAGGACATCTATATATTACCCCCGGTGCCTTCCTTTCTAAGGGCATATCAATTTCTTTTCCAAGAATTGGACCCTTGCCGTCCAAAGGACTTCCAAAAGGATTAACTACACGTCCTAGCATTCCATTTTTCATAGGAATGGAAACTATCCGTTTAGTTCTTTTTACTCTATCGCCTTCTTGAACTTTACTGGTCTCTCCAAGAAGCACTGTACCAACATTATCTTCTTCCAAATTCATAACTACAGCCATATCACCGCTATCAAATTGGAGAAGTTCACCAGTTTCAGCATTATTTAAACCAAAAATACGTGCGACACCATCACTAACTTGTAATACTCTTCCTATTTCTTCAAATTTTATACGGCTATCTATCCCTTTCAACTGCATTTTTAGGATATCTGAAATTTCACTGGATTTTATATTTGACATTTTATTTGATTTAACTGCCTTTTTACACTTGCATCTAAAAGTAGATCTTCTATTTCCAAAATAAATCCTCCAATAATATCCAAATTTAGTATGGTTTTAAATTCTATTTGTCCATTAGTTTTATTAGAAAGGAATTTGATAAGTAATTTTTTTGCTTCATTATTGGTGGTAAGTCCAACTGTCGTTAATTGAGCCAATACAAGACCTTTAGATTGTCGATATTCCTTTTCATACATCCGAGCTATACGCTCTATGTAGTAAGCTCTTCCATTTTTAACTATTACTTTTATTGCCTGCTTCAAAGTTTTATTAGAATCAATACGACAAGCTGCAATAAGCAATTTTATTTTATTCTCATCTGAAAGAGTCGGATCGTTAATTGATTTTTTAAGAACAGGATACATAGCAAAATGTTTTGCTAATGATTGCATCCCTTTATATAGGATAGTCTCATTCCCTTGCTCAAGAGCATACTCATAAATAGCTCTTGCATATCTAGTTGAGATTTTTCCTGCCTCCATAATACTATTTATATAGTAAAAACAAAAGTATCCGAATTAGTTTAATTCCTTTATTAACTCATTAATCAGATTCAATTGTTCGTGCTTATTATCAAGACTTTTACGAAGAACTCTTTCAGCAATATCAATTGAAAGAGCTGCAATTTGTTGGCGAATATCTTGCATGGCTAATTCCTTTTCTTTTTGAATGTTTTCTTTGGCATTTTTCATTAACCTGTTGGATTCAAAATTCGCCTTTTCTTTAGCATCATTGATAATTTTTATACGCATTTCATTAGCTTCTTTTATAATAAAAATACGCTTATTATAAGTCTCTTTTAGCAATCGTTCTTCTTCTTCTTTAATTCCCCTTAAACGTTTATTAGCTTGTTTAGCTTCTTCCAATGATTTATTAATGAAAGCATTACGTTCATCCACCATTTTTACAATGACAGGAAAACCATATTTAGCCGCAACAAAAAATACAATCCCAAATGACAAAAGCATCCAAAAAAGTAATCCAATATCTGGAGTTAACAACGACATAATGTGTCTCTGATTTACAATAAAAATCCACAAACAACCACTGCAAACAGAGAGACGCCCTCTACAAGAGCTGCAGCAATAATCATATTCATGCGGATATCTCCCGCAGCTTCTGGTTGACGAGCAATTCCTTCCATAGCAGACTCTCCAATTTTCCCAATTCCTAATCCTGCCCCAATAACAGCTAACCCAGCTCCTAGGGCTTCTCCCAACTTTGCCAATCCTGTCCCTGTTGCTACTTGTAATAAAATTGATAATAACATAATCTTAAATTTTTTTAATGTTCTACAAATGTTCTATATGTACAATTACATTCCAGATTCACAGTCAATTTCTACTATTTTAAAATGATATTGTCGAATAGTAAATAGCAATTTTTAATAAAATTTTATCTCTTTTATTATTGTTTACTACTTTACTAGTAAAGCTCGAAAATTCACAATTGCTTGCATTTAGTCTATTTTATTTAGAGAATTTTGGGAAAGGCAGAGTAATAACTACAAAGAAGCAGGTGTGATATCTGAAATTATTCTAAATCACTTTTACTGTGAATTTTTCTCCCTCTTATTTTTTAGTAGATTTTATTTTTTGCAATGAGATTCTATTTGTGATAATCCAATAAATACTGCCGAAAGCATTGTAAATACATATGCTTGAATATAAGCAACTAACAATTCTACACAGTTAATAAATAAAGTCATTATAACAGACAAGACAGTCATACTCATATTTACCACTACTCCCAACGTAGTAGTAAGAAATATTATGCACGTCAGACCCAAGATCATTGCATGCCCCGCCATAATGTTTGCTAACAAACGAATCATCAAAGCAAAAGGTTTAGTGAATATTCCTATTATTTCAATAGCAGGTATAATAGGAATAGGGATTTTGAGCCATAAGGGCACATTAGGCCAAAATATTTCTTTCCAATATTTTTTCGTACCGAAAATATTAACGAACACAAAAGTAAATACTGCCAATACACACGCCACAGTAACATTGCCGGTTACGTTTGCCCCTCCTGGAAAAACAGGTATTAATCCCAGTAAATTATTGATTAAAATAAAAAAGAATACTGCCAACAAATAGGATGTATAACGCTTATAATTCTTACCAATGCATGGTTTGATGATATGATTTATTATGTCCATAATAATCAATTCTATAAAAGAAATAAATCCTTTGGGCGAAATTTTCTCTGGTTTACCATTCCTCTTTTTGTACCAACAAGAACAAAACAAAATTAAACTTATCAATGTTATACTACTTAATATTAAGGATACAGCGTTTTTTGTCAAAGAGAAATCCCAAGGTCGCACTTTCACTCCTGATGGTAGTGTTTCTACAATTTTGTCTTTATAGTTACCAACTTGTGCAATAGAAAATCCTTTGTAAGACTTATTTCCACGACAAAATCGGCTAGAAGAGAATAAATGCCAGCCATCTGCTTGTCCTTTTACAATAATTGGCAGAGGAATTGAAACATACTTGGTTCCCAAAGGGGCAATGTGCCAACTATAACTATCTTTCATATGATCAAGTATTAGTTCGCGAACATTAAGTTGTTTTTCTTTGTGGATATTATTAGTAATAATTGGCAGAAATCTAAAAGAAGAAACGAATAAAGTAAAAACTCCCATTATTATAAATTTATACCCCATAATCCATGTTTTAGTCATAAATTCTCTTTTTATTTTCTACTAAAAATAGGAGTAATGTACCTAAAATATACGAGTAAAGTACAAAATATAATCCAAATGAACCCTACAGTTTCTACTTTCACCATTGAAAAACATATCGTCATATGTAAAAACAAATATAAGCAATTCCTTACCTCTCAAAAGTACGTATAACAATAAAATTTGTCTGGGTCATCTTTTTTTTTATTAACTAGTTTATAAATTCATAAATAGACAAGAATAAAAATATTTCTTCTATCCAAAAAACAAGGAATAATTTTCAAGTATATCCTCTTCACTAAAAATTCTTCTTTCATAAATTATAACTCCATATTTCTTGTTAGTTTAAATTTTGAAGGATAACAAAAAATTTTGAAGGATAACAAACTTCTCTATTTGAAGAATGCTCTAAAAATATCCATGCCATTAGCATATATTAATATTGAAAGGAGTAAAATCATACCCACAATTTGAGCGTATTTCATAAATTTTTCGTTTGGTTGACAATCAGTTACTATCTCATAAAGAATGAAAATTACATGTCCGCCATCCAATGCAGGAATGGGCAAAAGGTTCATTATTCCCAAAGTAATGGACAAAAGAGCAGTCATATTCCAAAATATTAGCCAATTCCATGACGAAGGGAATTGGCTTCCGATAGCACCGAATCCACCAATGTTGTTTATACCTGCTTTGGTAAAAAAAAACTTTAATTGAAGTAAATAAAAAGAAAATTTCCGAATTCCAAGTGTAAATCCAGCGGGAAAGGCCTGCAGAAAATTATATCTATTTGTTTCAAAAAATGATTGAGCTTTGGAAAAAACACCGATTTTACCATCGGTATCAACATGTACCTGAATCTTTAATTTTTTAGATGATCTTATAATTCCTAATTGGACATCCTTATTTTTATATTTAGATAGTTGCGATACCAATATATGGAATGAGTTAGTTTCATTTCCATCAACTGATGTAATCTTGTCTCCTATCTGCAATAGTGCTTTTTTTGCATTACCACCTGTTACTAATCCGTCTACACGGGAAGGCTGGTAATCAGCAAATTGCATATGGGAGGACATAATCTGCAATCTAAAGTTCCAAGGTAAAACTATTTTTTTCTTTGTTTCTCCTCGTAAAATCGAAACATCTTTGGCATCAATTACACGAAATAAATCCAAATCATCATAACGTGTCAGAATTTTACCGTTGGCAGCAAGAATAATATCCCCATCTTGAAATCCCACGTCATGAGCAATTTTGTTGAAAAACAAAGGTGTTTTACCAATTGGAATGTAACTATCTCCATATTTGAATATTATTACTGAGTATATAAAAAAAGCCAAAATAAAATTCATCAATATGCCTCCCATCATGATTAATAGACGATTCCACGCAGGTTTGATACGAAATTCCCAAGGATTTGGTGGTTGTTTTAAAGTTTCCATATCTAAGTTTTCATTTACCATTCCGGTAATTTTCACATAGCCTCCGAAAGGTAGCCATCCTATGCCGTATTCGGTTCCATCACTTTTAGATTTATATTTAAACAAGGAAAACCAAGGATTGAAAAACAGATAAAATTTTTCTACTCTTACCTTGAATATCCTTGCAAACAAATAATGTCCGAATTCGTGAGCAGTTACCAGTATAGACAAACATACTATCAGTTGCAGTGTTTTAGTTAAAGTTGTTGCTATAATCATTCTATTTGCCTCTTCATTATTTCTTTCGATGTTATTATTCGCGTTATTTGATCTGTTTCCACTAAATCCTCATAAGTGGGAGATGCAATGAATGCTGTCGATTCCATAGTTTTCTCAATTATGTCACTCATTGCAAAAAAACTTATTTTGTCTTGTAAAAAGGCGTCGATTACTGTTTCATTGGAGGCATTAAGAATACAAGGCATATTCCCTCCTTGCCGAATAGCTTCGAAAGCCAGATTCAGATTACGAAAACGAACAGTATCAGGCTTTTCAAATGTCAAATGACTATATTCATCAAAATCTAACGACTTGAAGTATGAGTTCAATCTTTCAGGATAAGTCAAAGCATATTGTATTGGTAAGTGCATATCAGGTAAGCCTAATTGTGCTTTAATAGAAGTGTCTTTGAATTGTACCATAGAATGGATGATGGATTGTGGATGTATTAATACTTGAATTTGTTCAGGACTTACGCCAAATAGCCATTTGGCTTCTATTACTTCAAATCCTTTATTCATTAAAGTAGCTGAATCTATAGTTATTTTATTACCCATCATCCAATTAGGATGTTTCAATGCTTTTTGTTTTGTAACATGTTGCAACTGCTCTAAGGAATATTTGCGAAAAGGTCCTCCTGAGGCTGTTAAGATAATACGTTCTACTGTATCAGGATTTTCTCCTATTAAACACTGAAAAATGGCAGAATGTTCAGAATCTATAGGTAAAATTGTTGCATGATGTTTTAATGCTAATTGTGTAATCAATTCACCTGCAAGAACTAATGTTTCTTTGGTTGCCAGTGCAATGGTTTTCCCGGCTTTAAGAGCATGAATAGTTGGTTTTAGTCCTATATAACCAACCAAGGCCATAAGTACTATATCTATGGGCTCAGCTTCTACTATTTGTGAAATAGCATCTATCCCTGCCCATATTTTAATAGGAAGATCTTTTAAGCCTTCTTTGAGTTGTTTATATTTGAATTTATTAGCAGTAACGGCCACATCGGGCAGAAATTCACGTGCTTGTTGGACAAGCAATTCTACTTGATTGTTAGCACAAAGAGCATATATCCCCAATTTCTCAGGTTGTTGACGAATGATATCCAATGCTTGCGTTCCTATCGAACCAGTTGAACCTAACAAAGCTATTTGTTTCATTTTTTGTTTTCAATTTCTCCTATCCCTACATATTATTATACTGATAATGTCCAGTTCAGATACCTTTTTAAGGTGTTTATCTTAGAATATCATTTTTGTTGATATAGATCTGTACAAAAACTGTTAAATTTGGCACTTTAAATTGTTAAGCTTGGAATATTTCTCTACAGAGGAAATTTTTCCATAAAGAAAGTAAAAAAAATGGGAAAACATTGCAAAATTATGTGACTAATAAACAGTTACAATGTTTTTGTGCTTTTGTAGTAAGTTTAATACATGGATAACATCAGAAATTAATCCAAAAAGTATGACATTGGAATCCAATATTGTCATTAAAGGAGCAAGAGTCAATAATCTTAAAAATATCGATGTAGAAATCCCCCTTAATAAGTTTACTGTAATTACAGGACTATCCGGATCAGGAAAATCATCTTTAGCTTTCGATACTTTGTATGCAGAAGGACGAAGACGTTATGTAGAGAGTCTTTCTACTTATGCTCGTCAATTTTTTGGTAAAATAAGCAAACCTGAAGTAGACTTTATTAAAGGACTACCTCCAGCTATTGCTATTGGGCAAAAAGTAAATACTCATAATTCGCGCAGTACTGTAGGTACTTCTACTGAAATCTACAATTATTTGTGTATGCTGTTTGCTCGCATTGGTAAAACTATTTCGCCAATTACTGGAAAAATAGTATACAAACATCAAACAAGCGATGTAATAGATGAAATGTCCCATTATCCAAATGGGACACGCATTGTTTTACTCACTCAAATAATTCCGACAGCGTCTCATTCCATAGAAAAACAATTGAGTATATTAATTCAAGAGGGATTTTCAAGGATAGAAATTGATGGTGAAATTTATCATATAGGGGAAATACTCGGAGACAAGATATTATCACGTAATGTTTATTTAGTGATAGATCGATTCATTATTAATAATGACTTGAAGGCTGTTTCCCGCTTTTCTGATTCGATAGAAACCGCTTTTTTAAAAGGGAATGATAGTTGTGTTCTTCATGTTTATACAAAACAAGGTATTATTTCAAAAGAGTTTTCACGAAGATTTGAAGATAATGGAATTGAATTTGAGGAACCTTCAGATAGAATGTTTAATTATAATAGTCCAATAGGTGCTTGTCCGACATGCGAAGGATTGGGAATAATTTTAGGAATATCAGAAAAATCAGTCATTCCGGACACCTCTTTATCTATATATGATGATGCTATAGTTTGCTGGAAAGGAGATAAAATGAGTGAATGGAAACAGGGGTTTATTAAAAAATCTTCTTATTACAAATTTCCTATTTATCGCCCTTACAAAGAATTGACACAAGAAGAAAAGGACTTGTTGTGGCATGGGAATGGATCGTTACATGGAATTAACGATTTCTTCAAATATGTAGAAGAAAACTTGTATAAAATCCAATATAGAGTCATGTACGCTCGTTATAGAGGCAAAACTACATGTCCAGTTTGTAAAGGGAAACGATTAAAGCATCAAGCCCTATATGTAAAAATTGGAGAGAAAAACATTACTGATTTAATGACTATGTCTGTCAATAAAGTTAAATTCTTTTTTGAAAATCTTCAATTAACCAAATATGATGCTCAAATTGCCAAGCGACTTCTGATTGAAATTGATTCTCGATTACAATTTTTAAACGATGTAGGATTGGGATATTTGACATTGGATAGATTGTCATCAACATTATCTGGAGGTGAAAGTCAGCGCATTAACTTAATAACAGCACTAGGGAATAACCTGGTAGGTTCTCTATATATTTTAGACGAACCGAGCATTGGTTTGCACTCAAAAGATACAACTTTGTTAATTAGAGCTCTGCGGAAGTTACAAGCATTAGGGAATACAGTAATAGTGGTGGAGCATGACGAGAGAATCATTTGTTCGGCAGACTATATTATAGATATGGGTCCTAAAGCAGGCAGGAATGGAGGAGAAATAATTTATAGAGGAAAAATTGATGAATTGGATATAGCTTCTGAAAGCCATACAGTTCGTTTTCTTACTGGAAAAGAAATAATTGAAGTGCCTGTACAGCGCAGAAAATGGAATAATTTTATTGAAATAAAGAATGCTCGGAAAAACAATTTAAAGGGATTTGATGTACGATTCCCATTGAATGTTATGACAGTAGTTACTGGGGTAAGTGGTTCAGGCAAATCCTCTTTGGTATGTGATGTGTTTTATCAAGAATTAAAACAATTTTATGAAAGTAACAGGGAGACAAAAAGTGTTTTCGGGGATTTATGTCTTATAGAATGTATAGAATTTATAGACCAAAGTTCTATTGGACGTTCTACACGTTCCAATCCTGTAACCTATATTAAAGCTTACGATGAAATACGCAAACTTTTTGCTGGACAGCCTTTAGCAAAACAATTAAACTTTACTTCATCTTATTTTTCATTTAACATAAAAGGTGGTAGGTGTGAAGAATGTAAAGGTGAAGGCACGATCACAGTTGAGATGCAATTCATGGCTGATGTAATTTTGAAATGTGAAACATGTCAAGGTAAACGATTTAAACAAGATATCTTAGATATAGAATATCATAATAAAAATATTTATGACGTTCTTAATATGACTATTGATGAAGCAATTGATTTTTTTAAGGAAAGAGAAGACAACACGACGAAAAAGATTATTCATAGAATGCAGATTTTACATGAAGTAGGATTAGGCTACGTTAAGCTTGGACAAAGTTCTGCTACCCTTTCGGGTGGAGAAAATCAACGGCTGAAACTAGCTTATCATCTTGTCGAAGATAAAAAACACCCAACTTTATTTATTTTCGATGAACCAACTACTGGACTTCATTTTTTTGATATCAAGACACTAATACATGCTTTCAATGAGTTGATTACTTATGGACATACGATTGTGATCATAGAACATAATATGGATATTATCAAAACTGCTGACTATATCATTGATTTAGGACCAGAGGGAGGAGAAAACGGTGGCTATTTAATTGGTACGGGGACTCCTGAGGAAATTACTAAAAATAGAGAATCTGTTACAGGGAAATTTTTGAAAGCAAAATTATATTAGGTATTTGAATTAAAAAACAATGGCTTTGATTAAATCGGTAAGAGGTTTTACTCCTCGATTTGGAGGGAATTTATTTTTGGCAGATAATGCTGTAATTATTGGAGATGTTGTTGTCGGAAATGACTGTAGTATTTGGTTTAACACTGTGTTGAGGGGAGATGTGAATACTATCCGTATAGGAAATAGGGTAAATATTCAAGATGGTTCGATAATTCATACACTTTATGAAAAATCTACAGTTGAAATAGGTGATGATGTAAGTATTAGTCATAATGTAGTTATTCACGGAGCCAAAATTGAAAATGGGGTATTGATTGGAATAAATGCAGTGATTTTAGATCATGTTGTAGTTGGTAAAGGCGCGTTAATCGCCGCTGGATCGGTTGTTTTAAGTGGTACGAAAGTAGAAGCAGGTACTGTTTATGGGGGAATACCTGCTAAGTTTATTAAAAAAATTACTCCTGAGCAAGCAGAGGGAATCAATCGGAAAATTGCTAAAAACTATCTGATGTATGCAGAATGGTATAAATCTCACTGAAAGAATATTTAAATAATGTTTTGATAGTTAGTTTATTTCAACTATTACCTTTCTGTTCATACCATTTTAGTAAACTGATCCACAAAAATAGCTTCTTCACATATGATCACATCCACTTTATTACAAAAAATGGAAATATTTATAATAAACATCACAGTTTTGCTTCAAATATTTTCGCAATACCACGTATTTGGATACAGTACTGACAATTAAAATTTGGGAAAGGGTAACTTTGTATATGAACGTCCTTCCAGATCTTTCTAATGCAAAAAGAAGATGGAATAATATAAAATAGTAGTTTTTCACACATATTAGGAAGGTCAGGAGGGATTTTTAAGATCATGCTTATCAATATTGGTCCCTGTGGTATATAAAAACTTCCTATTATTTACATACCTTTTATTACGTTTCCCATGTATTATTTAATTTTATTTGTATCATTATTATAATAGTTATGTCCCTTTTTCATTAAAGAAGTAAGCTAAAATAGACATAGGAGAGTCGTAAACTTAAAAATTCAGTAGAATGGGGAATGACTAATAAAATATTATTATGAACGTAAAAATTGAACAATCTTGGAGAAAGTATTTGGTTCCCGAATTTGAGAAACCCTATTTTAAACAATTAGTTGAGTTTATCAAAAATGAATATGCTTCAAAGATAATTTATCCCAAAGGGAATAAAATCTTTAGTGCCTTTGATAAAACACCTCTTGACAGAGTAAAAGTAGTTATCTTAGGACAAGATCCTTATCACGAGCCCGGCCAGGCCAATGGTTTATGTTTTTCAGTTAATGAAGGGATCCCATTGCCTCCATCTTTACAAAACATCTACAAAGAAGTTAAAGATGATATAGGCATTGTATCATCTACCTCAGGAAATTTAGAACGGTGGTCTGAACAAGGAGTATTACTACTCAATGCTACACTAACTGTTCAAGCACATAAAGCGGGTTCACATCAAAAAAAAGGTTGGGAAAAATTTACTGATGCAATTATCCATATAATATTGAAGGAAAAACAACATATTGTATTTATTTTATGGGGTACTTATGCACAAAAAAAGGGAGCTTTTATTCCTTCTGACAAGCATTTGATATTAAAATCAGCTCATCCCTCACCTTTTTCTGCTAATAAAGGATTTTTTGGAAGCAAACCTTTTAGTAAAACCAACGATTATCTAAAAAAAACAGGGCAAACCGTTATTACTTGGTAGCCAAATGATTGTAGATTTGTCAGTTTTACATATTTTTACTCTAATAATCAGTAATTAGTATAAATTATTAAATAGAGGCTCCGTAGTTCAGTGAATAGAACGTCAGATTCCGATTCTGGAAGTCGCAGGTCTGAATCCTGCCGGAGTCACAAGGAAAAACAAAATTTCTACTTTTTTATCATTGCAAATCGAAAACTTTTTCCTAATTGGAAAATCAATATTCCTACAAATCCTAATAAGATTATCAAAGAGGCAATCGAACTTATTTGGGCAAATAAATTATACTTATCAGGTTCGAAACGAAACTCAACTATGTGTCTTCCTGCTGGAAGACACATAGCCCGCAATGTCCAATCTGCACGAAAATGTTCAACAGGTTTTTGGTCTATAAACGATTTCCAACCATTTTTATAATAAATTTCAGAAAATATAGCCAATTGATCGAAAGTTGTCGATGAAATATATTTTAAATAATTAGGCTTATATTCTACCAATTGAATGAAAGACGTAGAATCAGGGACAATATTTTTAATCTTTATTGATTTGGTAAAATCTTTGTTGATAATTGCCGTTTGCTGCGGATTTATATTATTTAATGCTTTCATTTCTTGATTAGCATTATCAACAAAAACAAATTTACTTACAAACCATGCATTTCCATTAGCTTGTAGATTAATAAGAGGCTCTTTATCAGGATGATAAATAATATATTTGGCATTCAGCATATTTAATGTAGGAGTATTCTTGAATACATTTTGTAGCTCGTCAAAAGAAGTAGCTGTCTGAAATACTGAATATATAGTGTTTATTTCGTTTATAATACGATGATCTATCAATTCTTGATATCTCTTTAATTTTGCAGCATGGTATCCTCCAATAGATTTGTGAAAAAAAGATGTATTCGTTTCATTAAAAGTATCCCTACTAATATTTAACACACGATAAGATAATGAGGTGTCTCGCAATATAAATTCATCGGATGCTGTTTTTTTATATGACTCGGCAAGCTTCTGACTAGCAAAAGATTTATAATTGAGATAGTGTCTGTCTATTCCCCACATATCAATAGTAATCAAAACAAGTATCCCGATACTAACAATAGCCAATCCTGCTTTTTTATTTTTGGACTGAAGAAAAAAGAATATTAGGATACTTGTTAATAATATGAAAACAAAAGAACGTAAAGCATCATTCGATGCTAGTGAGCATCTATCAGCAATTAAAGCATCTATTAGTTGAGGATATTTAGATAAAAATTGTTCGTCTGTTGGAGAATTAAATCCCAAAAATACGGTAGGCATTATCCAGATTAATAAGCAAATGCCCCCTATAACAGAAAAAGATTTAATCAATGATTTTTTTATTTGCTTGGAATCTGCTTTTTCATTTAATATTTGTGACAATCCCCAAAAACCAATGAGAGGGAAAGTCATACCAGGAATAACCAATGCCATTGCAGGTGTACGAAATTTGCTATACATTGGCAAATGATAAAATAAAAATTCGTTCAGTAACATAAAATTTTTTCCCAAAGACAAAAAAATAAAAAACAAACTAGCAGATGCTATCCACCATTTAATAGGATTTTCAATTACACACATTCCCAAAACAAAAAGGAAACAAACGATTGCGCCAAAATATACGGGTCCTGCTGTAAAAGGTTGATTCCCCCAATAGGTTGGGGCTTTAACAGTTGTTCCTAATTTGCCTCCTAAGGCTTTATAAGTTTTATAAAACTGAGAATTTTTATCTAAGGTTTCAATCGAAGATCCACCGTAAGCCCTAGGAATTAGTAGAGTTAATAACTCACTTCTTCCATAACTCCATGAAAATGCATAATCTATATCCAAACCAGGAGATTGTCTTCTATTTTCTTCTTTATCTTTAACAGTAATCAAATTGGATTGACCACGTGTACTTTCTTGAGATGCTTCATAATTGATATATAAACTTCCCATGGAAGGAAGAATAGCGAAAACAATAGCAAGAACTATCATGCCGCTTGCTTTAACAGAAAACAAATATTCTTTTTTTCGGAATTTGTCAACTACCAATCCAACAAAAAGAAAAATACAAAAAAGAAACAGATAATAAGTAATCTGTATATGGCCATTTACAACAGAAAGACAAATTCCTAATGTAAAAACAACTATTCCCCAAAGCCAATTTTTCCTAAATAGCAATTTTATCCCACCTATTGTAAGAGGCATAAAAGCAATAACATACATTTTTGTAATATGTCCTACAGCTATAATAATAAAATTGTAAGAAGCAAAGGAGAAAGCTATTGCACCTGCAATAGCTAACCAGTGTTTTATATCCATAATACACATTAGGATATAAAAACAGATAAGAGCTGTAAGTATCATACTTGCTCCAGTATAATCAATGGCTTTGATCGGTTTTTCCAAATAGTTTAAATAATTGGGGAAATTGTTATAAAAACGGGTTTGATAGGAGGGCATTCCAGAAAACATCATACCAGACCATGCCGATATACCACCTTCTTTTTTATAATATTCCTCTACATCAGTAGCCATTCCCGCTGCTTTTTGCATGTCCGCCTGTTGTATGGTTTTTTTTTGAAAAATACTTGGAGCGAAGTAAACAGATATTAATATTAAAAAGACACTCGTAGCAACAATGTGGGACAAAGATTTTTTTATAACAGAATACATGCTTAATACTGAAATTAAACAAAAAGAGAAACATTGTAGTGATTCTATCATTACAATATGGTAGTACAAAATTGAATGATAGACTAAAGATTATGAATTAAGGTGGATAGCACCTATAATTTTTTTTTTTTGTAAATGATTTGATGACATTCTTTTTAAAAATTCTGCCGGTTAGCTGTACTTATTTCATTTCTAAGAAATGAGATAAAATTAAATGTATATCTATAAATAGAATTCACCTTTTTTCATATATCGAATATTTCAGTCATAATCAGCTACAAATTTGCATTGTAAATCATAAGATTCTACCATTTCCCGTTTAATTAAAAGACTGATGGTAACCCAAAATACACCTACCCATATGGAAATTTTGCTAATTTGATCTTCCAGTTACTTTCAAGTAATTTATATCTAAAGAACTCCCTTCGAAATCTACAATTCTTATTTCTCCAAAAGTTATATCTGGCAAATAATTCTTATCTAAGTTTATTAACTACCGTTTTTGAACGGTAGTTCTTATGAAGAAATTGAGTCACCAGTATTAATAAACCAAACATAATCGCCGGTAGTTAATTTTAAATCCCTGATTCATTACATTGTAAAGTTCATTGTCCGATTTAATTATCCATTAATTGATTATGTGCTTTACACTTCGAATTATATTCGAACTACCATCCTCGCTGTGAAATTTTCATCAACAATAATATTTCAATAAAAAAAAGAAAGAAGCAATTTGAGAAATAAACAGTCTGAATAGTTTTCCAAATACCTGAGAATCATTATAAATACAACGGTAATAATGGAAAAATGTTGTAACATTTATTTCTCACTCAATTATTTCTCACTCAATTAACAGGGATTTATGAAATTTTCATAAATCTTCTTTCATAAATGAAGTTCGGCGATAATCAAAAGAAATTAATTTTTATTTACAGTTATCTTTGATTTTTTATAAATTTTCCAACATGCGTTTAAGAACTACTTGACACGATATTTCGCGATTGGAGGCTTCTTGAATTACAATAGATTGTGGACTTTCGATTACTTCGTCAGTAACAATCATATTTCTTCGTATGGGCAAACAATGCATAAACTTTGCATGATTCGTCAAATTCATTTTAGCAGTATCTATTGTCCAGTTTCTATCTTTACTTAGAACCTGTCCATAGCGCGTATCTTCATACACTGCCCAGTTTTTAGCATAAATAAAATCTGCTCCCTCAAATGCTTTTCGCTGATTGTACTCCACCATTGCTCCTCGGACAAATCGAGGGTCTAATTCGTAGCCTTTCGGATGGGTAATTACCAAATCTACATCCGCTTCATTCATGAAGTCAACAAATGAATTTGGAACAGCCTGAGGCAGGGCTTTGGGATGAGGAGCCCATGAAAGAACTACTTTAGGATGAGATTTTTTCTTAAATTCTTCAATAGTAATTAAATCAGCAAAGGCTTGAAGAGGATGGGTAGTAGCTCCTTCCATACTGAAAACAGGTTTGTTAGAATAACGTATGAATTGTTGAAGAATATTTTCGCTATAATCGTCTAATTTACTTTCAAATTTGGCAAATGAACGAACTCCTATTATGTCACAATAACACCCCATCACTGGTATAGCCTCCAATATGTGTTCAGGTTTATCACCATCCATAATAATTCCTCGCTCTGTCTCCAATTTCCATGTCCCATGATTAATATCCAATACGATTGTATTCATCCCCAGATTCATAGATGCCTTTTGTGTACTCAATCGCGTGCGTAAACTGGAATTGAAAAATACCATCAAAAGAGTTTTATTTTCTCCAAGATGTTTATACATGAAGCGATTTTTCTTTACCTCAAAAGCCTCTTTTACAGCAGTGTTTAAATTCCCTAAATCTTTCGCATTTATAAATATTTTCATACTATAAGTATTATAGACACACGAATATTATAGACAAATTTTTAAAAAATTTAAATTTAAAGCCACAAATAAAGTATATAAACAGAAAAAGATTTGAATGTTTAAAACCTGCCACTTTGTCCAAAAAAAATACGAATCAAAGGTGGGAAATTATCCATTATAAAGCAAGCCTTCTCCCCCTTAGGGAGACATGTTATGCCAAACTATATTCCCCTCCCTTATGGTCTTGTCATCATCCAATCATATCATAAAATTTGGCATTTCTATTTCTACCGATTTTGTAAATTAGCTTACAAGAAGTGTTCTTTATTATGAGTTCCATATTTTTGTATTCAATCAACAATTTCATCTTTGCACTTTAAATGGAAAAAATAAATACAGAACAAGCGTTTAAACGATTAGCTAAGTACTGTTGCTATTCAGAACGATGTATTTCTGATCTCTATAGACAAATGTCCCGCTGGGCAATTCCCATCAAGGAACAAGAAAAAATCATTCAAAAACTACAAAAAGAAAATTTTTTAAATGAAAAACGCTATTGCCAAGCTTTCATAAATAGAAAAACACAGCGTAATAATTTTCAGGGGATTTACAAAATCAGATATGAATTAGAACAAAAAAAAATCCCTCAAGATCTAATTCAACAAGCTGTTTCTCTAATAAATATTAGAGAAACTCGCAAGCAACTAAAAAAACTATTGGAGAACAAACGAAAAACAATAAAAGGCAACACTAACTATGAAGTAAATCAAAAACTTATACGCTTTGCCTCTCAAAGAGGTTTTTCTATAGAAGATATTGAACTTACACTCAAAAATTCTTCTTCATTACTAGAGGATAATACGGAATTAATTAATTTATAAATTGCAAATAAGTTTGCACAGGATAATGGTCTGAATCTTCTCCTTTACCAACCATTGCATTATAAGATCTCATATTTTTGCTATGAAAAATATAATCTATTCTAAACAAAAAATAATTTGCATTAAAACTAATACCCATGCCACAGCCGCTTTCTACGAAAGAATCCTCTAAATCTCCCTTTATTTTACGATAAGTAAAAGAAATAGGAGTATCATTAAAATCCCCGCAAATTATAGTATAAGGGTTTTTACTTTCTCTGATTATTTCTGCAATGATAGAACTTTGCATTGCTCGAATCTTAAAGGCCGGAGTCAATTTATGAAACATCATGTATGTAAATGCCCCTAGTTTACGTACATTAAGTGTTTGTATTAGATCATAATAATCTATTTTCTCGCTATCCAAAATCTTGTTTGACTCTAAATGGCAATTTATAAGAGTAACTTTTCGCCCATTTATATTTAACTCTGCAATCAATGCCCCGTTGTATCGACTTCCGAAAGGAATATTTTTAGTTGATAAAATCGGATATTTGGAAAATACAGCTACTCTACATGGAAGAAGAAAGAAATAAGGAGTAGCTCTTAAAGTATTTCTTACAGCGGATAATGTAAGCTGCTTATTCCCAAGTCTAAACTCTTGGAAACAAATAATATCCGAATTTTGGTTAGCCACATACTGTAGTATCGAATCAGGATGTTTCGTACAACACCCAAAATTCATTAGATTGTAGGTAGATACATGAATACATCCTTCGGGAATATTTTTAGCTTTATTGTGGATAGGGAAATAAGTACAAATAGCTTCTTTACATAGTATAAAGACAGTCAGAGTAACAAATGCTTGTTTCCATTTCTTAATTATCAGCCAAAAGAAGAAAAATAAAATATTAAAAGCAAAAATAAACGGGAAAGCCAATCCAAAATAGGTGACATAAGGAAAAATGAGAGGGGAAATTCTATCTGAAAAAGAGGAAATGACTAAAAAAAACAAGCTTGCGTAAGCGACGAATTTAAACATTTTACAATACAATTTTTGTCAATACTATTCGCCAATATTAAACGATTTTTTACTCGTTTTCGAGAAATATCAATTTTTCCATTTCCAATAAAGAATCATGGAAATTCCAAATAGCATTCCGCCCAAATGTGCAAAATGAGCCACATTATCACTGACATTCCTAGACATTCCATAAAAAAATTCAAGCAACCCATATCCCACAACAAAATACTTTGCTTTAACAGGAATAGGAATAAACATTATATAGAGAAGAGTTTCAGGGAAAAGAATACCGAAAGCCAATAGTAAACCAAAAATAGCTCCCGACGCTCCGATCATTACAGCCTCTTGTGGACTAATCTTTATGTAAAATACCAACACTTGAACCAATCCTGCTCCAATACCAGTAACAATATAATAAGTCAAAAAACGTTTTTGTTTCCAAACCATTTCTACAGCCCCACCAAACATAAACAAAGCAAACATATTAAAAAACAAATGCTGGAAAGTTTCATGGGTAAACATATAAGTAATTAGCTGGTAAAGCGAAAATCTCTTTGACTGAAAATGGTGTAACCCCAAAACATCAGCCAGCCCGCCGAAATAATGACAAGCTATCCATACGGATACATTAATAATCAAAAGATTTCGCGTAACTTGTGGGAGTGCAAAACCATCGTTTGACATAAACTAATTTTATGTGATCCACTGCTGTAAATGTAAAGAATTTTTAACAAAAAAATTTCGTTTCATTGTTCACTGAAATTAGACCTTCCAAAATTATAGTTTGCCATGATACGAGGATTTAACAGACAATAATCCTTATAAAAAATATTCAGACAATATTTCCAAATACTTCATAACATGTGATTTTAAAGTGAGCGAGAATTGGAAGAGCGACAACTAACTGTTTTTTTAGTGATTCCTGAAGAATATAAAGGAAGTTGTTAACTTTTATTATTTGGTACTTAGCGATAAATGTTTTACCTTTGTACTTCCTTTTTAAAGTCCAGTACTTCTGGAAAGAAAAGCTATTAAATAACAGTTAGGTTAAACTTAAATCGAAAAAACATATGTCTCAAATTTCAGAACGAGTTATAGATCTCATTTCAGAAAAATTGAATGTAGAAAAATCAGAGGTTACACTCGAAGCCGACTTTGCTAATAACCTAGGAGCTGACTCTTTAGATACTGTAGAGTTGATTATGGATTTAGAAAAAGAGTTCAATATGAATCCTATTCCAAATGATGAGTCTATTGCTATAAAAACAGTAGGAGATGCTATTGCATATATAGAATCCCATGCAAATGAAGCCGCAACGAAAAGTTAAAATTTATCCTTGCTTCAATAGCATAGAATTAAGAAAGACAAAACAATTACAATTTTAAGTTGTTTTATCTTTCTTGGCTGTTTTTTCGGAATTTATATCCGTTAGTCTCGCTCGATTGTACACTGCTCTTAAAGTCCTTCTTTTCTTCGTAGGATTTTTTTGAAAAAAAACTCATTCCGTTAGGGAAAAAGAAAGTTTACTAAAAACAAATGAACGCTTCCTCACTTTGAGTTTTATGTTCCCCCCCACTAACAAGGCTTTAAACTTACTAAAAAAATTGATATCTATCCCTTCTTTTAGTCGAGAGGAAACGGAAGCTGCAAATTGGCTGGAATTTTTTTTGATAAAAGAGAACTTTCGTCCTAAAAGAAAAGGGAATAATATTTGGGTGTTATCTGATAAATGGGATGATACGAAACCTACAATTTTGCTTAATTCCCATATTGATACTGTAAAACCAGTATATAGTTGGACCAAAAATCCTTTTTCGCCTTTGGAAGAAAATAAAAAACTATATGGATTAGGAAGTAACGATGCCGGAGCCTCATTAGTAGCTTTACTACAATCTTTTTTTATTCTTACATCTCGTTGGCAACCTAACAATTTTATTTTTTTGGTTTCTTGTGAGGAAGAAGTTTCTGGATCAGAGGGACTTGGATCTGTATTGACGGAACTACCACCAATTACATTGGCAGTAGTAGGGGAACCTACAGAAATGCAGCCAGCAGTTGCAGAACGAGGGCTGATGGTTTTGGATGGAACAGTTTATGGTAAATCTGGACATGCTGCAAGAGACGAAGGTATAAATGCTATCTATAAAGCAATTCCGATAATAAATTGGTTTCAAAATCTGCAGTTCCCTCTAAAAAGTGATTGGCTGGGAAGTGTGAAATCTACTATAACAATGATTCAATCTGGAATGCAACACAATATTATTCCAGATATTTGTCAATTTACAGTAGATATAAGAAGTAATGAATGTTATACAAACAAACAACTTTTTGAAGAAATAATTCGTACTTCTCCTTGCGAAATCAAAGCTCGTTCTCTTAGATTAAATTCGTCGCAAATATCTCTCGACAATCCTTTGATAAGAAGGGCAAAAAGTTTTGGCTTGAAACCATTTGGGAGCCTCACGCTTTCAGACCAAGCCTTGATGAACTTTCCTTCATTGAAAATTGGTCCGGGGGACTCATCTCGCTCACATATAGCAGATGAGTTTGTCTATCTATCAGAAATAGAAGAAGCAATAAAACTTTACTTCTGTTTATTAAATAACCTAACTTTATAGGGACTACTTTTGATAAAAAGTCATATGTATATTAAAAGAGTATAAACTCTTAATAAGATTCTAGAGATTATTCTTATTCTCCTCTCAATAGAGGAAGTCTCATTCTTTCTTATGAGGAAAATATTTAGTCAAAAAATAGTTGTTATTACAACATTTATTTATAGGGAAATAAGTTATTCAAAAAATAAACAACAGAATTGAGACATAATTACAGAAAGTTAATAACAGAAGAATGTTAAATATTATCTTAAATTTAGGAATACAGACTATAACTAATTTTTTAACAAAAAAATATATCTGAAATATTAAATCTTCTTTTTAATGTATTTATTTTATCTCTTTTGGTGGTTCGTAAATGCCTTTTTTTTGGATAAAAAGAAACCATTACAAACGGTCTTATTTATTTCTGATAAATGCAATTTGGCATGTAAGCATTGTTCAATTTATAGAACAAATAATCCAAATATCAAGTCGTATGAACAAATTAAGAAAGAATTGGAATACTCTTATTGTTTGGGTTCTCGATTCGTAGATTTTGAAGGAGGAGAGCCAACTTTATGGAATGATGGAAACAAAGACTTGAATAGTCTGATTCATTTGGCAAAAGCAATTGGATTCTATTCTACAACAGTTACCACCAATGCTCAAATGCCTTTCTCGGGATTAGATGCCGATTTCATTTGGGTAAGTTTGGATGGCATTGGTAGTTTTCATGATGATATAAGAGGGGAAGGCTCATTTGAGCGTTTGCTTAAAAATATAGCAATAACTAATTATCATAAACTAAGTGGTAATATGGTAATTAACTCCCGGAACTATAATTCGGTAGAAGAAACTATAGAATTTGTTAAAAATCATCCACATATACAATCTATTTCGTTAAACTTTCATACTCCTTATATAGGCACTGAACATTTATTTTTAGATTGGGATAAACGTTCAGAAATCATAGATTTGATTCTCCACAAAAAAAAGGAAGGCTATCCGATTATGAATTCTATCTCAGGATTGAAGCTTATGAAACACAATAATTTCAAAAAACAATGCTGGATTTCTAACTTTATTTTGTCGGATGGGACTCGACTTACTGGATGCCAAGGGGAAAGAGCAGGCATATGCAATCAATGCGGATTGTCCATGGCAGGAGAAATGAATGCCATTTTCAATCTAAAACCTGATACAATACTTGCAGGAATAAAGTTAAGGATTTAAACTAAATTAAATATTATACTAAATATTATATTTTTTTCTTACACTTAAGAAGAATTTGTATTTCTTACAGAATGTTGTTACCTTCGCTTCCTAGTCTTAAATGAAAAGCATTGCAATGTTAGATTGGGCTGTCTGAAAATTTATTAAAAAATAATGGACTTGATTAAAGTTGTAGAGCAGAGATTTGCAGACCTAACTCAAAAGGCTTATCCTCATTTTAAAAGTGGTGATACTATAACGGTAGCATACCGCATTAAAGAAGGGAATAAAGAGCGTATTCAACAGTATAGAGGTGTAGTAATTAAAATGGCTGGACATGGAAGTTCCAAGCGTTTCACAGTTCGAAAAATGTCTGAAAATATTGGTGTAGAACGTATTTTCCCCATAAATTCGCCATTTATAGATAATATTGTTTTGAACAAAATTGGAAAAGTAAGGCGATCTAAATTATATTATCTACGTAAATTGATAGGCAAAAAATCCAGGATTAAAGAGAAAAGAATTTAAAATCAAAACACTACTGAGATAGTAATTCGCCAATCCAATATCTAGGATATATTCTTTTTTTTTTTTACTCAAAAATGTGTAGTTGTACTTTTTCAAATCAAAAAATCAATCAATCAATTTGCTTCTTAATAAGTCTTATAGGTATTTAAGAATCCAGCAAGCTTTATTGACGATAATTAAATTTTCAGTTTTCTATAAAAATTCCGCTAGCCTTGTTGTCTCCTTTTATAACTCGCTTTATATCATTCAATTTATTCAGAGCTTCTATAGGTGTTAAGTTATTAATATCTAATTGCACTATGTCATTTCTAATTTGTGAAAGTACAGGATCATCCAATTGAAAAAAGCTCAGCTGGTAGCTATTATGGTCTTCCAAAAGTTGTTTTGTTGAAGGAACGATCCCTTTTTTTTGGTTATTTGTTTCCAATTGAAAAAGGATTTCATGTCCTCTTTGAACAACATTTTTAGGTATTCCTGCCATCTTTGCAACATGGATGCCAAAGCTATGTTTACTCCCACCTCTTGCCAATTTCCGCAAGAAGATGACTTTATTATCTATCTCTTTTACTGAGATATTATAATTCTTTATTCTCTCAAAATACTTCTCCATTTCGTTTAGTTCATGATAATGAGTGGAAAAAAGAGTTTTAGGATGAGATGTGGGATGTTCATGAATATATTCTACAATAGCCCAAGCGATAGAAATTCCATCGTAAGTGGAAGTGCCACGTCCTAATTCGTCAAAAATTATTAAACTTCTATCAGAAAGATTATTTAGAATATCAGCAGCTTCACTCATCTCTACCATAAAAGTAGATTCTCCTAAAGAAATATTGTCGCTAGCCCCTACACGTGCAAAAATCTTATCCACCCATCCTATTCGAGCTGAATCTGCGGGAACAAAAGATCCAATTTGTGCCATTAAAGTAATCAAAGCAGTCTGACGTAACAAAGCTGATTTGCCTGCCATATTAGGTCCAGTAATGATAATAATTTGTTGTTTATCGTTATCTAAATAAATATCGTTGGGAACGTATAATTCGTCAGGTTGAAGTTGAGTCTCTATAACTGGATGCCGCCCCTTTTTAATGTCAATAATTCTACTTGCATCTATCTGTGGACGAACATAGTGATTTTGTTCAGCAATTTTAGCAAAAGACAACAGACAATCTATTTCTGCAATTAGACGAGCATTGATTTGAATTGGGATAATATATTTTGATAGCTTCGATACAAGACTATTAAAAATATCAGTTTCCATTTCAATAATTCTATCTTCCGCTCCTAATATCTTTTCTTCATATATTTTGAGTTCCTCCGTAATATAGCGTTCCGCATGAACCAAGGTTTGTTTGCGAATCCAATTAGAAGGAATTTTCTTTTTATAAGAATGCCGAACTTCTATATAGTAACCAAATACATTATTATATCCTACCTTCAAGGAAGGGATCCCTGTTTGAAAAATTTCACGCTGTTGTATTTTTAATAGATGATCCTTTCCCGAATAAACGATTTGTCTCAATTCATCCAATTCTCCATTTATTCCTTCAGCTATTACATTACCTTTACTTAATAACACTGGAGGATCTGCGGACAATTCTCTTTGTATTTTTTCTCTAATTTCGGAACAAAGATTTAATTGTTCTCCAATTTGTTTCAAACTTCCTATAGAGCAATCTAAACATATCTCCTTAATTGGAATAATAGCATCTAAAGCAATTTTAATTTGAGCAACTTCATAAGGATTGGCCTTACCAACAGATACCTTAGAAATGAGACGCTCTAAATCACTTATTTGATTGAGTTGTTTTTCCAATAAGTCTTTTACAGTAGAACTTTTCAGAAAATATTCTACTATAGAAAGGCGTCCTTCGATTTGCTCGATCTTTTTAAGTGGGAAGACTATCCATTTTCTTAACATTCTGGCCCCTACAGAAGTGACCGTTTTATCTAAAACTTTCAACAAAGATTGTCCTCCCCCTTCATTCATAACATTCAACAATTCTAAACTATGAATAGTGAATTTATCCAAACGCACATATTGTTCTTCTTCAATTCTGGTAAGAGTAAAAATGTGATTCGTATATGCATGTTGTGTTAAATCTAAATAGTGTAAAATAGCTCCTGCAGCAATAATCCCATTGGGCAAATGTTGTATACCAAAACCTTTCAAATTTTTTGTCTCAAATTGTTTGTGTAAACGGCATTCCGCTGTATCCTCGGTAAATACCCAATCTTCCATTTCAAAAGTCAACAGTTTCTCTCCAAAATTTTTTTTAAATATTTCCCGTTTGTTTCGTTCTAAAAGCACTTCTTTAGGAGAAAAATGATTGAATAGTTTATCTATATAACTGCTACTACCTTCTGTAGTTAAAAATTCACCAGTAGAAATATCAAGAAACGCGGTCCCACAAATATTTTTATCAAAATGTACAGCCGCTAAAAAATTATTCTCTTTATGGCTCAGTATACTATCATTGATGGAAACACCTGGTGTAATTAATTCAGTAACCCCCCTTTTGACTATTCGTTTAGTTGTTTTGGGATCTTCAAGTTGATCACAGATGGCTATTCTCTTCCCCGCTCTAACTAGTTTAGGCAAATAAGTGTCTAATGCATGGTATGGAAACCCAGCTAACTTTACAGTTTGACAACAACCGTTGGCTCTATGAGTCAAGACAATATCTAATATTTCAGATGCCGCAATAGCATCATCTGCAAAAGTTTCATAAAAGTCGCCTACACGAAATAATAAAATTGTATCTGGATATTTGGATTTAATTTCAAAATATTGTTCCATTAACGGAGTTTTTACAATTCCTTTAGGTATAGACATAATAATTAATATTAGTATCCGTGCTAAAATTACTACCTCTTAAGATTTTCATGAAGTATCTTTAATGGGACGGTCTTATTTCATGAGATTGAGATCTTCTAATGACTAAATTTTCCACCTTCTGTAAAATAGAAAAACTTTTTATAAAACTTACTCTCATTTTGCTCATTTTCTGCACCATAATGCTATTCAGTTCCCTATATGGGTTTTTCTATTCAATCTATAATCATATTATTTATCTTGATAAATTAAAGCCTGACGAGTGGGAATGGCTTATCATTCTCTTATTCATTTCGTTGTGCCTATATTTATGTGTGTATATGTGACACATGACTTTTATCAATTATTTACCACGAGCTAAAAGCATTGTTTTGCATCCATTTGTCTTGTACTTTCAATACTTGTTCTATAATATCTCGACCTACTCCGTATCCTCCCTTACAAGAGGAAATGTACTTTGCAATTGATTTGATTTCAACGGAAGCGTTGACAGGGCAAGCAGGAAGTCCCACTACTTGCATAATTTCATAATCTGGAATATCATCTCCTACATAACAAACTTCCTCGGGATAAAGCTTGCTTTTTTGAAGAAAGTCGTTAAAATCATCGATTTTGCGAATCGATTTCAGGTATATATGCTGAAACCCTAACGAATTAAATCGTTTAAATATAGCTAATCCATCTCCACCGGTAATAATTCCCATTCTAAATTTCTGTTTAGCTGCTAATTGCATCGCATATCCATCTTTAGTATTAAAGATACGCATAGGCTTTCCACTTGGATGAAAAGGAATACTATCTGGAGATAATACACCATCTACATCAAAAACAAAAGCTTTTATCTTTTTTAAATCGTAAAGGATATTGCTCATAAATTTCTGATAAATGAAAAATAAAATTTTTTACTTTTCTCTTGTCTTGCTCGATGTATGGTAAGTCATTGGAAATGAATATCAATATTGTTAGCCGCAAAATTTCTATAAACACTTTCGTTAATACTGAAATAAACAGGAGAATAATTTTTTGACAATAACCAAGCACATACCCAAATGTCTATAGAATTGTCATTGAGCTCTTTCAAAACAACAGAGGGAGCAGGCTGAACAAAAATTCTGCTATCAGCAATAAGAATGTCTAATATGATTTGTTTCACTTTATCATAATCATTGCCATAAGCGATACTAAATGTCCAATCTATTCTTCGCTTATCTTGTTCGCTATAATTAATAATTACATTAGAACTCAATCCACCATTTGGAATAAAAATGGTACGATTATCCGATGTAACGATTACTGTATTAAAAACTTGAATATCTCTTACCATACCTTCGTGTCCTTGTATCAAAATATAATCACCCACTTTATACGGACGAAAGAGTAACACTACAACACCTCCAGAGAAATTCTGCAGCGTTCCGCTCAATGCCATCCCAAAAGTTACACCGATAGATGCCAGTAAAGTAATAAAAAAACTATTATTGATTCCTAAAATATTTGTAATTAAAAATAATAATATCATAGTGAGGAGAATATTTGCCAAACTTTTGAAAAAGGAAGCAACAGAAGAATCAAGTTTTTTGTTATTCATCACTTTATCAATAAGTCGATTTAAATAATGAATTATTTTACGTCCAACGATATAAATAACAATACAGCCAATTATCCTCATTCCAAGATAAAAAGCTTTCTGTAACAAATTGTCAAATAATTTTGTCCATGAATTTGTTTTCAGAAAGATATATTTCAGAGATATCATTTTTGTAAACCGAGGAAAATATTTTTCTTTTTAAATTCTTTCGTATTTCTACAAAAAAATGTTTTTTCTCACTAAAATTCGAAACATTTTATTTACAGAAGGGGTAGTTTTTTTAGAAATTCTAAAAATCGAAGAAGACACGTGGCAAAAGTAGTACAATGTTTAATAACTTGAAATAAATATATAAGATGGGGTTCTTATGTTTATGTTTCATCATTTTTCAATTCTTGTCTATTTTTGTTGTTATCCATAGATAACATGAGTAGGTAAAAATATAGTGGAGACGAATATACTTTTGGGGAATCTCTATGGCAGTTCGATATTCACAATTCTAGTTTTATTTATAGGACTTCATGCGTAATAATATTTCTAATTTAATTAACTTCAATGTACATGGATATTCTAATTGTCATTATCCTTTGTTTATTAGGGAGTGTCTTAATACTGTTGGAAATTTTTCTTATTCCAGGTATTACGTTTGTGGCTATTGCTGGGATATTTTCTACAATAGGAGGGATTCATTATGCATTTGATAATTTGGGATTTGGATCTGGAGTAATTGCTTTAGGCTCTGCATTGCTTATTATTATTGCTTTCATTATTTATGCAACTAATTCCAAATCGTTGAATAAAATCGCGTTGGAGACTAAAATTGAATCTACAGTGGCTATCGAAAATACTTCGGATATTTCTGAAGGAGATGAAGGAATAGCCGTTTCCAGACTTAATCCAATTGGGAAAGTAGAGGTAAATAATATACTTATGGAGGGTAAATCGTTAAGTAATTTTATTGATGAGAATACTAAAATAATCGTTGTAAGGGTAAATCCCACTCAACTAATTGTGAAAATTAAATAATTTAACTCAGAATCAAAATGGGAATAACATTATTTCTTTGGACAATACTTGTTATGGCAGCTGTCACTGTATTATCCATCTTTTTTTATTACGTGCCTTTTGTCCTTTGGATTACTGCAAAAGCATCAGGTGTAGATATTTCTCTTCTGCAGCTTTTTCTAATGCGATTAAGAAAAGTTCCAGCTCCAGTAATTGTAAATGCAATGGTTGAAGCTCACAAAGCCGGCTTAAAAAATATTACTCGAGATCAATTGGAAGCACACTATTTGGCAGGAGGCCATGTAGAACGAGTTGTCCATGCTTTGGTATCAGCAGAGAAAGCTAGTATTGCTCTAACTTTTCAAATGGCAACTGCAATTGATTTGGCCGGACGTGATGTATTTCAAGCAGTACAGATGTCTGTTAATCCAAAGGTGATCGATACACCTCCTATTGCAGCGGTAGCAAAAAATGGAATTCAACTTTTGGTAAAAGCTAGGATAACAGTTCGTGCTAATATTAGACAATTAGTTGGAGGTGCAGGTGAAGAAACTGTAATTGCACGAGTAGGTGAAGGAATAATTGCTTCTATTGGTGCATCAGAAACCCATAAAGAGGTGTTAGAAACACCAGATGCTATATCTAAAGTGGTTTTAAGAAAAGGTTTAGATGCAGGGACAGCATTCGAAATTCTATCCATTGATATGGCGGATATTGACATAGGTAAAAATATCGGTGCAGAATTACAAATGGATCAAGCTCAAGCTGATAAAAATATTGCACAAGCAAAAGCAGAAGAACGCCGGGCAATGGCTGTGGCATCTGAACAAGAAATGAAATCAAAAGCAGAAGAAGCACGTGCAAGGGTAATAGAAGCAGAAGCGGAAGTACCGAAAGCAATGGCAGAAGCATTCCGTAATGGGAATTTAGGCATTATGGATTACTATAAAGTGAAAAATATCCAAGCAGATACAAACATGCGAGAAACTATTGCAAAACCGCAAAAATCAGCAAAATAACTCAATAATAAATTGATTTATAATCAATCGATTTAATGTCTATTAAAATAAAATTAGGATTTTTGTTCATAAAATCTGAACATTCAGAGCAATCTCATGAATAAGTACTTTGTTTCGTTTAGAGATGGTGATTGTAATTTTTGGATGAATACTACAGTATACAAAAGATAATTTTCAACAATTTCAATGTTTAAGTGAACTTTTATTTCAGAGGTTTAATCTATTACACGTTAAACAAAGACTTGTTGAAAATAATATCAAGAAATGAATGCAATAATGCTAGCTGAATTGCTATAGAATTGTTTTTGTTTTTTCACAAAAGGTACGTTGCTCGATGAAAAAGCAAGTTTATATTTTTAACCAATTCCACATAATTCTAATCAGAGAAAACTCGAAATTAAGCTGTCATTTTGGACTTTATGATAGGCGTCAGAGATACAAAGAAGACAACTTTTGTACTAAAAACGATGGACTATTTGTCTTTACATCAAACAAGCTGTCTTAAAGGGCTATTAGGTTCCCTATGGATTATTAATATTAATGAGAATAAGTGCATATTGTTCACAAAAAAAAAATACTGTATATCATGACTTTATGTTTTTGGAAAAATTGAGATTATAGATCTCTAAAGATCCAGTTATTTCAATCAAAATTTGCATTAAAAACGTAAATATAAATGTGCGCTAGCTAATTTTTTCATAATTAACTTAAAATCAGAAATAAAAAAATACTATGAGACTAAGAGTTGTATTCTTATAGAGAATAAGAAATAGTAACTCTATTCATGTAAAAAACAACGAAAAATTTTCTTCAAAATATCTTTTACATTGGCTATTCACTTTAAACTAAAAATGCTACTTTTGACTATAAAGAAATCAACAAAAGAGTGAAAATACTAATATTTGATAATTACGATTCTTTTACTTACAATCTGGTTCACTTAGTTAGAGGATTAGGCTATAACGATATAGAGGTCTATCGAAATGATAAAATTAGTTTAAATGAAATAGAGAAATTTGAACGAATTATACTTTCTCCAGGTCCAGGAGTTCCATCTGAAGCGGGCCTTTTATTGCCTGTAATAAAGTACTTTGCTCCTATAAAACCTATTTTGGGTGTTTGTTTAGGACATCAGGCTATAGCAGAATCTTTTGGTGGGAAATTGGTTAATTTGGAAAATGTATATCACGGAGTTTCAACACCTATTCACATTATTATTCGTGAAGGAATCTTTACAAATCTGCCAGAACAAATAGAAGTGGGAAGATATCATTCATGGATAGTAGACGCGAGTAACTTTCCTAAAGAGTTGCAAATCACAGCAAAGGACATTAATGGACACATTATGGCATTAAGACATAAGATATGGGATGTTTATGGGGTACAGTTCCATCCTGAATCCATATTAACTCCGAAAGGAGAAGAGATTGTAAAGCAATTCCTTTTGGGAACAAACTTTAACAGTATATAAAGTATATAAATATAATAGTATATAAATTGTTTCATGGGAAACAAATCTCCTTCCAAAGGATTCAGAGCAGTTCTAACTTGTTTGTTTGAACATCAATATTTAACTCGTAGCGAAGCTAAAGAAGTGTTAACTCGTATAGCAACTGGCGAATACAACGAGAGTCAAATAGCTGCCTTTATTACTGTCTACTTTATGCGAAGTATTAGTGTAGAAGAAATACTCGGTTTTCGTGAGGCTCTTTTAGAAATGTGTGTAAATATGGATAAACTAAGAGATTATAACCCAATAGACATTGTAGGTACTGGAGGGGATGGAAAAAATACTTTCAACATTTCAACAGCCGCTTGTTTTGTAACAGCAGGAGCAGGATGCAAAGTTGTAAAACATGGCAACTATGGATCTACATCCATAAGCGGAGCTTCTAATGTGATGGAAGAACATGGAGTACGATTTTCTAAAGATTTGAATTTACATATACGTTCTCTAGAAGAAACTAATATTGCTTATTTACATGCCCCTCTGTTTAATCCGGCATTAAAAACTGTTGTTCCAGTCCGAAAAGCATTAGCAGTTCGTACATTTTTCAATATACTAGGACCTATTATCAATCCACTCATGCCTAAACGTCAAGTATTGGGAGTATATGATTTGAAGATGGTACGTTTGTATAATTATATTTATCAAGAAAGTGGTAATGATTTTTCAATTATACATAGTTTAGATGGATATGATGAGGTTTCACTAACTGGTACTTTCAAAATTGTTAATTCATTTGAAGAAAACATTTATACACCAGAAAGTTTAGGATTTCAAAAAGTATCTCCTTCCGAACTTTACGGAGGAGATACTCCTCGTGAAGCTGCTAAAATATTTGATAATGTGTTAAATAACACAGCTACAGAATCACAGAAAAATGTAGTGATAATTAATGCGGCAATAGCTATTCGAACTATTGAACCACATCTAGATATTCAAACCTGTATAGATAAAGCGAGAGATTCTATAGATTCAGGAAAAGCTCAAAAAACATTAGTGAAGTTTTTGGAAATAAATAATTGAAATGTTTTTATAGCATTATGAAACTGAATATTCTCGAAACTATTTGTGCTAATAAACAGCTTGAGGTTGCTCGACAAAAAGAAATACTTTCTTTTGATATTTTAAAGAAACACTTGGAAACTTATCCTTACAAAGGGATCTCTTTCAAACAATCATTAGTGCAATCCAATACAGGTATTATTGCTGAATTCAAACGATGTTCGCCATCTAAAGGATGGATAAATCAAAATGCTGATATTGAAGCAATTGTACGGGGATATGAAATAACTGGAGCTGCTACTATTTCGGTACTTACTGATGAAATGTATTTCGGAGCTACTCCGAATGATTTTTCTACAGCTTGTCGTATCATTACAAAAATACCTATTCTGCGAAAAGATTTTATTATAGATGAATATCAAATTTACCAATCTAAAGCAATGGGGGCAGATGTAATTCTTTTGATAGCCTCTCTCCTTTCCACTGAAGAGTCATTCCGATTTACAGAAATAGCTCATCAACTAGATATGGAAGTTTTATTAGAAATACACAATAAAGAAGAATTGGATTATATTCAATCCAATGTAGATGTAATAGGAATCAACAATCGTGATTTGAGAACATTTGTTACAGACATTCAATATACTATTGAATTAGCATGCCAAATACCAAAAGAATACGTAAAAATTTCAGAAAGTGGACTTTCACAACCACAAACTGTTTCCATTTTGAAAAAAGAAGGATTTAACGGATTTCTTATAGGAGAATATTTCATGAAAACAGAAAATCCTGTACAAGCACTAAAAGAATTTGTTGACCAATTATGAAGATAAAAGTTTGTGGGATGAAATATCCTGAAAACATAGCAGCATTAAGCAGGTTACCTATCCAAATGATAGGGCTAATCTTCTATAAGAAATCTACTCGTTATGTCAAAGAAGTAGATATAAAAATTGTTGAACTTCCAAAACATATTCAGTTAGTTGCTGTTTTTGTGGATGAAGTGCTGAAAAATATTTTAGACACAATTAATCAATATGGTATAAATATTGTGCAACTGCATGGTGTAGAATCTCCTCAGTTGTGCAAAGAACTGAAAAAACAGGGAATAACAGTGATAAAGGCTTTTTCGATAGAGGAGGAGGAAGATTTAATGTCTTGTATTTTTTATGAAAATGTCTGTGATTATTTTCTTTTTGATACAAAAACTTTTCAATATGGTGGTTCAGGGACAAAGTTTGATTGGCAAATACTTTCCACCTATTATGGAGAGATTCCTTTTTTCTTAAGTGGAGGTATTGGTAACAATGATGTAGAAACCATTAAACAACTAAAAAATCCTCAATTGTATGGCATTGATTTAAACAGTCAATTTGAAATAAAACCTGGGTTAAAAGATATTGACAAACTTCAGTCATTTATCTCTAATTTTATTTAGTGTATAATCATATATATGAACAAAATAACGACTCTATTTCAAAATAGGCAGCGAAATATTGTCTCTATTTATTTCACTGCTGGATTTCCTCAACTAAACGACACTATAGAAATCATTAAAGAATTACAAATAAATGGTATTGATATGATAGAAGTAGGCGTCCCGTTTTCTGATCCGATAGCAGATGGTAAGGTAATTCAAGCAAGTAGTTATAAAGCAATTCAAAATGGAATGAATCTGAAAATCCTTTTCAAGCAATTAGAAGCTATTAAGAGTAAAATTCAAATTCCATTGATTATAATGAGTTATTTAAATCCAATTATACAGTATGGTTTTGAAAATTTTTGCGAAGATTGCCACAAAATAGATATTTCAGGTATAATCATTCCAGATTTGCCTTTTGAAGAATATATTAATGAATATAAATTCATTACAGATGCTTATGATTTGAAAATGATTATGCTAATATCTCCAAAAACCTCTGAAGAACGAATTCGTCTTATCGACAGCAATGTGGAAGGATTCATTTATATGGTCTCCAGTGCGGCAACAACTGGAATACAAGAAAGTTTTGATGAGCAAAAACAGGAATACTTTCGTAGAATTAACAGTATGAAATTACGAAATCCGCGATTGATTGGCTTTGGAATTTCAAATAAAGAAACGTTAACTGTTGCTCTTGAAAACGCTTCTGGAGTAATTATTGGGAGTAAATTTGTGAGCCTATTAGCGGAAGAAAATAATCCCAAAAAAGCAGTACAGAAACTTCTTGCAGAATTAAAATAATATATATCCGAGTTATCCGATGAAATTACCATCCACTCCAAAGTCATCCAAATCTCCTACTTCAGTAGGAGGACGTATTCAGCCTCAGGCACGTGAATTGGAGGAAGCGGTACTTGGTGCCCTGATGCTGGAGAAAGATTCCTATGCTCTGATTAGTGAAATACTGACTCCTCAGAGTTTCTATGATAAAACCCATGAGCTGATCTTTACTGCCATTCGAGATCTTGCAGGAAAGCCTGAGCAGGCTATTGACATGCTCACTGTTATCGAACAGTTGAAGAGTAATGGGACATTGAAAGATGCGGGAGGGGTGTCCCATATTGCTAGTATCACACAGAAAGTGGTTTCCAGTGAACATTTGGAATATCATGCACGAATCATTGCACAGAAATCTCTTGCTAGAGAACTGATCTCTTTTTCATTTAGTTTGACCGACAAAGCTTTCGATGAAACCATTGATGTGAGTGATCTGATGCAGGAAGCAGAAGCACAACTGTTTGAATTATCACGCAAAAATATCAAAAAAGATCTTACACATATAGCCCAGATTGTCATGGGTGCATATGCTTTGATAAAAGCATATGCTAGTCGCCCCGATAAAGTATTTGGATTACCTTCGGGGTTTACTGAACTGGATGCCCTTACTTTGGGATGGCAAAAGTCTGATTTGATTATTATTGCAGGTCGTCCATCAATGGGTAAGACAGCTTTTGTTTTGTCTATGGCTAAAAATATGGCGATAGATAAAAAAATCCCTGTAGCTTTTTTTTCATTAGAAATGTCCAATATTCAGTTAATTAATCGTTTAATTGTCAATGTAAGTAATATTGACAGTGAAAAAATCAAAAATGGGAAATTAAAATCAGATGAATGGGTTCTGCTGGAAGAAAAAATAAAACTACTCTACAATGCTCCTATTTATGTAGATGATACTCCTAGTCTTTCAATTTTTGAATTTCGAACCAAGGCTCGCCGTTTAGTTAAAGAATACAAAGTACAGTGTCTTTTCGTAGACTATTTGCAGTTGATGAATGTTAGTGGGATAAGCTTCAGTATTCGTGAACAAGAAGTCAGTTTTATTTCCCGTTCCCTGAAAAGTCTGGCGAAAGAACTTGATATACCAATCATAGCTCTTTCCCAACTGAATCGAAACATAGAAAATCGTTCCCAATGTAGACGTCCGCAGTTATCTGATTTGCGTGAGTCAGGAGCAATAGAACAAGATGCTGATGTGGTTTGTTTTATACATCGTCCAGAACAGTATAAAATTTTAGAAGATGCTCAAGGTAACGATTTGAAAGGCAAAGCCGAAATCATTCTTGCTAAACATCGCAATGGACCTACGGGGGACATTCTATTATCTTTCAAGCAAGAATTTATTCGTTTTCAAAATTTGAACGATGATCAAGTCGTATTGGAATATCAATCTCGTTTGAATAGCCAAATAAATTCAATTTCACAAGAAAAAATTTGTCATCAAAAACATCGAACGGAATCAGCCAATGAAAATTTACCTTTCTAAACTCACACTCCTTTTATTGAGTTAGTAAATACTGTAAGAAATGAAAAAATGGATATCAGTAATTGGGTTTTTGTTAATCCCAATAATAAGTTGTTTATTTTTGAGATTTTGATATAAAAACAGTACAGTTATCGAATAACTGGAAAAATGTTTAACACATAAATATTGGAAGATTTATTCTACGTTACATTCATTTTGTTAATGAATTTCTTAAGTTTGAGATATGAATAGAAAACGAATAGCTATTTTTAGTGGAGCAGGGATGAGCGCGGAGAGTGGCATCTCTACTTTTCGTGATAGTAATGGTTTATGGGATAATTACAATGTAATGCAGGTGGCTCACATCGATAGTTGGTGCGTCAATCAGAGTCTAATGCTACAATTTTACAACGAACGTCGTCAACATCTTGCTTCCGTTTCCCCAAACAAGGGACACCGAATTATTGCCGAATGGGAAAAAGATTTTGATGTTACTGTTATCACCCAAAATATAGACAATTTGCATGAAAGAGCAGGGAGCAGTCATGTTATTCACTTACATGGTGAATTGACCAAGGCGTGTAGTTCAAAAGGTAGAGACAAAAAACATATAATAGATATTGGTTACAATGATATCCTTCCGGGAGATCTTTCTGTTGATGGCTCACAACTTCGTCCATTTATTGTTTGGTTTGGAGAGGATGTTCCAGAGATGGGAAATGCTACCCTAGCGGTTTCTAATGCCAATGTTATTATTATTGTTGGAACATCTATGCAAGTTTATCCTGCTGCCAACTTAATTCATTTTGCAAAAGCAAATACTGCTATTTATTTAATAGACCCAGCTGAAATACCTATCCTTCCCTCTGCCAATGTAGAAGTAATACAAGAAAAGGCAAGCAAAGGACTCGCTCTTTTGAAAGAGCGGTTCAAATCCAAGTAATGGAAAATGGTTTTCCTAAACTATTTTTCACACTACTTGATTTTAAAAGAATTAAAAAAATGTATGTAAGAACATACAGTTGCCTATAGTCTTATTTAATATCTTATTTAATATTTTTCTTCATTTTTTCTATTAATTTTAGTTTCGGGATTTAAATGCGGCGAGTGAATCATTTTTTTTATTATTAACATAATGAAATGAGCTATATCCAATTAAGTGTTTTTATAGTTTTACACAATTCTTCAATTGTACTGTTCATATCTTGTAAAGATAAATACTCTTTTACAAGAGTTTTTTTAAAACATATGATTATATCTAATAAATATTTTGTTAATCAGAAGAATTATGTTGTTTTTGTTTAAATTTAGGAGTTGAACCTTTTCAGTACACTAAAAGCTTCTTCTCAGAAGAAGCGAATAACTAAATATAGTTTTGACAAATGTTAACTATATTTTCATATTTTTATTTTTTCGATATCATAATTTCATAACTGAAATAATCTTCCTTTTCAAATTTTTTTTTCTTTATTTCAGTTAGCATTCTGTATTGTAATTTCATTACAACCATTTTATTCCCTGAGTTTTGATAATTTTGTATGCTGGAGAAAGAAGATTTTCCATTAGTACTTAAAAAGCGTCAAAACAGGTTTACGCTTCACTTTTTATATGTTATAAACACCACTGTGTGTTATATGTTTCGAAGAATCTCATACTTTATTCTTCAATTGTTCAATTGATTCTATCAATATTTTCGTAAATCGATAGAAGCAAGCTGTTTACTAAACAGTAAATTCTTGATATAAGAAAGATTTTTTTTTACAAAATATGTTATACGTATAAGTTTAAATTTGAAAGATTAGGCAAAAGAAAAAATCTCTATTTAAAATCTATTATTAATAATAATAGATTTAGATAAAGGTATTGGCGTATTGATTTTTTTGGCAAAAAAAGGAATGTAAATTCCTTGTTACATTAAAATATTTTTTTGGGTATATTTATTTTTATCGGCTATATCTTCATGAATTTTTCTTACACGCCTATAATATTGAAGGCTATTGGGTGTTTTATTTACGAAGAAGATCAAATTATACTGTGAATTTATGAATTCTATCTCTCAACTGTTGCAAGAACGTATTCTTCTCCTTGATGGAGGAATGGGAAGTATGATACAAAATTACAGACTTAAAGAGACAGATTATCGTGGATTGCAATTTGCTCATTTGTCGGGAGAAATGTACGGAAATAGTGATATACTATGTATTACTCGTCCTGATATTATACAATCTATTCATGAAGCTTATTTAGAAGCGGGAGCTGATATTATAGAAACTAATTCTATGAATATGACGGCTATATCTATGGCTGATTACGGTATAGAAAGTCATGTTGAGAGCTTAAACAAAGCTGCTGCCACAATAGCCAAAGAAGTAGCCCAAAAATATACAAAGCTTACGCCGGACAAACCTCGTTTTGTAGCTGGCTCGATTGGCCCGACAAACAAAACTTCTTCTCTCTCTCCTGATGTAAACAATCCTGGTTATAGAAATATTACTTTTACTGAACTTTATAAGGCTTATTGTGAACAAATTGCTGCTCTAATTTTTGGTGGAGTAGATATATTGCTTGTTGAGACAGCTTTTGACACTCTAAATGTTAAGGCAGCTTTAATGGCTGCTGAAGATGAAATGAAAATTGCAAAGAAAGAACTTCCACTTATGCTCTCTTATACTCTATCGGGTAATAGTGGACGTATTCTTTCGGGACAAACTTTAGAAGCTGTCTTGGAATCGATTTCGCACATAAATTTATTGAGTATTGGATTGAATTGCTCGTTCGGAGCAAGAACTATGAAACCTTTTCTTAAAAAATTGGGACAGATCGCTCCTTGTTATGTAAGTGCTTATCCTAATGCAGGATTACCCAATGCTTTTGGTAAGTACAATGAAACACCAGAAATGATGGCAGAACAAATACGTGAATATATAGATGAAAGTTTAGTTAATATTGTAGGAGGGTGTTGTGGAACAACACCACAGCACATTGCTGCAATTGCTCGTCTAGTGAATGAATGTAAAAGATCCATTCGCGTACCTGTTATTAAAAGTACTGAATTGATACTTTCAGGATTGGAAATTTTACGGATTTCTTCTACAAACTCAAATTGTAAAGAAATAAAGAAAGGTTCAAATTTTGTTATTATTGGTGAACGTTGCAACGTTGCTGGTAGTCGGAAATTCCTACAATTAATTCGAGAAAAAAATTATGAAGAAGCTTTAAAAGTTGCACAAAAACAAATAGAGAATGGTGCTCAAGTATTAGATGTTAATGTAGACGATGGTTTGTTGAACGGGATTCAAGAAATAACTACTTTTTTGAATCTAATAACGTCCGATCCAGATATTGCCTCTATACCCATCATGATAGATAGTTCGGATTGGAATGTTATAGAAGCAGGATTGCAGTGTTTACAAGGTAAATCCATCGTTAATTCTATTAGTTTGAAGGATGGAGAGGATGATTTTTTGGACAAAGCTCAAAAGGTAAAGTCTTATGGGGCAGCAGTTATTGCTATGGCTTTTGATGAAAAGGGTCAAGCAAGTGATTTCAACAGAAAAATAACTGTTTGTGCTCGTATGTACGAGCTATTGACTAGTAAAATTGATTTCCAACCTTCAAATATTATTTTTGATCCAAATATACTGGCAATTGCCACGGGAATAGAAGAACATAATAATTATGCCGTGGATTTTATTCAAGCAATTAAGTGGATAAAAAAACATTTGCCTTTTGCTAAAGTATCGGGAGGAATAAGTAATTTATCTTTTTCTTTTCGCGGGAATAATTATTTGAGGCAAGCAATACACTCTGTATTTCTTTCCCATGCTATCAATGCAGGCATGGACATGGGAATTATTAATCCAATGGAAAATTTTATGCAAGAAAATATTTCATTGGATTTGAGAAAATTAATTGAGGATATTTTGTTTAATCGTTCTTCTCATGCGTTGGAAAATTTGACTGAATATATTCGAAAACAAACAGTTTTATCTAACGAGGAGAAAAGTAGTAAAAAGAAAAATGAATGGCGGATTTTACCAGTAACAGAAAGATTGAAATATGCTGTTATTAAAGGTATAGATGATTTTTTAAAAACAGATTTGCAAGAAGCTATAAAAATATATCCACAAGTAATGGATATAATAGACCAACCTTTGATGGAAGGGATGAACACGGTTAGTAATTTATTTGGTAAAGGACAAATGTTTTTACCACAGGTAGTAAAGACTGCACGGATAATGAAAAAAGCAATAGATATTTTACAACCATATCTCGAGGCAAATAAAAAGGAACAAATAGTCAAATCTGGTAAGATATTGTTTGCTACAGTTAAAGGAGACGTACATGATATTGGGAAAAATATTACAAGTACTATTTTGTCTTGTAATAATTATGAAGTTATAGACATGGGTGTGATGGTTCCTTCAGAAGAAATTGTTCGAAAAGCAAAAGAATATCACGTAGATATAATTGCGTTAAGTGGATTAATTACACCTAGTTTGCAGGAAATGTCTATAGTTGCATCAGAAATGGAAAAAGCCGGGTTGTCCCTTCCTTTGTTAATTGGTGGAGCAACTACTTCTAAATTGCATACTGCTTTGAAAATTGATCCTTTGTATCGTGGAGCAGTTATTCATGTGTCGGATGCCTCAAAAGCTGTGCCGACTGCCAATCATTTAGTGAATTCATCTACTAAAGAAGATTATATAAAAAAAATAAAAGATACATATCATACTTTACGTAAGTATGTGACCAATCGGAAAGAGCTTGTTTCTTTAGATTATGCTAGAAATCACTCCCTAAAAATAAAGTATACGGAATATAATATTCCTAAACCAATATTAAATGGTACAAAGGTTTTAGATTTTATTCATATAAAAGATATTGTGCCTTATATTAATTGGGCAGCATTTTTGGCAGCGTGGAAATTTCCTGTTCAATATGCATCTTTTTTTCGAGAAAAGAAACAAGTATTAGGAGATGAACAAGAAAAGTTTAACAAAGCTATCCACTTGATCAATGAAGCCCAAAGACAGCTGTCTATATGGAGCAAGGACGATCTTCAAACAGTTCGTGCAGTTATTGGACTTTATCCCGTGAAAGTGGAAAACGAATCATTGATAGTGGAAAAGAGAAATATTCCTTTACTTCGGCAACAGGAAAGGAGGGCAGATGATATTTATAAATCCTTGATTGATTTCATTAATCCAGAAGGTGATTATATGGGTTTTTTTGTTGTTACGGCAGGAGCGAATATCCACTTATCGAAAGATGATTATCAAAATATGTTAGAGCAAATTTTGTACGATCGTTTGGTAGAAGCAGCGACTGAATATTTGCATGAGAAAGTTCGCAAGGAATATTGGGGATATGCTCCAAATGAATCTTTTACTCCAAAAGAACTGTTGTTAAAAGCACCTTATCAAGGGATTCGTCCAGCTTCAGGTTATCCAGTCCATCCCGATATTTCTCTTAATTTTATTATAAATGACTTGTTGAAAATGGAAAGAATAGGCGTAAAGTTAACATCTAATGGAGCAATTTATCCTTCTGCATCGATTGCTGGTATGTATATTGCTCATCCAAAAGCAGAATATTTCCACATTGGAAAAATAGATGATGTGCAGTTATCCGATTATGCTATAAGAAAAGGCATATCTGTAAATGAAGCTAAAAAATGGCTGGGGGAAGTTGTAACTGAACAAATAGAAATCTAATGTTAGATTTTATTAAAGGTGAAATTGTTGAATTAATTCCTGATTCAGTAATAATTGAAACAGGTAATATAGGTTATATGCTTTTCATTTCATTAAATACCTATTTTTCACTTACTAAGATAAAAAGCTGTAAGCTATATATTTATGAAGTTATCAGAGAGGAAACTCATCAACTTTTTGGTTTTATAGACAAAAAAGAGAGACAATTATTTACTCATCTTATTTCAGTACCTGGTGTAGGAGCAAATATTGCACGCATGGTTTTATCATCCTTATCTGTTTGTGAATTGGAAGAAATTATTTTTTCTGGGAATGTATCGGCTTTGCAGGCACTAAAAGGTATTGGAAACAAAACTGCTGAAAGAATTATCATTGATTTAAAAGATAAAGTAAAACCTGACAATATTCCTTCTAGTGATACTATTATCACAAACATTTCTTCTAATATTACTAAAGAAGCTATTACTGCATTGATTACGTTGGGATTCAGTCAATCGGCCTCACAAAAAGTGGTCAATAAAATTGTAAGTAATAATTCAAGTTCTACAACAATAGAACAAATCATTAAAAAAGCGTTAAAATTATTGTAAGTGTCTCTTTGTTAAGAGACAAGGGATATATTGAACTAAAAGCATTCTTCTTTATAGAAATCCAATGCTTTATTGATTTCTTTTGAATTAGCAGTTTGATTGATAGCGATTTTGCCAATCGATTTTAGCAAAGTAAAATTGATGTTCCCTGATTCGTTTTTCTTATCATTTTTCATAAACTCGTACAAACGCTGATAGTGAGAGCTATCAAAATCGAATTTTCCATAGTTTTTTTTGATAAAAAAAGTAATTTTCATCAAATGTCCCCTATCAAAACCTAAACAAATAAAGGATAAGTATAATTCACAGATAATTCCCCAAGCAACAGCATACCCATGTGGTATAGGTCGACGGATTTCATATGACAAACTTTCAAAAGCATGCCCAAATGTATGTCCCAAATTTAAAGCTTTGCGAAGTCCCTGTTCTTTGGGATCTTTCTCGACAATTTGCTTTTTTACCAATACCGATTTGAATAGTAAGTCATTTAGTTTTTGATAATTTGGTTTACTTATATTAAAACAAAGAATTTCATTTACAGTTTCTAAAGTATCCAGCAAAGCATGTTTTAACATTTCTGCATATCCAGATAAAAGATTAATAGTATCTAATGTTTTAAAAAAAATAGAATCAATTAATACTGCAACGGCAGGGGCAAAAGTCCCTATTTCATTTTTCAATCCATTGTTATTTATTCCTGTTTTTCCTCCTATAGAGGCATCTACTGATGCTAACAGTGTGGTTGGCACATTAACAAATGGAATTCCCCTTTTGAAAGTAGAAGCAGCGAATCCTCCCATATCGGTAAGCATACCTCCTCCTAAATTAATTAGTAAGGATTTCCGTGTAGCATTGTTTTCACTGAGAAATTTCCAAATTTTCGTCAAAAATTTAATATTTTTGTTACTATCCCCATTAGGGATAGTAAAGTTCCTTGCTTCCCTTATCTTCGGAATTGGCTTAATTAAAGGGAGGCACAATTGTTTTGTGCTTCTATCGGTTAGAATAAATAAGTCATCATAATTCAACGTTTTTAATAATATATCCAGGTCTGTTTTTACACTTGTGCAACGAATAATTTGTTGTTTCATATAATTTATTCTCTCTTAATTAGGGAAGGTAATTCTAAAACAACTATTCAACATTCTATTTCTATCATCTTAATCCAAGTATAACTCAAAAGACAAAAAACAATCAACGAACAACTAATCACCAAGTTTAAAAAAATGCCATTACTTTTTAAGTAAAAATGATAACCTAGTAGGGAGGATAAGACTTGAAAGTTATTTCATGTTTATCAAATTCAAATTTTTTATAAAAAATAAACTTGTTTTGTTTTAATTTTCAAAAGCTGATTTTAAAGATTCCGCAATAATTTTAAATTGTTCAGGCACAAATTGTTTTTTAGAATTATTAAAATAAATATCCGATTCCTTAGAGATAGGAATTAAATGGATATGGGCATGAGGAATTTCTAAGCCGATGATCATTAGTCCTATTTTTTTACAGTTTATTACTTTTTTCATGGCTTTAGCTACCTTTTTTGCAAAAATCACCATTGAGGCAAGGGTTGAGTCGTCCAGATTAAAGAAGTAATCTTCTTCCTTTTTTGAAACAACTAGAACATGTCCTTTAGTGATTGGATTGATATCTAGAAATGCATAGAAAAGTTCATTTTCTGCTATTTTGTAAGAGGGGATATCTCCTTCTATAATCTTAGTAAAAATTGTACTCATATTGAAATACTTAATATCTCGAAATATATAATTCCTGAAGGAGTTTTTATTTCTGCAATTTCACCGACTTTTTTACCAATCAATCCTTTGCTAATAGGAGTATTGATAGATATTTTACCTGCTTTTAGGTCAGTTTCTGCTTCTGAAACAAGAGTATAAACTGTCGTTTGACCATTTTTAATATTGCGTAAGGTAACCTTATTCAATATTTGTATTGAGTTAGTTTGAATATGACTTTCATCTATCAGGCGAGTGTTGGCAACTAGAGATTTTAGTTGTGTAATCTTTAATTCTAGTATGCTCTGTGCTTCTCTTGCTGCATTATACTCAACATTTTCGGATAGATCTCCCTTCTCGCGAGCTTCTGCTATTTGTTTTATAATTGATGGTCGTTCCTCGGACTCCAAATAAACTATTTCTTCAAGCAATTTGTCATAGCCCCCTTTTGTCATGTAGTTGATAGCCATTTGTATTTTTTTAACTAAAAAACAAAAAAGAATTCCAATCTTAGACTAGAACTCCCTCTCTGTTGTTTTTACAATTTTTCATGAAGGTAAAGGTCTTTTGCAAAAAAAACAAATCTATAATAGGCTCAAGTTAACCTTAGTTTCAGCGAGATATATTGAAAAAATTGTTGGAAATTTAAATTTATCCCTGATTACATTTTCTACAAACAGACTTATTCTTTGATTGTAAGGGTAGATGATTGTAGGGATTATAGGGTAGAAAAACGTTTTCTTTTTTGAACTTAATACAAATGTGCTTAATCTTTTTTAATAATATTAGAGTGGCTCTCATCTCTTGACAAGATTCAGTATTGTTACCCTGTAAATGTAAATTTCAAAAAATAAGAACTTTTTTCTGAAGTTTTGCAAATTTTATAAAAATGATTATTCCAACATTGTTAATTTTGTTTGATTTTTTTATTACATCTTTTTTATATTCTTGTTTCTTTTGATTTTTTTGCATCAAAGACCTTACTTCCCCTGAACTGATTAGTATTATTATATGAGAATTTTTTGTTTAAATATCTATCTACTTGTAAATGTACAAGCCTTTAGTGAAATACATTGTTAATATGAAGGTGAGAGAATGTATTAATTTCGCGATCGTTTTCTTGTAGGGTTATATTTTTGTTGTTTTTCTCGTCATAATAGTTAAGATATAGTTATTACAGTTTTTAGAATACTTTTAGCATTCCCTAATTAAATTTTGTTCTTTTCTTGTCTAACTTTCTCAGACGAGAAATTTTCATCTATAAAAAATAGCTTTACATGCTATTGAATTTTTATATGATTTTGATGAAACTGATATTTATTGAAAGGTTGTTTGTATACATTATAGTTGTAGGGATAAGTAATTTTTTAATATGAATTGTAATAAAAGCGATGAGAAGTTTTCAAAAAAATGACTTTATTCATCCAATTGAATTGACTGCTAAAGTTTTTGCTTTGCTTTGCTTTGTTTTATTTTGTGTATTTACACAAACAAGCGAGTGTATCTATTTAATAAATCCTTGAATCTAGGTGTTCAATCTTCTTTAAAAAAGATTATTTGAATTATTATAAGAATTATTTTTGTGTAAAATGTTTTATATAAATGCTTCAATCAATGACCGGTTTTGGGAAGGCAATAGTAAAACTTCCCAATAAAAAGGTAAGTATAGAAATCAAATCACTTAATAGTAAGCAATTGAACTTAAATGTCCGTATACCTGCTGTTTTTCGTGAAAAAGAGGTAGAGATTCGCGATTTACTATTTCAAACAGTGGAAAGAGGGAAAGTTGATTTTGTTATTTGTATAGAATATACTGATATGAAAATTTCTTCTCAAATAAATAAAGATTCTGTTGGGAGTTATTTTTCTCAAGTTAGAGAGATAGCAGAGAGTTTGAATATTCCTTTTTCTCTTGATTGTCTTCCGATGATTCTTTCTCTCCCGGGAACAATTGAGACAAAGTTTGTCGAATTGAGTGAAATCGAATGGAAGACCATAAAACAAGCAATACAGGAAGCATTAAATGCATTTACTGAATTTCGTTTACAAGAAGGGGTAATGCTGAAAATTATTTTCAGAAATAAGATTAGAGCAATTGGTGGTTTTTTGCAAGAAATTGATAAATATGAGTCAGAACGTATAGAAAGAATTAGAACAAAACTTATCGAATCAATTAAGCAGATTGGGATTTTATCTTATGACGAGAATCGCCTTGAACAAGAAATGGTATATTATATTGAACGATTGGATATAAGTGAAGAAAAAGCAAGATTGAAAAATCATATAGAATATTTTTTGGAAACAGTGGAAAAAGAAAAAAGTCAAGGATGCAAATTGGGATTTATTGCACAAGAAATTGGACGAGAAATTAATACATTAGGTGCTAAATCTAATCATATTGAAATGCAAAAAATTGTTGTTCAAATGAAAGATGAACTAGAACAGATAAAGGAACAGGTACAGAACGTTTTATGACATTACTAATTTACTATTGTTGTGTTGAATCAATGTGTATTTCCAAACGAGAATGCTGAATTTAAAAAATTAGATAGTAAATTAATTATTATTTCTGCTCCGTCTGGTTCGGGCAAAACTACTATTGTTGATTCCTTATTAAAGGAACAATTATCATTAGAACTTGCTATATCAGCGACGAGTCGTCCTGCACGTGAAGGGGAGAAAAACGGAGAAGAATATTATTTTCTTACTATGAAAGAGTTTGAAAGAAATATAAAAGCGAATTTATTTCTTGAATATGAAGAGGTATATCCCGGTCGCTTTTATGGCACGTTAAAATCAGAAGTAGATATTAGATTACGCCAAAAGAAAAATATTATCTTGAATTTAGATACCGCTGGAGGTATAAATGTCAAGAAAATTTATGGAGGGAACACATTATTAATTTTTCTTATGCCTCCTTCTATTGAAGAATTGAAAAGACGATTAGAAAAGAGAGGAACAGATTCATCTGAAGTTATCAGAAATAGGTTGTTTAAGGCAACTTATGAAATTAGTTTGGCAACCCAATATGATATGATTATTCTGAACGATGATTTGGGGAAGGCCAAAAGAGAATTTATACAAATTATAAGTAAATTTATAACTGGCAAGTGAGAATAGGAATTTTAGCAGGTTCTTTCAATCCAGTACATATTGGACATTTGGCAATTGCAAACTATCTTGCTGAATATGAAGGATATGATAAAATTTGGTTTTTGATTACTCCTCAAAATCCATTGAAAAATGAGGGGGAGCTGATGAATCAAAATCTGCGTTTAAGATTGTTGCAAAAGTCCATTAAGGATTATAATAGGTTTGAAATCTGTACTATTGAGTGGGGCATGCCTCGACCTTCTTATACTATTGATGTTTTATGGAAGTTACATTTAGATTTCCCACAAAATATTTTTGAACTAATTATTGGATCGGATAATTGGATTATTTTCCATCATTGGAAGGATTATCGTACAATTTTGGAAAACTTTAAAATCCTTGTCTATCCTCGCAGCAACTATAAATCTATTTATTTCAATCATCCAAATATATATTTTTGCAAGGACGCTCCTCAAATAGAAATTTCATCTGCTTTTATCCGAAAGTCTATTGTTGAAGGGAAAGATATTCGATTTTATATGCCAGAAGGAGTATGTAGGGAGGTAGTCAATAACTTATTTCGTCCATGATTGTTTGAAATATGAAAATATATTAGCAAATAGAACGAATGAACTTATCAGGAGTTACAGTTTTTTAAAAAAAAAAATACAATGAAAGTAAGTGTTTTATTGGGATTGCAATGGGGAGATGAGGGAAAAGGTAAGGTAGTAGATGTGCTTACTCCAAAGTATGATATCGTAGCTCGTTTTCAAGGTGGACCAAATGCAGGGCACACGCTATTATTCGCAGATAGGAAATACGTTCTTTGTTCTATTCCATCGGGTGTTTTTCAGGGGAAAGTCAATATAATTGGTAATGGTGTGGTGTTGGATCCTATTCTTTTTAAGGCAGAAACAGAAACATTGACATCTTCTTGTAGTAACTTAGTTGATAAAATATATATTTCCCGAAAAGCACATTTAATTCTTCCTACTCACCGTTTGTTGGATGTAGCTTATGAAACACAAAAGGGAAACAATAAAATTGGAACTACGGGGAAAGGGATTGGTCCGGCTTATACTGATAAGGTTAGTCGTAATGGATTAAGAATTGGTGATATAGATTATAATTTTGAAGAAAAATATAGATATGCAATTGCTCGACATAAAGAGTTGTTACATCAAATGAATTTTCAATACGATTTATTACCTTTGGAGAGAGAATGGAAAAAAAGTATTGAGGTTATCAAACGATTTAAACGAATAAATAGTGATAATTTTATTAATAAGGCTTTGATTGGAGGGAGGACTGTGTTGGCAGAAGGTGCTCAAGGTACTATGCTGGATGTTGATTTTGGATCTTACCCTTTTGTTACATCTTCTAATACAATTTGTGCAAGTGCATGTACAGGTCTGGGAGTAGCCCCAGCCAAAATAGGTGATGTGTTTGGTATTTTCAAGGCCTATTGTACTCGTGTAGGGAGTGGGCCTTTCCCTACAGAGTTATCAGATGAAATTGGGGAAAAGCTACGTAATATTGGTAATGAATATGGTTCGATAACTAAAAGGCCGAGAAGATGTGGGTGGATAGATTTAGTTGCACTTCGTTATGCTGTTATGATAAATGGAGTTACGCAGTTAATTATGATGAAAAGTGATGTTCTAGATACTTTTGATACCGTCAAAGCATGTATTGCTTATGAAGTAAACGGTCAAAAAATGGAAGATTTCCCGTTTGAAATTGGTAGTTCAGTAAAACCAATATATACGGAATTAGTCGGCTGGAAAACAAATATGACAAAAATAAAATCGGAAAATGAGTTCCCAAAAGCATTCAAGGATTATCTATTGTTTTTGGAAGAGAGTTTAGGAGTAAGTATTAAAATTGTTTCCCTAGGTCCGGACAGGGAACAAACGATAATTCGGGAATAGGTAATCGATTAATAAAACAATAAAAACAATGTATTATTTTATTTTAGTTATAATTGTGATGGTGGGTTGGCTTGCTTCAAGCAACTTGAAGAAGAAAGCAGAGAGGTATTCACAAATTCCTTTGGAGAATGGGATGACAGGTAAAAACGTTGCGGAGAAGATGTTGTATGACAATGGAATTTATGATGTGCGAGTGGTTATTTCAGATGGCATCCTTACTGATAATTATAATCCAAGTGATAAGACTATCAGTTTGAGTAAGGCTATTTATAAAGAGAATAATGTATTTGCGGCTGCTGTAGCAGCTCACGAAACGGGACATGCTATACAGCATGTGACTGCTTATGCTCCTCTTAGTATACGTTCGGCACTGGTGCCTGCAGTGAGTTTTTCCTCCAAATATGTACAATGGATTATACTTGCAGGTCTTTTGTTGATCGGGAATGGTCTAAAAATAGGAACGTCAATTCTGCTGACAGGTATAGGGTTGTTTGCAGTAATTACTCTTTTTAGTTTTATTACTCTGCCAGTAGAAATAAATGCAAGTGTGCGGGCTCTTGCTTGGCTTAATCGGTCTGGAATAACTACTTTACGAAGTCATCGTGCAGCAGAGGATGCATTAAAAGCAGCCGCATACACTTATGTAGTTTCAGCCTTAAGTTCGTTAACGACATTCTTTTACTATGTAATGATTTATATGAATAGAAGGGATTAAAACCTTGAGTTATAATTGTTTATATGATTAGTTTACAGGTTGTTAGTGTTTCTTTTGGTCAATTTCAGGCAGGAGCGTATACTTTAATATTAGCAGAAGAAAATGGTAATAGAAAAATTCCAGTAATTATTGGAACACCTGAAGCTCATTCTATTGTAAGTGTTTTGGAGGGGATGAAACCTCCACGTCCCATGACGCATGATCTCTTTGTTTCATTTTCAAAAATCTTGAATGTCAGATTAAGTCAAGTAAATATTTCTAAATACAAGGAGGGTGTTTTTTATTCCGAATTGGTTTTTGATGTGGAAGGAAAAATTGTTTGTATTGATTCTCGTACTTCCGATGCCGTTGCTTTAGCCATTCGGTTTCAATCTGCTATTTTTACTACAGAAGAGGTGATGAAAGAAACTGGAATCGTTTTTACAGATGAAAGTGACATTTGGAGAGAAGAAAAACAATTTTCAAAAAAAGGTGAAGTTCCTCTCAAAACTATGAATCTTAGAGAGCTCCAAATTGCATTGGAGGAGGCTATAGATAGGGAAGATTATGAAAAAGCTTCTTATATACGAGATTTGATTAAAAAAAGGTAATATAAAAAGTTTTGTATGACGAAGAATTTGATTTTCTCATTTTAACGGAATAGCTTCGATTCTTTGTTGATGTCGCTTGTTTCCCCTTTTAAATGGTGTATTTAGGAAAATATCTATTATCTTTTTGGCTTCTTCTTGTGAAAGGAAGCGAGCGGGCAATACCAATACATTTGCATTGTTGTGTTCTCGTGCCAAACGAGCTATTTCTTCATTCCAGCACAAAGCGGAGCGTACCTTCTGATGTTTATTTAACGTCATATTGATTCCATTACCAGATCCACAAATTCCTATTCCAACCGATACCTCTCCTTTTTCAAAAGCTTTCGCTAGTTTATGTCCATAGATTGGGTAATCTACACTATCGGTAGTATATGTCCCATAATTGATATAGGACATATCTCGATCGTTCAAAAGTATTTGGATAAATTCTTTTAACTCATAGCCTGCATGATCTGATGCAAGTCCGATAATTGGAATTTCCATTTGTTTTTATAGCATTCGTTTGACTTGTATGTAGACATTTTCTCCTGTAAATCCGAGTTTTTCATCAAGAATTTTATAGGGAGCAGAAAAACCGAATGAATTCAGACCCCATATTTTCCCTTGATTTCCAACTAATCCTAAAAGATTAACAGGCAATCCAGCTGTCAATCCGAAAATTTTCTTCCCAGGAAGGATTATTGAATCCTGGTATTCCTTCGTTTGACTTCTAAATAATCCTTCTGATGGGATAGAAACGATTCTTACTTTAATACCATCTTTTCTCAATAAAGCGGCTCCTTCTACTAAGGTAGATACTTCTGATCCCGAAGCCAATAAAATAATATCGATATTGCCATCACATTCTACTATATATCCTCCTTTTTCTGATTTTAATGCTTCTTCATAATGATTGACTTTGACAGGTAAATCAGCAATGTTTTGGCGAGAAAGGATCAATCCTGTAGGAGTGGTAGTGTTCTCCATAGCTAATTTCCATGCCACGGTAGTTTCGTAGCTATCTGCGGGACGAATAACTAATATAGAATTGTGTCCTCTATGATTTTTTAATTTCTCCATTAAACGAATTTGTGCTTCTTGCTCTACAGGTTCATGAGTAGGCCCATCTTCTCCTACTCGAAAGGAATCATGTGTCCAAATGAACTTGACAGGAAGTTCCATCAATGCTGCCATACGTATAGCAGGTTTCATATAGTCTGAAAAGACGAAGAATGTTCCGCAAGCCGAGACAACACCTCCATAAAGTGTCATACCGATACTCAAGCAGGCCATTGTCAATTCAGCCACACCTACTTGTAGAAAAGCACCAGAAAAATCATCGCGAGTAATAACTTTAGTTTGTTTTAAAAAACCATCTGTCTTGTCAGAATTAGACAAGTCGGCTGAAGAAACAATCATATTCTCAACTTGTTGTGCTAAGAATTCCAAAACTGTAGCAGAAGCTGCACGAGTAGATTGACCTGATTTTTGTTGAATAGCTGTCCAATCTATTTTAGGTGATTTCTCGTGTATCCATGTATTTAGTTTAGCCGCTTTCACAGGGTTTGTTTTGGCCCACTCGGTTTCTTCAGTCATTCGTTGGTCTACAATTTCTTTCAATATTTCTTTCCTTTTTGCATATAATTCTTTCACTTCTGGAAAAATTTGGAAAGGTTCTTTAGGATCCCCACCCAAATTCTGAATAGTTGCTTCAAAATTTGCTCCACATTCGCCTAAAGGCATTCCGTGTGTCGCACAGTTTCGCTCAAAGGAGCTGTTGTCTGCTTTTACTGTCCCTTTACCCATAATTGTTTTTCCAATAATAAGAGTAGGGTGTTTATCTTCTTTTTGTACATCCTGCAAAGATTCACGAATTTCTTCTGCACTATTGCCATTAATTTTGATTACGTTCCAACCCCACGAACGATACTTAATTGCGGTATCCTCGCTTGTTACATTATCTACGCTAGTAGATAATTGGACATCGTTGGAATCATAAAACATGACCAAGTTATTTAATCCTAGATGTCCTGCTATACGACCAGCCCCCTGCGATATTTCTTCCTGAATTCCCCCATCTGATATGTAAGCATAAATTTTTTGCGGAAATATGTAATTAGTTTTGGCTTGAAGAAATTTAGAAGCAATAGCAGCACCTACTGCATAGGCATGCCCTTGTCCTAAAGGTCCAGAAGTATTTTCTATACCACGAAGTATATTTAGCTCAGGGTGTCCGGGAGTAGGACTTCCCCATTGGCGAAATTGTTTTAGCTCATCCAATGAAAAATAACCTAACAAGGTAAGAACAGAGTACAACATCGGAGACATGTGCCCTGGATCTAAGAAAAAACGATCTCTACCGTGCCATTTTGGATTATTAGGGTCAAAAACTAAGAATTCGCTATAGAGTATATTGATAAAGTCAGCTCCCCCCATAGCTCCTCCTGGATGTCCAGAATGAGCTTTTTCTACCATAGCAGCTACCAATATACGAATGTTGTTAGCTGCACGATTTGTAATTTGAGAATTTTTCATTGTTTTATACGATCTATTGTACTATTTGTAGTCCAAATATACGAAAATGAAATTATATAGCTATAAATCAATTAAATTGTTCATTTATTGTTCATCTATAATTTTTTTAGAAAAATTTTCAACGTGTAGAAATCAAGAGAAATGAACATTGATTTTTTTGATTTTTTTATCCTATTATTTTCTGGTTAAATTTAAGTATACCAATTCTTTATGAATTTTAATGTTTAAAGAAGCTAATGGCATAGCAAAGTAATGAATTGGGTAGGCCTAAAAGGTTTAAGAGCAGATTCTTAAAGTAGAGTAAAGATTTAAAATATTAAATCCTCTTGATTTTTTTATTACATATTTTTTCTATTCCCCTGTATTGACAAAAAAATGAGAAAATAAATTAGGAGAGATATAGGGTGATATTTCGATAATATAGGTAAAGAATATTGTAAGTAGCTAAAAGGCTTTTCAGGAAGGGGTGTTTATCTGTCCAACTAAATCTATTGAGAGTATATTTTACCATTGTTTGAAGTGATCTCTTATTGCAAGAGATACTTTAGAAAACTGACTTTTCGAAAGGAATTAATAAATTATTAATATTTAATAAGTAAAGTAGTTTAAGTAACTTCAAAAAGTTTAAAGTTATTATAATTATAATTGAGTGCTAGACATGGGGGAATAAGATTAATTGCTGTTGGATTTTGGTTATAATGGTTCCAGACTGTAGTATTTAGTCTGTATAAAAAGGGGACTATTGTTTCATGCTTCGGATTGAAGTAATGAATTATTATTTAGGGTTGTGTTGCATTCTTGGGAAAAAATCTCCATACGTCTGTCCTTGGATAATTCTTCTGGGGAACCTATGATAAGATTTCCCCCTTTTTTCATGAACCAGATTTTGTCAGAAAATCGTAGTGCTAAGTCTATATCATGTGTAGAAAAAAAGACAATTCTATGTTTTGTTTTGCTAATCCTACGAAGCAATTGTAGGATTTCTATTTTGCTTTGAAAATCAAGAAAAGCTGTTGGTTCATCTAAAAAAATGATGCTTGTTTGTTGTGCTAATGTTTTGGCAATCATGGATTTTTGTCTTTCTCCATCACTTAAAGTTTGTATAGCTCTATTTCTGAGGTTAGAAATATGTACTAGTTGTATAGCTTCTTCTATAATCGTTTTATCTTTTTTGTTTAATTTCCCCCAAAGTCCGCTATATGGACTTCTTCCAAGACTTACTAGTTCATAAACAGACATATTGTATACGTTTATTTTTTCTGTTAATACAATACTAATTGTTTTGGATAATTCTTTACTGGAATAGGAGGATAGTTTTTTGTCTCCAATAATTATTTCGCCATATAAAGGAGAGTGAAAAGCAGAAAGAGTTCTTAGTAAAGTAGATTTACCAACGCCATTTGTTCCAATAAGACAGGTAAGTTGTCCAGGAGGAATAGTTGCATTAAGTGAATGAGCAATTATTTTATTATGCTTTTTTTCTTTATAGCCTATAGATAAGTCGTGAATGTTAATAGAGAAGTCTTCCATAAATCATTCAAAAATTAATTGAAATATTTTTTTTTCGTCAAAAATTTCATTTGCTATTTCTAGTAAATCTGATGATTTTAATGCATCTATTTTTTTATAGATTTCTGGCAAAGTATTGTATTTGTTAAAGTGTAGGAAACTCTTACCTAAATTTAAAGCAAGATTTTCTTTATTTTCACTTGCCACACCCAGCTGTCCTTTTAGTTGTTTAATAGCCGTGTGCAATTGTGAAATACTTAATTCTTCTTCACGCATTTTTTTCAATTCTTTGTAAATGAGACTGAGGCATTTATCTACTAATTGGTGAGTGCAAGCAAAATAAATGTTGAAGATTCCTGTATCACTATAGGAAGCGAGACTAGATTCTACTGTATATACTAATCCTCGCTTTTCTCTTAGGGTAATATTTAATCGATTATTCATGCCTAAACCTCCCAATAAATTGTTTAAAAGATACAATCCAATTTGTTTTTTGTTATGTCGATCATATCCTTTACCTCCAATCATTACATGTGATTGATAGAGTTTTTTCTCTATTTTTTCTTTTTTAGAGGAGAGAGATTGTGGTGTTATTCTACTTTTTTTATGAAAGGGATGTTTCTTTTCTTTAAAGAAATATTTCGTTGCCAAATGAATGATTTTAGAAAAAGGCATTCCCCCATAAAAAAAGAAAACCATGTTTTCCGGGCGATAAAATATATTAGTAAATTCACAACAGACTTGAGAAGTAAATGTATTTAAGCTGTCTATTTCACCTAAAATATTGTGCCCCATCTCACTTTCCCGGAATACGAGATTTTCGAATTCATCAAATATTAATTCCAAAGGGTTATCATTATATGAATTGATTTCATCTATAATGACTTTTTTTTCTTTTTCTATCTCGGAAGATGGGAATAGAGAATGAAAGATTAAATCTGAAAGTAATTCCATAGCTCGTTCAGTATCTTCTAAAAGGCAAATAGAGTACAAAAAAGTTTCTTCTTTGGTAGTGTAGGCATTCAATTCACCTCCCACATTTCCCATACGGTTAATGATATGTCTTGATTTTCTTTTTTGAGTGCCTTTGAAAAGCATGTGTTCTACGAAGTGAGCTAATCCGAATTGGTTAGTTCGTTCATCACGAGCTCCTGCATTTACTACGAAACCACAATAGGAAATCGGAGATATGGATGGTAAATAAATGATTCTCAGTTGATTGGATAAAACGAAAGAAGAACATGTTTGTACATTAATATAGTTCATTAGTTAGTAGTTAGTTGAAAAAGTGAGGATTGAGAATATTGTGTTTTACAAAACAAAAACTGAAAAAGGTTTTAATTTTTTAAAATTAAAACCTTTTCAATAAAATTTCTTTATACTTTAGTATATCATATGTTTGAAAGACTTGTTTGTTCTATATAAACCACACCTTTTAACCTTCTTTTTATATTTAAAGAATGTAGTATATACTTCATATCAGTCTCCCGATTGAAGAAACTTTTGTGCATAAATCGCATGAATTTTTTGATTTCTTCTCAAGACGGAAGGCTTGACAAATGCCTGTCTTCTTTTGAGTTCTTTTGAGACACCAGTTCTTTCAAATTTTCTTTTGAATTTTTTTAACGCTTTCTCAAGGTTTTCGCCTTCCTTTAATGAGACAATAATCATGGCTTCTGAACTACTAATTTGAATTAATTGATTAATTGAAGGTTAAAACTTCTTCATTATCTCAAAGATAATGAAAAGTTTTTGATTATAGGAACTAAATTTATAATTCTATTTTTGGTTTTGTAACTATATAATTTTGTACGAATAATATTGTTTTCAAAACGGCGTGAATTGGATAAACTTTATCTTTGAATGGCGAAGGATATGTGTAGGAAATTCTATTGTCACAGAAGACAAGTTGGAACTCTTATCGTAAGAGGTAAGATGATCATTTCTAATGGCTATAATGGAATATCCTCCTGTTTTGAAAACAATTGTGAAGACGAAGGGGGGGGGAACTAAACTATATGTTTTATATATGTTTTACACGACACGCAAATGCAAATGCAAATGCAAATGCAAATGCTATTGATTACTCGTTCTAGTAATAGTAATAGCAGTAAAAATGCAACTTTGTATGTTACAATATTTCCTTGTATAGAATGTGTTAAACTGATTATATAAGGAAAAATCAAGCGGGGGTTTGGTTGTTCATTCTGATAAGTACAGTTTGATAGATAGTATAGATTTACTCAAAGAAGTAAATATTGGAGTTGTTTTGTATAGATAAGGTAAAGTTTTAATTCATAATGTCATATCATAATGGAATTGAAAAAAAGAGTTTGCTTAGTACTAAGCTTGGTTACAGGTTCGTTAATTATAGGTATTATTATCGGCAATTTTATTTCCGGAAGGTCTCTGGGTAGAAAATTATTTTTAACCCCCTATAATAAGTTTAATGTTGTTTTGGATATTCTTAGTAAAGAATATGTTGATCCTATTCGCATGAAGGATGTTACTGAAAGTGCTATTTTACATATTATAAATGAACTTGACCCTTATTCTATTTATATTCCTAGTGAAGAGCTGAAACAATTTGATGAAGATATGGAAGGATACTTTGGTGGAATTGGAATAAACCATCTTCTTTTTAAAGATACTGTTGTGATTGTAAATGTAATAAAGGGGAGTTCAGCTTCGCAAGCTGGGCTACTGCCGGGAGATAGGATTGTTTATATCAATGATTCTATTTTTGCCAGCAATGGTATTACAGAAGAAAAAGTTGTGAAAGCCTTACGAGGGGGAATAGGTACTTGCCTAAAGTTAGGTATTTGTCGAAATTCTTCTGATCAGATTATTGAGTTTCGCGTCAAGAGGAAAAACATTTTGTCAACCACTGTTAAATCTTTTTACGAAATTGAAAAGGGAATTGGATTTATTAAAATCTGTGACAGATTTACTCATTCTACCTATAATGAATTTATGCATGCTATAATGAATTTATTATCATTAGGTTGTAAATCGTTCATTGTAGATTTGAGGATGAATAGAGGTGGAGCGTACGATTCTGCGATTAAGATTGTTAATGAATTTTTACCTGGAAACAAAGTGATTGTTTATGCTAAAGGTAAATCATTCCCCCGTATGGTGTCTGTTTCTAATGGTAATGGCATTTTACAAAATAGTCAAGTTGTGATTTTGATAGATAAAATATCAGCTTCAGCAAGCGAAATTGTTGCTGGTTCTATTCAAGATAATGATAGAGGACTTATTATTGGTCAGTGTTCTTTTGGTAAAGGGTTAATTCAAAATCAGATTGGATTATCTGATGGATCCGCTATTAGGCTTACCGTTGCTCGGTATTATATTCCTTCAGGTAGGAATTTGCACCGTGAGTATGAATTAAAGAAATTGGGGGATCAAATTCATAGTGATAAGAGTTATTACGGAAATAATGCTAAAGTAGATTCAACTTTTGTTTATCATACTTTGCATGGAAGAAGTGTGTATGGGGGAAGAGGTATTATACCTGATATTTTTTTTCTTTCTTCTAATGCTTCACGTCTTTCTTCTTATTATCTGGATTTGGAAAAGAAAAACATTTTCAATCAGTTTGCTTTTGAATATTCAGATGAAAACCGTAGTATGTTGAATCAATTTAAAGATTATTCATCTATGTTAGAGTATTTGAAGAAACAGCCTATACTTGAAAAAATTGTTAATTTTGCCTCCAATAATGGAGTAAAGAAAAGAATTTTATTAATCAACTATTCTGCTACTCAAATTCTTAATACTGCTTATGCTTGGATAGTGAGCAATTTTTTGGGGGATGATGCTTTTTATCCGGTTTATTTGAATAACGATCCTGTCATTATTCAGGCAATTGAAGCTCTTAGAAAAGGATATGCCTATCCTGAAGCAGTTGAAACAATGAAGTATAAGGAATTAATTCGATATTAATACAAATGGTTTGTTATGTACAATAGGGCATGTTTTTCTTCCCATTAAATCTTAATTATTTCACTCTAGATCTCTTTAATTTGCTTTTGAGGGGATAAATTGTATTGTCCTGTCCTGTCCTGCTTTTCCCCTATGATTTGGGATGAATTTGTACTCACAAATATTTGAAGATTACTTATCATATTTTCTCTCTATTTATTATTGTTAGTTACTTGATTAAGAGTAGTGTGTATATAGGACTTAAAGTTGAGTTATGAGTGAAATAGAAGATAAAAGAGTACAGAAAGCTTACGAAACCTTATTGAACAGTTATGCTCATTCGGTACACCGTAAGAAATTTGATATTATAGATAGAGCTTTTAGGTTTGCTAATGAAGCTCATAAGGGAGTTCAGCGATATTCAGGAGAACCTTATATTTTGCATCCATTAGCTGTTGCTTTGATTGTAAGCAAAGAGATTGGTTTAGGTTCCACTTCTATTTCTGCTGCTTTATTACACGATGTTGTGGAAGATACGGATTATACAATAGAAGATGTAAAAAAACTTTTTGGAGAGAAAATCGCTCAGTTGGTAGAAGGACTAACTAAGATTTCTGGAGGAAATTTTTCTAAAAAGGTTTCTATACAAGCAGAAAATATGCGAAGGTTATTATTGACTATGTCGAGTGATATCCGAGTAATTCTCGTAAAAATTGCTGATAGACTTCATAATATGAGAACTTTAAGTTCACTTCCCCCTGTTAAGCAGTATAAAATTGCAGGAGAAACTTTGTATTTATATGCCCCTATGGCACATCGTTTGGGTTTGTTTTCAATTAAAACTGAATTAGAAGATTTAAGTTTTCGGCACGAATATCCGGAAGAATACAAGCAAATAGAACAACAATTGGAGGCTAGTGCTCAAAATCGGGAAAAGATATATGAACAATTTACAGCTCCCTTGAAAAAAGTGCTTACCCAATTGGGATATTATTATAAGATACAAGGAAGGACAAAATCTGTCTATTCTATTTGGAATAAAATGCAGGCTAAAAAAGTAAATTTCAGTGATATATACGATATCTTCGCTGTTAGAATTATTTTTGAGCCTAGGAATGATCAAGCAGTAAAGAAACAGTGTTGGGATATTTATTCTATAATAACGGATTTTTATCAGTTACGCCCTGATAGGCTTCGTGATTGGGTTAGTCATCCAAAAGCCAATGGTTATCAATCGCTTCATTTAACTGTAATGGGTCCAGATGGACAATGGATAGAGGTACAAATTCGTAGTTTTCAAATGGATGAGATAGCAGAAAGAGGATTTGCAGCTCATTGGAAATACAAAGAACAAGTTGGTAATGCTGCTTCTCATCAAAATGAATTAGACCTTTGGTTGGGGAAAATACAGGCAATTTTACAGTCTCCAACTCCGAATGCCATGGATTTTTTGGATACAATTAAATTAAATCTTTATAATGATGAAATATTTGTTTTTACACCGAAAGGTGAAATTAAAACTTTACCACAAGGTTCAACTGCTTTAGATTTTGCTTATGAAATACATTCAGATATAGGTCATTATTGTATTGGAGCTAAAGTCAATCATAAATTAGTCCCTATTAGTTATGAATTGGTTAGTGGAGATCAAGTAGAAATATTGACATCTGATTTTCAACAACCTAAAGAAGAATGGTTCAATTTTGTTACAACAGCTACTGCTAAAACAAAAATAGAATCTGCTATAAAAAAACGAAAAAAAAGTCAGATACAGGTGGGAGAAGAGTTATTGAATAAGTATTTTACTTCTTTTAGTATTGAAGTTACTATTCGAGTTTTAGATAAACTTTGTGCTTTTTATGGATATTCAAAAAAAGAGCTTCTATTCTATGCTTTGGCAGAAAAGCAGATAAAATTGCCAGAAAATCCATATTCAATATTAAAAGATAAAACTAATAGTTTCTTTTTCCATTATGTAAAACAAGCTCTTAGTACGGTATTGCCTTTACAAGAAATAAGCAATTCATCTGAAAATTCTTTGAAGAAGATAGACCCGAAGGTAACTTATGTATTAAATGAAGAAGAGTTTCAACAAAATTTTATCACGAAATCTTGTTGCAATCCTATACCTGGAGATGAGGTTTTTGGTTTTATTTGCGATGACGGACGATTAGAGGTGCATAAAAGATTATGTAAAAAGACACTGGTATTCAAAACACGCTTTGGCAATCGTCTTATTTCTTGTAATTGGGCAGGACATAAAATTTCTTCTTTCCTTGCCACAGTTGAGTTAAAGGGTATTGATAGAATAGGAATATTGAGCGACATTATACAAATTATTACTCATAATCTAGTTATGAGTATACATAAAATATCCCTTGCTGCTAAAGATGGTATTTTTGGAGGAACAATTGAAGTCTTCACCCATAATGTAGATGATATTAATACTCTTTCTACCAAATTGCAAAAAATAAAAGGAATAGAAAATGTTGTTCGTGTTGACAATTAAGTAAAAACAATACGGTTAATAATATTCCTTCCTGCCACTTTGTTAAGTTCTACAACTTTTTTTTCTCGTTGCATCATCAGCTCGTTTTTTAGTACTGATGAATTTATTTTGACATAAAAAACACGATTTTTGATAAATAAATTACACGTGTAGCGACTGATATTGGGGGTTGTATTACTGTTCCAATAGTCTATTATACGAGCTTCAGCTAGTTTATCTGCCATTTGAAGATTAGCTTCAAGGAACTTTTTTAATATTTTTCCTATTGGTTGAGGATCTGTTCGTTGCATATATGCCAAATATAAAAAAGTTTTTTTGTTTAAATGGGCTATGAGTATTATTTTAATCAATTGAGTATTTTTTATGTCATTTGCGATATGAAAGGAATTATTCTATTCGTACGTTAAAGACATATTGTGATGATTTGGTTCAATTCGAGCGATTTGTTTTTTGTAGTGAGGGATTTGATATGAGAACGATTACTTCTTCTGTTATTCGTGAGTGGATTGTTTTTTTGATGGATAGGAATTATTCTCCTCGTTCTGTCAATAGGAAATTAAGTACATTAAGGTCATTTTTCGATATTTATATCGGAATGGACAGATAGAAAGTAATCCTGTCAAGGGGATTGTTGGAGTAAGGCCTGGTAGGCCACTTCCTTATTTTGTCAGAGATAGAGAAATGAATACGCTGTTGTTGGATTTATCTAAAGGAGAAGGCTTCGAAGATGAACGGGGTAGGACTATTCTTGAGGTTTTTTACTCGACGGGTATTCGCTGTTCAGAGCTAGTAGGATTGAATGATGAAAGATATTGATTTTGAATCATGTTTGATAAGAGTGACTGGTAAGGGAAATAAACAGCGATTGATACCATTTTCAAAAACATTAGAGAAGTGTCTTTTTGTTAAAAACAAAGTAATTTTTTTAACAAAGTTTAAACAGGGTTATTGTTTAGGATCGTATTGTAACAATATTTGGAACTTATTGCATAAGGATTTTGTAAAATATTCATTTTTAGTTATGAATTCTTTTTATAGGAGATTATAGAAGACAGCTAGTACTTTTGAGGAATCCATTAACTGTTTTGTAAGATTGGAAGTGACGAAATATTAGTGTAGATTAGGAATTTTAATTTCTCTTTCAATTGAGAATAAGAGTTCTAGTTTTTACATGAAGGAGTTTCTCTGTCGTATGGCTTCAAATGTAATGATTGCAACAGAAACTGAAACATTCAATGAATCTATAATACCTTGCATCGGAATTTTGATTCGTTGGTGAGCGTTATCCAGCCAAAAATTGGTCAGGCCATTCACTTCTGCTCCTATTACGATAGCTGAAGCAGAAGTAAAGTCTGTATTGTAGTATTGTTTAAAAGCAGTAAGCTCGGCAGCAAATATTTGAACAGATTTGCTTTTTAGGTAAGCAAGTGTTTCTTCATTTGAAGCTACAGCAATTGGATTGCTGAATAAGCATCCTATACTTGAGCGAACAACATTTGGGTTATAAATGTCAGTAGAGGGGTTGCAAATTATTGTCGCGTCAATTTTGGCAGCTTCGGCTGTTCGAAGTATAGCTCCAAGGTTACCAGGTTTTTCTATTGATTCTAATACAATAATAAGAGGATTGTTTGATAGATTTAAATCTGCTAATAGGTGTAATTTGGGTTTAGCCAGTGCTAATATTCCTTGGTGATTCTCTCGGCAAGCAATTTTTTGGAAAACAGCTTTACTGACTTCGTAAATTATATTTGAAGGAATGATATTGATGATTTCAGAACTATTAGACTTTTCAAGTAACTCGAAGCAAATATATACTGAATCCAATATATAGTTACCAACTAAAGATAAATTGAATTCACGGATACCTTCAATAATGAAAAGTTTTTGCGATTTCCGTTCATATGCTTTTATTCTCAGTTTTTGAATATTTTTAATGCGGGGATTATGAGTACTTGTGATAATTCTTGATATTTTATTGTTGTAAGATTTCATTTAAACTATTATTTATGATGGGAAGAGGTCAATTAAAATAAAATAATTTTTTAATATTTATATTTTTTATCTAGGATCATTCACAATCTAGGATCGTTCACATAAAAATCTATATATCCCTGTCACACATAGGTATGATCTTGTTATTATAAACAGGACATGTGCTTGTGTTTTGTAAAATTTGAAAAGGTAAAATTTTGTTATTGTTTTTATATTTATTCTTGCTTATTCTGATTAGAATCACATAATTGCTCAACTGGATAATTTCTTCCTTCTTTTCTTTCCATAGTAGAATGTCTTTAAAGGATTACAAAATTTTATTCTTAACTATTTTTTACTCCTAAATAATTTGGTTTTATTCCACTTTATGCGTTTAAGCACCATAGCCGTTCTTGCTGGCAAATATAGTTTTAACCATTCTTTTTTTTCTTTTTCATAGAGTTTGTCATAAGTGGTGAAATGTTCAATTTTATCATCTATTAATCCAAAACCTCCGAATTGAGGAGAATCAGTATTAAGGATTGTTTGATATTTACATGGTGCTACTAAAAAACCATAATCTGTAAATGATTGAACAGGATTAAAATTGAATACGAAAACTAAATCGTTACGACAGAAAGCTAATACTTGATCTCCTTCACTATCCCATATTTTTTGAAGTGGAGTTGCCTGAAAGTCTTCTATACTGTTAATTAGAAGGATCATGTCTTTATCAAAATTATATAGATACTTATATTTTAAGTTGTTATCATCAGCCAAATGCCATTGTCTGCGTGCATATTTGTATGACCAACTATTACCTTGACGAGGGAAATCTATCCACTCTGGATGTCCAAATTCATTTCCCATAAAATTCAGGTAGCCTCCGCATATAGTAGATGCCGTAACTAATCGGATTATTTTATGTAAAGCTATGCCTCTATCTATCAACAAAGAATCTACTTTATGTATTTCACTCATTCCATTATACATTTCTGCATCTATCAGTCTAAAAATTATTGTTTTGTCTCCTACTAATGCCTGGTCATGACTTTCTACGTAACTAATAGTTTTTTCATCTGTCCGGCGATTAGTTAATTCCTCCCATATATTTAAAGGATGCCAATCTTGGTCTTTCTTCTCTTTGATTAACTTAATCCAATAATCCGGAATATTCATTGCTAAACGATAGTCAAATCCATATCCGCCTTGATTTATTTTAACTGCTAAGCCAGGCATTCCGCTTACTTCTTCAGCAATGGTAATAGCATGTTTGTTGATTGTATGTATTAAACGATTGGCAAGTGTGAGGTAACAAATGGCATCACCATCTTGGTTGAGATTAAAATAATCATTATAACTAGTAATTGTTTCTCCTATTCCGTGACTTTTGTACAACATGGAAGTTACTCCATCGAATCGAAATCCATCAAAATGATATTCTTCTAACCAAAACTTGCAGTTGGATAATAGGAAATGTAAAACTTCATTCCTTCCATAATCGAAACAAAGAGAATTCCACACAGGATGTTCTCTTCTTTCTCCTTGATGGAAATATTGGTTGTAAGAGCCATCAAATCGCCCTAATCCTTCCACTTCATTTTTTGCTGCATGAGAATGAACAATATCCATAATTACTGCTATATTCATGGAATGAGCCGTGTCAATCAGTTCTTTTAAGTCATCTGGAGTTCCAAAGCGTGAAGAAGCAGCAAAAAAATTTGACACTTGATAGCCAAATGAACCATAAAAAGGATGTTCTTGTATTGCCATAATTTGAATAGCGTTGTATCCATTTGTTTTTATACGTGGAAGAACATTTTGTATAAATTCTTGATAAGTTCCAACTCTTTCTTTATCAGTTGCCATACCGATATGACATTCGTAAATTAACAAAGGAGTAGTCTTAGCTTGGAAGGACTTATTTTTAAATTGATAAGGATTATTAGGTTCCCATACTTGAGCATTGAAAATGTAGGTTTCTTTATCTTGGACAACGCGTTTTGCCCATGCTGGAATACGTTCACCTGCTCCATTTTCCCAGTATAATTTTAATTTATAAAGATCTTTGTGTCGGAGAGTATCTTTAGGTAAATGAAGCTCCCATGTTTCATTATCTAATCTTTTGAGTTGAAACTCTTCTTTTTCTTGCCAGTTATTGAAATTGCCTATTAGATAAATTTTTGTAGCATTTGGTGCCCATTCTCTAAATACCCATCCTGAAGACGCATTATGTAATCCAAAGTATAGATATCCCGATGCAAAATTACTAAGAGTCATTTTATGATTGTTTGTTAATTCCTTTTCTCTTTGAAGGAAATACTCATAACGACCTTTTATTGCTTGCTGATAGGGATTAAGCCAAGCATCGTTTTTAATAAGTTCAAGCGATTCCATAATTTTTAAAATTATTGTGGGTAAATTTATATTGTGCTATTCCTGTTTTGCATAATTCAAGCAGGTAGCACCCTAATGTTTTTAATATTGCTTTTTTCTTTCACTTTTAATAAATATCAACTCTAGAAATCTTCTTTTCGTTTGGCTTGAGTTTTCTTTTGAAGAATAACATTTTAAAATATCATTTGGGTTTGAAATTTACACAATTGCTGTTGTTTTCTTACCTTGCAGGTAAGGTTCTTGTAAGTTTCGTATTTTGAACGGTTGTATAGCCAAGAACTTCGCGATTCATGTGAATCACAAGTGAATTAGAAATTAGTTCAGACGATGGGATTAAATTGACTGTTGGCTTTTGCTAAGGTGAATGGCATCATCTCAATAAAAGTAATTTTTTATTTCAATTTTTATTGTTGGTTGTATCATTTATATAAATAGCTTTCACAAAAAAAGATATATGGATTACTTTTAAGGTGGAGTGTCATCTTTCTTTTGGTTATTTTTTGTTTTCTCTTTTAAAAAAAATCGGGATTTTTTATTAAAAAGTAAGTTGGGAAATCAATATTGCTAGTCATAAATATTACTAGGAAGACTTCTAACTTTTATTAATTTTTTAGTTCTTCATTAATGTTCATTATGTCGTTATTTATCTTGTAGCTGCCGCCTATAACGGGAAACGACATGGCTTCAAAAGTTGCCTAAAAGATCCCAAATCGGCAAACAATCCAAAATATATTGTACATGAATCCTGGTCACAAATGTAGTATTTTTCATATAACGAGGAAATATTTTTTAATTTGAAAATATTAGTTGCTATATTAGAGGACAGTATTAAAGCTGGACAATTGACAAATTGATTGACAAATTGACTTAAATGATCTACAAGGATTTAGATAGTAGCAAGGCTTCTATATTCAATGTTCATTTTGTTTTTCTAAATAACGAGTTGTACATTCGAGCCATAGGGTTTTATAAATCCTATAATTTTAGAGGAATATGACTAATTCTGCTTTGTTTGTTGTTGTCTTTCTGACAGCCATTTTTATGGTATTAGCTGCACTGTTTATTGCAAGGTTATTATCTCCAAAATCTACCAATCCCGTAAAAGGGGAACCATATGAATGTGGTATTCCTACGAGAGGAGTTTCATGGTCTCAGGTTAAGGTAGGTTACTACCTTTTTGCTATTTTATATTTGGTATTTGATGTTGAAACTATATTGTTGTTTCCTTGGGCAAGTATTGTAAGAAGTTTGGGAATAAGAGGTTTGGCCTGTATGACATTCTTTTTTGTTATACTGGCATTTGGTTTGATTTATGCGTGGAAGAAAGGAGCTTTGCAATGGAAGTAAGAGATATTTATATTCGGAATATGAAAACTGAAGATTTTAGGGATAATGAATATCTTGAGGAGTATCTAAAGGAATTGTGGGGGAATGGTGCTAATATTGCTATAGCCAAATTAAATGATTTGATAAATTGGGGCCGTTCTAACTCGGTATGGCCTTTAACATTTGCGACGAGTTGTTGTGGTATAGAATTTATGTGCTTAGGTGCTGCTCGTTATGATTTCGCTCGTTTTGGTTGGGAAGTTACTCGTAATAGTCCGCGTCAAGCAGATGTGGTTTTTTGTTGTGGTACTATTGTTCATAAGATGGCACCAGTATTAAAGCGTTTATACGACCAAATGTCTGAACCTAAATACGTTATAGCTTTGGGCAGTTGTGCAATTAGTGGTGGACCATTTAAGAGTTCGTATCATACGATTATGGGGATAGATAAAATTATTCCTGTAGATGTATATATTCCTGGCTGTCCACCTCGTCCAGATGCTATGATTTATGGAATGATACAGTTAGCACGCAAAATTAAAGTGCAGAACTTTTTTAAATTGCCGAATCTGTCTCATATAGAAGGAAATAGCCTTAAGAAAGGAGAAAGGCAATGAAAATTATTGATGAGTTGTTGCTGCAACTTTCTTTTGTTACGATGGAAGTGGTCGGTAAAGCTTATATTGTTTCAATCCCAAAAGAAAAACTTCGCCATGTAGCTGTTTTATTAAAAAATAATAGCAGACTCTCATTTAATTTCTTGATAGATATTGTTGGAATAGATTATATAGATAGTTTGGCAGTTATTTATTATTTGTCTTCTACTCAGTTTCCTACTTATATAATTGTTTTAAAAACTTATACGAACGATAGAGAAGATCCACAAATTGATTCTGTGTGTGACCTGTGGCAATCGGCAGGATTGTATGAGCGAGAGGTTCACGATTTTTTTGGTATCCGATTTATAAAAAATATGGATATGCGTCGTTTGTTTTTGCGGCAAGATTGGAAGGGATATCCCTTGCGAAAAGATTATAATGCTGATATGGAAATAAATCCTATGCCACTTCTTAATGAAGATTTGATTGTCATGGAAAAGATGGATGGTGGTAGTAGTGTGTTTGAGAAAGATGATTATGTAGTAAACTTCGGTCCACAGCATCCGTCTACGCATGGAGTACTTCATCTTCGTGTTGCATTAGATGGTGAAATTATTAAGAAAGTAGATCCAAATTTTGGTTATATCCACCGGGGTATTGAAAAGATGTGTGAGACTTATACTTATTCTCAAATTCTGCATTTAACAGAACGTTTGGATTATCTTTCTGGGACTATTAATCGTCACGGAATGTGTTTGGCCATAGAAAAAGGTTTAGAATTGGAAATTCCTAGACGAGCACATTATATTCGTACTATTATTGATGAGTTGACGCGGATTGCCTCCCATTTGTTAGGGTGGGGATGTATGGCAATGGATATGGGTTCAATTACAGCTTTTGTCTATGGAATGAGAGATCGAGAAAAGATCATGGATATTTTTGAGGAAACTTGCGGTGGTCGTTTAATGGCTAACTATAGTGTAATTGGTGGTGTAATGAATGATATTCATCCAAATTTTCAACGAAAGGTAAAAGAATTTATTCTTTATATGCGTAAAAGGTTAAAGGAACATCACCTATTGTTTACAGATAATCCAATTGCAAGAGGTCGTATGGAAGGTGTAGGTTTTTTAAGTAAGGAACAAGCTATTTCATTAGGAGCAACTGGTCCTACAGGACGAGCTTCCGGCTGGAGTAATGATATTCGTAAAATAGAACCATATGCTGCTTATAAATATGTTGAATTTAATGAAATACTTCGTACAGATGGATTAACTTTTGATCGTTATATCATTCGTTTAGATGAGATAGAGGAATCTTTAAAAATTATAGAGCAATTGATAGACAATATACCAGGCGGTGCTTTTTCGACGAAAATAAAAGCTATGATTAGACTTCCTGAAGGGGAGTTTTATCAGCGAGTGGAAAGTGCAAGAGGGGAATTTGATGTATTTATTTATAGCAAAGGGGATAAGTATCCCTATCGTGTTAAGTTTCGTTCTCCTTGCATGACTTTGGTAAATACTTTGGGAGTCATTGCTATAGGTGTAAAAATAGCAGATTTAGTTATGCTAGGTGGTTCTTTGGATTATGTTGTCCCTTGTATTGATCGGTAATTTATGAAGAGACTAATACATATTTAAAATTTATACATGTTAGTCTAACATAGTCTAACAATTTTATTTATATAGTCTAACAATTTTATTTATACTCCTCTTCTTTATTTGTATCCCTCTTCATTTTCAAGCTTTTTGTTTATGGAGCTATGATGTTGGAATGTTTAGAAGAATTCAGGATAATAAGAACAATAGATAAATAAAAAATAATATTAGTGGGGTTTCGTAACTATATCCTTTGTTGATGTCTAGGATCTTATGGTATGTAAATATTTGTTATGTTTCAAGTAAATTTCAAAATACACATGATGGATATAGTGTTTGATAAACAAGGGGAATGATAAAATATTAAAATTATGTTTCATTTGGATTTTGTGACAAACTGGATAAATAAGTTTCTTCAGAAATATTTGATAGATGGGTGGGTATTGCTTGTTGAGTTTGTTTTGATAGCTTTTGTCATTTTGATAGCTTATGCTGTATTAGCTCTTTTGCTTATTTATTTAGAACGAAAAGTTTGTGCATTTTTTCAATGCCGTTTAGGGCCGACACGTGTAGGTCCTTGGGGGATTTTTCAATCGGTAGCTGATATGATTAAAATATTGTTAAAGGAGTTAATCAGAATAAATAAAGTTGATGTTTGTTTATTTCATTTGGCTACTTATATAGTGATTATTGCTTCTATATGTACATTTGGAGCTATTCCCTTTGATAAAGGGTTGCATGTGGTGGATTTCAATATAGGGGTATTTTATTTATTATCAGTTTCTTCGATAGGGGTGGTCGGAATTTTGTTGGCAGGTTGGGCCTCTAATAATAAATACACGATAATTGGCGCAATTCGTTCAGGAGCACAGTTAATTTCTTACGAGCTGTCTTGTGGGTTATCATTAATGACAGTTGTTATGCTTTCTGGCTCTTTACAACTGTCCTCTATTGTGGAACAACAGTCTTGCGGATGGAATATAGTTAGAGGTGGTATCCCTGCAATTATTGCTTTTATTATTTATCTGATAGCAGGACATGCTGAAACTAATCGCGGACCTTTTGATTTGCCGGAAGCTGAATCAGAATTAACAGCTGGTTATCACACAGAATACTCTGGTATTCAATTTGGATTTTTCTATTTAGCTGAATATTTAAACATGTTTATTATTGCTGCTATTGCAACTACATTATTTTTGGGAGGGTGGATGCCATTGCATATTCCAGGTTGGAATTTGTTTAATGAAGTTATGGATTTTATTCCATCAATATTGTGGTTTTTTGTTAAAACATTTATTTGTATATTTTTAGCTTTATGGGTACGATGGACAATGCCTCGTTTAAGAATAGATCAACTCTTGAACTTGGAATGGAAGATTTTAATGCCTATTAGTCTAATTAATATTATATTGATGGCTTTTTGGATAATATATTTATGAATCAAATTAAAAATATAATTAAAGGTATCTGGCATTTAGTACAAGGGATGTATATCACAATGCTTAATTTTCTTCGTAAGAAAGTAACAGAACAGTATCCTGAAGATCGAGCGAAAGTATTTCGTTATGAACGAATGCGAGGACAATTAGTGATGTCCCATAATGAAAAGAATCAGCATAAATGCACAGTTTGTGGTATTTGTCAAGCAAATTGTCCGAATGGAACTATTCGAATAATCACGAAAAAAGAATTAGATGAGGTTACAGAAAAAGAAAAAAAAACTTTGGATAAATATATATATGATATTGGAAGTTGCACTTTTTGTTCTATTTGTACCATTTCATGTCCACAAAACGCAATTTTATGGACAACTAATTTTGAACATGCAACTTTTACTCGCTCTAAACTATATATGAAACTAAATAAAGAAGGTTCTACACTAACTAGGGAATAAAAATATGAATCCAGTTGTTAATTTGATTATATTTATTTGTTTAGGCATAGCAAGTTTGCTATTCTCCATATTAGCAGTTTCTTCTAACAGTTTATTGCGTTCAGCTACTTATCTGTTTTTAGTATTGTTATGTACAGCAGGTTTTTATCTATTTCTGAATTATCATTTCCTTGCTGCTGTCCAAGTATCAGTATATGCAGGTGGAATTGTTGTATTATTCATATTTGCTATTTTTCTTACTAATGATAAAAGTGAAGTTTTAATAAAAAAATGGTGGCAAAGATGTACGATGAGTGTATTGGTTATATTGGGTGGAATTGCTACTACTGCATTTGCTTTATTAAAACATAGATTTATTTATATAAATAAATCTATGTTAGAAGGTGATAGGGAAATCGATATGCATCTAATTGGCAAGGCTTTAATGGGAACTGGAAAATATCAATATCTTTTGCCTTTTGAAATTTTGAGTCTACTTTTATTAGCTTGTATTATTGGGGCAATATTGATTGCGAGAAAGAGATGAAATAATGAATCTTGATGTTTAAAAAGTTGAAGTCAAAGTTGTTAACTGATTTTGGGAAATTAGCTTCGGAAGCTTCTAGGTATAAGGTAAATAATTTCAGAAAGAACAAGCTTTTCAATATGGGATTTTAGATTTTTAGTATGGAAATGTGTAACAGAAATCAATATAAAATGATGTTTACGTGTACATGTGATTAAGCTTTTTGGTAAATTATTGAATGAATTTAAAATGAAATCAGTTTTTAAAAAACTACAACTACTGAAATTTATAATCAATGTTAAAATTGCTGATTACTCAAAGTGATGAAAAGGGCAACAACTCTGAAGTTATTTCAAAGATGTATTTAGATGTCATACCTGAGTAAGTATGGAGTGTTTAAAAAATCTTTTAACGACTTGCGGAATTTTAGTAGCAGTTATCATTGGAATTATTGTCTTAGATTTTAATCTAAAAAATTATTTCGGAAGAACTTTGATCGGGAGGTAAAACTGTGGATAAAAGAGAAGCTAAAAAATTCTATTCGTCCGATCTAAATATGTGAATAGGCTCTTCATCTAAGAAGAATCTATCGCAGATTTTATCTTTAGAGATATCTGTGTGCGGTAAATAGTTTATAATGGTGTAAAAGAAAAATTTTATGATACGAATGGAATATTATTTGGTAGTCAGTACATTGATGTTTTTCCTTGGGATTTACGGATTTATTACTAGGAAAAATATGATTGCTATTCTTATTTCGTTGGAATTGATATTAAATGCGGTTGAAATAAATTTTGTTGTATTCAATCGGTATTTGTTCCCTGAACAATTTGAAGGGATGTTTTTTACCCTTTTTGGAATAGTTGCTACTGCTGCTGAAACAGCAGTAGCTTTGGCAATAATTATCAATGCTTATCGTGCAATTGGTAATATTGAGATTAAAAATTTCAGTAAAATGAAAAAATAGAATACTACAAATGTTCTTTTTTGAAGAAAAAATTTTATCCAGTTCTCTAGCTTCCAATTGTTGGAATTGTGGGTATTCAGTTGGATTGATATAGAATATACTTTTTCGTAAAAAGAAAGATTGTGTTTTGCAATGGTGATGGTGTGCAACTATAAATATTCTCTGTTTCCCTTTCCTCTCTTTTAACTATGGCGGCTGTCCAGCTTTGATTAGTCTAGAGCTGTCCCCGGCTTAAAACAATATTCCTTTCCCAAAACTAGCTAATGCTAGCAACATATTCGTTTTTTATCTTTTGTCTACTTGTTTTTTTTATCATTCAGCACAAACTTGGTTCAAGTTGATTTTATTAAATTTGTGTAATAGAATGGAAATGGTCGAAAAATCGTGTAAATTTTGCGAGGTAAAATAGAGTGATGATAGGAAGAAGCAGAGAGAAGTTACACTTTCCCATTTTAATAAAGTTGATGAAATCATCACCTAATAATTTCAATTTAAATGCTTTTTGTACTTTTGCCAAAGTATGCTGTTGTTTTCACAACTATTATAATTAGTCAAATTCGTAATTGACCATTGTCAATGTATTCCTATACCCTTTCTAGGAAAGTACTCTATATGGCTTTAATATTAAAAATGGTTAGAAATATTTGTTCAAGTGATGTTTATACTCTGTTTTATTCTTTAAGAGAATAGCTTTTGGTTTGGAATACTTTTGTAAAGAGATTTATGATGATGAATTTTGATTTAGTTATACATATATTTGTTTATAGTACGTAAAAGATGTGTATGCCGATTAATTTTATAGAAGAGTTGAGATGGCGAGGTATGATTCATAATATAACGCCAGGCACAGAGGAGCAATTAGAGAAAGAGATGACCGTGGCTTATATGGGCATTGATCCGACTGCTGATTCTTTGCATGTTGGTCATTTAGTGGGAGTGATGATGTTAAAGCATTTTCAACAGGCGGGTCATTGTCCCATTGTTTTGATAGGAGGAGCTACAGGGATGATTGGTGATCCGTCAATGAAATCACAAGAGCGTAATTTATTGAATGAAGAAACTTTACGAAAGAATCAAAATGGAATAAGAATCCAATTAGCTAAACTTCTTGATTTTGATTCTAATATTTCTAATATCGCCATTTTAGTTAATAATTATGATTGGATAAGAGACTACTCTTTCTTGAATTTTATTCGTGATATTGGTAAATATATTACAGTAAATTATATGATGTCGAAAGATTCTGTTAGAAAACGATTAGCTGCGGATGCAAAAGTTGGTATGTCGTTCACAGAGTTCTCTTATCAATTGTTTCAAGGCTATGACTATCTTTTCTTATACGAAAACTATAATTGCCGTTTGCAAATGGGAGGAGCTGATCAGTGGGGAAATATTACAACGGGAATAGAATTAATTCGAAAAAAGGTAGGGGGTAAAGTTTTCGCTTTAACTTGTCCTTTAATTACAAAAACTGATGGCAGTAAATTTGGTAAGACAGAAGCGGGGAATATTTGGTTGGATAAACGATACACTTCACCTTATAAATTTTATCAATTTTGGTTAAATGTAAGTGATATTGATGCAGAAAAATATATTAGAATTTTTACAGTTTTATCCAAAAAAGAGATAGAAAATTTAATTTCAAAACACAAATTGGCCCCTCATCTCCGCTCTTTACAGAGGAGCTTGGCAAAGGAAGTAACTATTATGGTTCATTCGCAGGAAGATTATGAAATGGCAGTAAAAACATCGACTATTCTTTTTGGGAATGCTACTTCTAGCTTTTTAAAGCAATTGGATAAGGATACATTAGAAAATATTTTTGTAGGTATTCCCCAATTTGAAATATTCAAAGAATCATTATCATTAGGAATAAAAGCAGTTGATTTATTAGTGGACAATATTCATATTTTCTCCTCCAGAGGAGAAATGCGTAAATTGGTTCAAAATGGTGGAGTGAGTATCAATAAAGAAAAATTACCTATATTTGATCATTTAATTGATTGTTCTTACTTGTTAAGAGGAAGATACATACTAGTTCAGAAAGGGAAGAAAAACTGCTTTTTATTGAAAGTAAAAAGCAGTTGATTATTTAGGAATTTATATAAAAGAATGCTTGGATAGTTTTAGAGGAGTTGTGTATTTGTCCCATGGTGTAATGGTAGCACATCTGATTTTGGTTCAGCCAGCCTAGGTTCGAGTCCTGGTGGGACAACGACGGGGGTGTTGTCGAAATGTTAAAGAAAATCATTGGGTGATACGGATAAAGGTTGTTATATATTATCTGTAATGTGGGAGGTTTGTTATTTAGTGGGCAGTCCAACACAATATGGTTGCTCCAAGTTCCTATCATCTAAACAAATTGGAATAATTATGCAATAGTTGTTGTTTGTTTTTTCCGTGTTTGCATGTTCACTCAAATATAAAAAAGTTTTTTTGTTTAAATGGGCTATGAGTATTATTTCAATCAGTTGAGTATTTTTTTATGTCATTTGCGATATGAGAGGAATTATTCTGTTCGTACGTTAAAAACATATTGTGATGATTTGGTTCAATTTGAGCGATTTGTTTTTTGTAGTGAGGGATTTGATATGAGAACGATTACTTCTTCTGTTATTCGTGAGTGGATTGTTTTTTTAATGGATAGGAATTATTCTCCTCGTTCTGTCAATAGAAAATTAAGTACATTAAGGTCATTTTTTCGATATTTATATCGGAATGGACAGATAGAAAGTAATCCTGTCAAGGGGATTGTTGGAGTAAGGACTGGTAGGCCACTTCCTTATTTTGTCAGAGATAGAGAAATGAATACGCTGTTGTTGGATTTATCTAAAGGAGAAGGCTTCGAAGATGAACGGGATAGGACTATTCTTGAGGTTTTTTACTCGACGGGTATTCGCTGTTCAGAGCTAGTAGGATTGAATGATGAAGATATTGATTTTGAATCATGTTTGATAAGAGTGACTGGTAAGGGAAATAAACAGCGATTGATACCATTTTCAAAAACATTAGAAGAGATTTTGTCATATTATAAGACTATTAGGGATGAAACGATTTGGGATGTAAGTAAAGCTTTTTTTGTAAGAGAAGATGGACGTTCATTGAATTATAATATCGTATATCGCATTGTTAAAAAGAGACTATCTGATATTCCAAATTTACCTAAAAGAAGTCCTCACGTATTAAGGCATACATTTGCGACAAGCATGTTGAATAACGGAGCGAATTTAAACGCTGTCAAAGAATTGTTGGGGCATTCGAGCCTTGCTTCCACTGAGATCTATACCCATCTAACCTTTGAAGAACTGAAGAAAACGTATAAGCAAGCCCACCCAAGAGCTTAAAATTGTATTAGTTGAGAATCGTATTAAAAAATACCTTGTGAACCACAAGGTATAACAGCATAGCTCCTGAGTTTTTGTTTTGGTGAGATTTTTGTCTATTTCTATTGATTATAGTTTTTTGTACTATAATTTTCCGCTTTTAGATTTAACTTTTGCCTCATTTTTACAACATAGATACATTTATATATATAAATTATTTTTCTTTCAAAGAAGTTCGCTTGAAAACTTTTGAGAGAGGAACATTTGAGTATACTTTTTATATATTTTATCATTTACAATTTTGCCTTCTATTAATGATATTTTCTAGAAAAAAGATTTTGTCGGTGTTGGTAATTCTTTTTATTGAATTATTTTTTATGGTCGTAATAACTTATTTTGTGCTTTGTAAAAGCATTACAAATAGCTCTTGCATATCTTTTTTGTCCATCTTCACTCAATAAATACATTTCGGCCTCTGGATTGGTTATAAAATCAAGTTCTATTAGTATGCGTGGCATACTCGTTTTTCTTAAAACTAAGTATTCAGCTTGTTTAATTCCCCTCTCTGGCCATGGTACACAAGATTTCAATTCTGATTGGACACTCAGAGCAAAATCAAGACTTTGATAAACAAATTTGTTTTGCATGAATTCAAAAATAATATAAGATTCAGAAACGTTTGGATCAAAGCCTTCATATCTTTCTCTGTAATTACTCTCGTAATAAATGACAGAATTTTCTCTTTTGGCTATTTCCAAATTTTCTTTGGTTCTCGAAACTCCAAAAGCATACACTTCCGAGCCATGAACATTCGTATTGGTTGAAGCATTAGTATGAATGGAAATAAATAGATTAGCTTTAGATTTGTTGGCAATTTCAGCTCGTTTCCATAAATCGACGGACTCGTCTTTGTCTCGTGTATAGATAACTTTCACATTTTCGTGTTCCGCTGTAATATACTTTCCTGTAAGCAGAGCTACGGCGAGTGTAATGTCTTTTTCTTTACTTCCTTTACCTTTACTAATTGCACCTGGATCTTTCCCTCCATGGCCTGCATCAATGACTAGTATAAAACTTTCCTTTTTAGCAGCAAAAGATAAGGTAGCCATCGAAAAAGTAAAAAATAAAAACACTATGCAAAGTGATTGTTTCGACGACATTGACGATTGTCATGATTTGACGATCAAAATTACAAAAAATGTTTTTTAAAACAAAATTATTGTCTCTTTGATTCAAAAAGATAGATTCTATTGCATATTGAATAAGTGGAAATTTGTATGATATTTCTTAGTTCAATAAGCCATGTATGAACGATTTAATTAATAATTCAAATAATGATGTAAATATTGTTATGTAAATATTTGTTAAAAACAAAAAGCTTTTTACTCACTTATAGAGTATAATAGAATTATAGAAATATGAGTCTTTTCTTGAATGGCTTGTATAATTTTCTACTATTTTTTCATTGAAGTAGGTCTTTGCAAAAACATTTAAAGTGGGAAATATGTTCACAAAGAAACTATAGTGGGTAGAATTAGTTTTTTTCATTTTAAACGTTAAACGGTAAAATTTAACTTGTCTTCATTGCATTTCGTATAATTTCTTGTAGAGGCTTCATTACAAAGTCTCTTTTTCTGTAAAGAGGATGAGGAATAGTTAGTTCTTCAGATTTATAGACAATGTTGTCGTACAGTATAATATCAATGTCAATGATTCTGTCTTGATATTGGTGTTGTTTTACTCTTCCCATTTGTCTTTCTATTTCTTGCGAGGCTTTCAATAATTCAACAGGTTGGAGACTTGTTTCTACTCTTAGAGCCATATTTAGAAATAAATTAGCAGATTGAAATCCACACGCTTGAGTTTCATAGACAGATGAAATAGCTGAAAGATTCCCTATTCTTTCAGCTATAAGGGCAATAACTTTCAGTAGATTTAGTTCCTTATTCCCCAAGTTGGTTCCTAATGATAGATAGGTAGTCATTATATTATTAGCATAGCATCTCCATAGACCCCGAAACGGTATTTTGCTTCAATAGCTTGTTTATACACATCCATAATCAGATCAAATCCTCCAAATGCTGCCACTTGAAGTAGCATAGAAGAAAGTGGTAGATGGAATCCCGTAATCAAACTCGTTGAGGTAATGAAATTATAAGGAGGGAAAATAAATTTATTTGTCCAACCGGTAAATGGATTCAAGTATCCTTGAGAGGTTACTACATTTTCTCTATCTTCAATTGTTCGGAGTACAGATGTTCCTACTGCACAGATTTGTTTGCGGTTTTGCTTAGCTTGATTAATTTTAGTTGCCGTTTCCGTATTGATTACGATTCGTTCAGATTCCGATTTGTATTTGAATAAGTCTTCTACATCAATGGCACGAAAATTTCCCATCCCAGAATGAACAGTAATAAAAGTCAATTCGCAGCCTTTGAGTTCCAAACGTTTCATCAATTCATGGCTAAAATGTAATCCTGCCGCCGGAGCGACTACTGCACCTTCATTCTTTGCATAAATTGTTTGATATCGTTCACGATCTTCTTTAGTCACTTTTCTATCCAGATAGTCAGGAATGGGCATGTTTCCCAAATTGTATAATATTTTCTTGAATGATTCATAAGGTCCGTCGTATAAGAAACGTATGATTCGTCCTCGTGAAGTTGTGTTATCAATTATTTCTGCTACGATTGTGTCACTATCCTCATTTTCGAAATACAATTTGTTTCCAATACGAATTTTGCGGGCAGGGTCTACTAAAACATCCCAGATACGTTGTATTGGGTCTAATTCTCGCAATAAAAATACTTCTACTCTTGCTCCTGTTTTTTCTTTGTTCCCATTCAAACGTGCTGGAATAACAGAAGTGTCGTTGAAAATGAAAGTATCCTTTTCATTAAAATATTGAATAATATCTTTAAAAATTACGTGTTCTACTCTGCCTGTTTTATGATAAACAACCATCAACCTTGATTCGTCTCTATCAACTGAAGGGAATAGGGCAATTAGTTCCTGTGGAAGGTGGAATTTGAATTTTGAAAGTCTCATTTTAAATTATTAAACTACAAGCATTTTATCTAAATTCTCTATTTTTAAGCAATCATCTAGTGTTATATTACCTATTCTTGTTCGTGTGAGTTTTGTTAGATATGCACCAGAATGTATTGTAATTCCGATATCACGAGTTAAAGCACGGATGTAACTTCCTTTACTGCAAACTACGTGTATTTGTATTTCTTTAGGTTTATATGAGAGCAGTTCTATCTTTTCAAAAAAGACCAACTTGGGTTTTAACTCTACTTTCTGATTTTTTCTTGCTAATTCATATGCTTTGCTACCATTAATTTTACACGATGAAAAAGTTGGTGGAGTCTGCTCTATATTGCCAAGGAATTTTGACAATGTTTGTTCTACTAATTTTCGGGTAATATGCGATGTTTCGAAGATATTGTCTATTGGTGTTTCCAAATCAAAAGAGGGGGTTGTCGCTCCTATGTGAATTGTAGCGATATATTCTTTGGTTTGATGCTGAAATGCTTCAATTTTCTTGGTTGCTTTTCCTGTGCAAATAATCATCACTCCCGTTGCGAGTGGATCTAATGTACCTGCATGTCCTACTTTTATTTTTTTTAGACCTAAAAATTTAGAGATTACATGCCTAACTTTGTTTACCAAATCGAAAGATGTCCAATATAGTGGCTTATCCAAATACAGAATCTCTCCTTTTTGAAAATTCATATCCAAAAAGTTTCTATTTTGGTTTTTTAAGAATAGCACAAATCACCAACCCAAAACCTGATATAATTATGACAGGAGCTATTAAAATTCTTCTTGTACTGAATATGCTTGGATCAAATCCAGTCTCTTCTGAAAATTTCCCTTCTGCCATTACAATAAATCCGATGACAATAACAATAATGGAAATAAATAGAAGTATGAAATTTTCTTTCCCAAATGCTAATCGCTTCTTATCCATTTCAAGAATTTATTATGTTTTATAAAGTTCGTTTATATCAGCACTTATATATTTACTTACAGAGAAATAGGTAGCAATGGAAGAAATAAGGATTCCAAATACAAATACACTTCCAAATGTAAGTGATAAGGAATTTGAATTTAGTAATTCATTTGTATTTAGAACATTATTTCTTGTATAATCAATTAACCAATATAACAATCCACAAGCGATAACTGATGCGATAATTCCGACAATAATATTTGATATTATGAATGGCTTGCAGATAAATCCTTTTTTTGCACCAACCAATTGCATAGTACGGATGAGAAAACGCCTGGAATATACTGTCAAGCGAACAGTATTACTAATAAGTGCAAAAGAAATAAATAATAATCCACAAGCGATATTCAAAAGAACAAAACTTATTTTAGTAATATTGTTAGTTACCGTTTTTAATATTTTTTCGCGATACTCTACTGTTTTAATGTTACTATTAGAGATTTTCTTAAGGTAAGTTTTTATAAACTTCAAACTATCAGGGTTAGCATATTGCCATTTTAAATGAATAACAATTATGTCAGGCAATGGATTAAAGCCTAAAAATTCTTCGGGATTTTCCCCCAATTCTATTGATAACTTTTTGATGGCCTTTTCTTTTGGAACATAATTGACTTTTTTGGTAAAAGGAGATTTTTCCAATGAGTTTTGTATACATTGGATTTCTTTTTTATTTGTATTGTCCTGTAACACTATATCAAAAGATAGATTTTCTTTTATAAAATTGGACAGATCATTCGCAAATAAAGATAGGAAAACAACTAAACCTAGTAAAACTAGTACTAATGACATACTAATCGTGGTTATGACTTTGGAGTTTATAAACGTACTAGGGAAAAACTTGTTATTTTTTCTCATTTGTATTTGTATGAGCTCCACTACTAGTAGTAGTGGCTAGGATAGATTGCAAATCTAGAGATTTTTTTGCAAATTTTTGATTAAAATTGGAAAATTTTATCTGTGAAAATTTTGTATATTCAGTTTCTTTTTAAGCACTAAAAAAGTTGAAGCCCGAGTGGTGGAATTGGTAGACACGCCACTTTGAGGGGGTGGTACTGGGTATTTATGGTGTATGGGTTCAAATCCCGTCTCGGGCACTGATCTACAAATATTTGTGCATGGGAAGTCTTTGTTAGAAATAGTGAAATTTTAATATCATTAGAAAAAAAATCATGTGATGTATGAAAAAATTGACAAATTCTAATGTCGATAGGTAGATTTTTCTATTTCTTTACTACTACTCCCAAGTGGGAGTGTAATGCTCATATTGCTTGAAAATGTATATTGTAAGTGATTGAATTAATAATGAGTTATAGTATAAGAAATAAAGAAAAAAAACTTTTTTTTAAACTTTTAGAGTTTATGAAATAGTAAAATTATTTCTTTAAAGATTACAGAACAAGAAAAAACAATTAAAGAATTCAAAGAAATCAGTACGAAACTCTCAACTTTTTGGATTTATTCTACCGGAAGAGTAGGGATTTTTTCCTTTTGTCAGACTTTATCGAAAAAGAGTTGAAAAACAAGTATTACGATTTAATCGTTTATAATAGTCAGATCGAAAAATAGGGAGAGATCATTACGAATATGTTTTTGGGCAAGATTCAAGGGGGGGGGGGGGATATCAGAATACGAAAGTATATGACTTGATTTTGCGTCTAAGCTTATGCCTGATCATCATCAGGTTATAGTCGAAGAAGTTGTTGTCTATTGTTATAGACATATTTGTATACAAAGTTGGCCAGTGCGATACAGGTGACAGCGAATGCTTTTTCGCAAGGATTTCGTTGTGTATCAGCCGCACTTTTCTCTCGCTTTGCTTCAAGATGTCTTTTGGCTTTTGTTGGTTTTCAGGTTATGTTTAATCTAGTTTTCTCCTCCCTTCATTTGGTAGGGAGGTTCAGGTCTATACTTAAAAATAGTAACTTGTAGACAAATAAATTCTTTTTGTAACAATTTTCGAAACAAAATGAAATTTTTGACAAATTTAAATAAATCGTTTCAACTGAAAAAAGATGAAAAAGACTCTTATATTCTGTATGGGTTTTTTGATATGTTTTGTCTGCTTTTTTGCAGAAAATGGTATTGCAACAGGGTTACTGGTACTGTTACTTTCGTATGTGTTAACTTTAAGTGAAATGTAAGAACACTCAATCTCAACAGATTGTTTCCAACAATAGAAAGAATTATTCTTGCATCGATTTTTCAAAAAATAGAAGCACCCTCATTACTTTATTATTAAAGTATTACTTTATTATTAAAGTACTTAAATTAGACAGGAGAAGTTAGCATTTTGTTTGTTCTTTTTTGTTTATATCACAAGGTAGAAAATCCGCTATGAATCCGCTATGAATATGAAGAGGCTGATTAAAAGACTGATTATATTGCTTGGACTCTGGAGTTGGAGTAGCTTTGGCTTTTTTCTGATATTGGCCTAACTGTTAGTGAGGGACATACGGCTTTCTGGTTTATTCTGGGTGTATCGTCTCTCACAGGTATTGCATAAATAATGCTAGTATGAAGATAGCAAATAAAGAAGAATGATATGTAGTGGAAATTGCTGATAATATGTGGATAAATAATAGATTGTAGAGATAATGGATGTAAAACGATCAGATAAAACAAATAAACAGGACTTACTGCATTATTAAATAATGCAGTAAAAAATGAGAGCATTGAGAAAAGTAAAGGAGATGGAACTCAGAATGGATTTTGAGGACAGTAAGTCCTGCGACAAATCCGAAGAACTATAACTGGCTCTTTAAGGTTGGGCAAGTCTCTTACAGGAGGAAGTAAACGTCATACAAAAGAATGATGGAAACGATTAAAAAACAATGAAACTAAACTGGGTTCAAGTTTGAATGAGAATCCTATAGTAGAACGGAAAGATCTGTACCTGTATTCGGTTGGAGAATTAGGTTGGAAAAACAAGAAAGAAGAGAATGTAAAACCATCCCTTTTGATGAAGTTTTTGAGGAAGAAATGAGACAGTTGTGAAGAATATGTAAAAAGTGGGAAGGAAATATAGGCATTAAATTAGGTATGTTTACACTATAAATTATTTCCTGAAGTGAAAATGGATTACAAGAAGTATATTAAAGCTGCAATTTTCTTGCGGATAAAAATTGATTCCTTGTTGAGTATGAACTGGGTGCAATAGATTCATGTAATGAAATAGAGAAAACTACACCCCAATGTACGAAACTGGGAAAGTTTAGTCGTGAAAGACCAGAGATTGGTATCGTAGTCTCTGAAAGCAGAGGAAGACAATGGTTATGACTACGGCTATTACCCTGTAAAAAAGTATGGAGACAGATAATTTTTCAATTTTATTCGAAATATTTTGTTTTTATTTTTCGTTTTCTTTTTTTCTTTTTGAATTTGGTAGAATTCCAGTTCTACCCCCCCCCTTATTAGTTATAATAGTAGAAAATAATTCAGTATAAAAATTATTATCATAGAGAAATGTAAATTGTTGTCAATTCATGGAATTGATACCATTTCCTGAATAAAGATAGATAGATTGAATAAGAGTCTCTCTTTATAATATCTAGGGGGGGGGGAAATGGCTGGGAATCTGAAAAAACCGTGAAGTTACGCATAATATGAATGCTGGAATTTATATTCACATCCCCTTTTGTAAAAATCGTTGTATTTATTGCGATTTTTTTTCTACTACGCATTTAAATTATAAGACACATTATGTTAATGTCTTATGTAATGAGTTGGAGCAGCGAAAAGATTATTTGAATAAACATAATATTGGGACAATTTATTTTGGTGGAGGAACTCCATCGCTTTTGTCATTTCCAGATTTTGAAAAAATATTCAGAACAATTCAAGAAAATTTTCTTATTGAAGGATTTGAAGATAAAGAGATTACTATTGAGGCAAATCCAGAAGATGTAAATGATAGATTTTTAACTTTGATAAATTGTTTTTCTTTTAATCGAATTTCGTTGGGGGTGCAAAGCTTTCGAGATGAAGAGTTGATATTTTTGGGTCGAAAGCATGATGCTTATTCTGCAGTGAAAGCGGTCGAAAATTGTCAAAAAAAAGGTTTTCTAAATATAAATGTTGATTTAATTTATGGTTTACCTGGTCAGTCTTTGAAGGCATGGGAAACAACAGTTCAACAAGCTATTTCGTTAAATATTTCGCATATTTCAGCTTATCATTTAACCTATGAGCAGGGGACAAAACTTGATTGTATGCAACGACAGGGACTTATTAGACCTGTAGACGAGTTGGAGAGTTTGGAAATGTTTGAAATTCTAATAGATAAATTACTTACTGCAGGCTTCGAGCACTATGAAATTTCTAATTTTGCTAGTCCTACTTATTATTCCATGCATAATATTGGTTATTGGAATGGCAGTCATTACTTGGGTGTTGGTGCGTCGGCACATTCTTATAATGGGAAAACGCGTCAATGGAATCGAGTAGATTCTGGTAGAATTTTCAATTATCTCCCCGAGATAGAGATTATGAATGATAAAACTACTTATAACGATTTTATCATTACACGTATAAGAACTATGAAAGGCATTGATTTAGATGAATTATTATTACTCTGTGGAGAAGAGAAAAAACTTTATTGTTTAAATCGAGCAGAGAAATATATGAATAATCACTTACTACAAATTATCTCTAATCATTTACAGTTAACAAGAAAAGGCTTGTTTGTATCTGATGGTATTATGTGCGATTTATTAAGTTGACATTACAGTATTTCGGATTTTTTGTAACTTCCCTACCTAACCATTCAGGTAGCTCAAAAGGTGTGTTTTCAGATGGGAGTTCAAGCTCGGCAATTATCAATCCTTCGTTTTGACCATGGAATACATCTACTTCAAAAATATGATTTTTGAATGGGATATGATATCTGTCTTTTTCAATCTTTCCGGGTAAGCATAGCTGAATTAATTTTCTTGCCTCGTCTACTGGGATAGAGTATTCATATTCATAATGAGAAAAGTTATTAATATTATTTGCCCCTTTGATGGTAAGAGAAGCAGATGTATCTTTTATTCTGACACGAATGGTTCTTTGTGGAGAGATCATTAAGTATGCTTGAATAATTCTTTCTTTTTTTGCTACATAAGGATAGAAATTTCCAGCTACTAAAAATTTTCTTTCTATTTCTATATTGTTTTCTTTCATTACTTATCGTTTAAGTGTATTCGTTTTTTTGTAAAAAATGTTAGCATTGTTATGACTTATTGAGTTAGTAGGCTGATTATAAATTGTAAGATTAATTGTAAATGTAATAATAGCTATTATAGAAATAGCTATTATAGAGAGTATAAATATTTAGTAAAAAGTATTTAGTAAAAAGACCCAAATGCATGATCAAAGTCAATTTTCTCCAGCACGAAAACTGGAGGGTTCTAAAAAACTATAGGGAAGGTGGTAATCGATTGTGAATTCCTATTCATTTTCATTTTTTGTAAGGTCAAATTCTGATTTCAAATAAATAAATAAATAAATAAAAGGCGAATAAGCTTATCACTTAAATTTATGATTATATTCGTATAGATCTGTGTTGTGAAGGGTTATAATTAGTGAGTCAATTTTTACCCGAAAGTAAGGAAAAAAAACAGTAGTTGTAACTTGTTGTCTTATCCTTTCCTTTCTTTTCTTTCGATAAAGGTACATATTTGGAAACTTCTTTATTTATCATCAAAATTACTGAATTTTGTTTTTGAATGGATACTGATTTTATTGATACACTTATACTTACAGGCAAATTAGCGTCTATTACTACAGTATGTCTTTTATTAATAGGTGTATGGATCGCTTATGCCTTAGCTTATTCGAATTCACGTTTCAAAGTAGTTTTCGAGGCACTCATTTGTATGCCAATGGTTTTGCCTCCTACTGTAATTGGGTATTATTTGTTAGTAGCATTTGGTCCTAAAAATATATTTGGAAAATTTTTAGAAAATTCATTTGGCATTCGTTTAGCATTTTCCTTTGAAGGTGTTTTGATAGCAAGTATTATAGCTGGCTTACCTTTTATGATACAACCTTTACAAAATGGATTTTCTGCTCTTCCTGTTAGTTATCGTGAAGCAGCTTATACTTTAGGTAAATCCAAAATAACTACTTTCTTTAAAGTCCTATTGCCAAATATTAAACCTTCTATAATTACAGGTATCGCATTGACTTTTACACATTGTATAGGAGAATTTGGGATTGTATTGATGATAGGTGGAAATGTATCTAATGAAACTCGTATCGCTTCTATTGCTATTTATGATGAGGTACAGACCTTAAATTATACAACTGCAAATCTTTACTCTTTGATATTATCTTCTGTTTCATTCTTTTTTTTAATACTCATTTATAGTATCAATAAGAAATTTACAATCAGTTCAGGAATATGATTTATATAAATATAGAGCAGACGTTGCTTACTTCCGAAGGAAAACATAAATTAATATTAGATGTTAAAATTCCAAGTAGACAACTTGTTTCTTTATTTGGAAAATCAGGTAGAGGAAAAACTACGATACTTCGTACAATAGCAGGACTATTGAAACCAGAAAAAGGTATTATTCAAATAGATAATACAATTGTTTTTAATTCTTTTCAAAAGATTAACATCAATCCACAAAAAAGGAATATCAGTTTTATGTTTCAAGATTATGCTCTTTTCCCTAATATGACTGTAGAAGAGAATATTCTTTTTGCTCAAAAAAAAGATAAAGCATTCATTAATCGTTTGATAGATGTTTTTGAGTTAGGGACACTTCGGAAACAAAAACCTGATAAATTGTCTGGCGGACAAAAACAAAGAGTGGCATTAGCTCGTTCTTTAGTAAGAAAGCCAGTTGTACTATTGCTCGATGAGCCGCTTTCGGCACTTGACGAAGAAATGCGTCGATCCATGCGGACAGAAATATTAAAAGCACATCAGATGTTCGATTTTACTACATTGATGGTTAGTCATGATGAAGAAGAAATCAAACAAATGTCAGATTATGTTTTATATATCGGTGAATGTTGTAGACTTGTTAAAAATGAAATCTTTTAGAAAAAATATTATTTTTGTATCAACTCTTATAGAGTTGTTGTTTTTTCTTGAATAAAAGGTGAGTGTTTGCCAGTTTTATTTATCAATATTGCTCAATGATGATATGTTTTATAGAAAAATAACGGCGGAGGAAGCTGCAAGCTTGATTAAAAATGATGATGTGATTAGTTTGAGTGGTTTTACCGCAACTGGTTGTCCTAAGGCTATAACGAGAGCTTTAGCGGCAAGGGCGGAGGTAGAACATGTTAGAGGGAATCCTTTGAAAGTGGGATTATGTACTGGAGCTTCTACAGGAGAATCTGTTGACGGTGTGTTATCACGTGTTAATGCTATCAAATTTCGTACTCCTTATCAATCTAATGTAGATTCAAGAAAGGCATTGAATGACCATGATATTCATTACTTTGATTTGCATATTTCGGAACTTGCGCAATATTTGCGCTATGGTTTTCTTCCTAAACCTGATTATGCTATTTTGGAGGTTTGTGATATTACTGAAAGTGGTAAAATTGTTCTTACTTCTGCTGTTGGGGTTGCTCCTACTATCGCTCATTTAGCCGATAAAATTATTATAGAATTCAATCGGTATCATCCCAGAGAATTGGTTGGTATGCATGATATTTATGAACCTATTGATCCTCCTTATCGTAAAGAAATTCCAATATATTCTGTAAGTGATAGAATAGGTGTTCCGTATGTGCAGATAGATCCTAGGAAAGTAATGGGGATTGTTGAAACCGATCTTCCTAATGAGATATGTTCATTTACCCCATTAGATAAATTAACGGAACAAATAGGTAAGAATACAGCTGATTTTTTACATGGTGAGATAAAGATTGGCCGCATTCCTCTTTCTTTTTTACCGATACAATCAGGGGTAGGAAATGTTGCCAATGCAGTCTTAGAAGCTATGGCTTTGAACAAAGAAATTCCTGCATTCGAAATCTATACGGAAGTAATCCAAGATGCTGTTATTGGATTGATGAAAAAGGGGAGGGTTAAATTTGCAAGCGGTTGTTCATTATCGCTTACTACCCCTGTGTTAAATGAAGTATACGCTGAACTGTCTTTTTTCAAACAAAAATTTTTGCTTCGTCCGCAAGAAATATCCAATAATCCAGAGATAATTCGTCGTTTGGGATTAATTTCTATTAATACAGCTTTGGAAGCAGATATATTTGGAAATATCAATTCTACACATATAGCAGGAACTAGAATGATGAATGGCATTGGTGGAAGTGGCGATTTTTGTAGGAATGCTTACCTTTCTATTTTTACTACACCTTCTACAGCTAAGGGAGGCAAAATATCTTCTATTGTACCTATGGTGTCGCATGTAGATCACAGTGAACACTCTGTTAAAGTTTTGATTACAGAACATGGTGTAGCAGACCTACGAGGACTTTCTCCTATTCAGCGAGCAGAAACAATTATCAGTAATTGTGTGGATGACCAATACAAGGATGTTCTATGGAGGTATTTAAAACTTGGGCAAAGAGGGCATACTCCTCAAAATATAGATGTTGCTTTATCTTTCCATGATGCTTTCAATAAAACTGGAGACATGAGAAATGTACAATGGTAAATCTCTTAAAAAGAGAAAATTAGTTTTTATTTATTTTTAGTATTGAGACAATTGCTTGTAATATCCCATTGATGAAAGAAGTACTTTTAGGAGTACTGTAATAGCGTGCTAGATCGATATATTCATTTAAAGTTACTTTCAAAGGGATAGCAGGGAAGTTGTTGAGTTCGGCGAGTGCCATTTGCATAATGATAAGGTCTAACAAAGCTATACGTTTTTTATCCCAGTTTTTCATTTGAGTATCGATTAGATCGGAATTCTCTTCTGCTTCTATGATTGAAGAACGTAAAAGTTGTATAGCATACTCCTGAGTTGTATTATCTTTAAATAAAGGGAGTAAAACGGGTTCAGCAATAGATCTGTTTTGAAATTGTTTGAGAGTTTTTAGTACGAGCATGGTAGTTGCCTCTAAATCGTCATTCCAATAGATACTTTTTTGTTCTAGCCATTCGGATACTATTTGGCTTTTTAGAATAATTTGTTTAAAAATAGCTTCCCAAAATTCGTAATTATTTTTATAGGCGTTATCGGAAGAAATATATTTTGTATAATTATCAGACTGCTTAATTTCATTGAGCAAAAGTTCAATAAAATCGGTTTCACTATTGGTTCGTAACCAATTACTATGTTTATTGGCAAATTGTATGAGAGCAATATGATTTCGTAATTTTTTTGCTAAAAAATTATCGGCAAATTTTCTATTTATATATTGTTCCTTAAACAAAAGAGAATGTTTATGTTTTTGTTTATCTAATTTTTTTTGTTCAGCATTGGTAAGTTCAATGATGATTAGAAGAAGATAATAATATAAGTAACGTGTTTTTTGCAAACTAAGATTTAATTCATTCTCTGCTTCCATTAAGTCTTCATTGCCTTTTTGGTGGTAAGCGTATAAAATTTGAAGTACTTTGGTACGTATAAAAGTACGATTGATCACTGTATAGAGTTTTTTTTTAGAAACGAGAATAAAAGATATTATTAGAGATAATAAAGAGAAATTATTTTTATGAGTGTTATTAAGAGCTCTTCCATATTTCTATGGCAATTCGTTTAGTAACAGAATTGAGTGGAAAATCTCTTTTCATCAGTAAAAAACAATTTAAAAAACCTTTCGCAAAAATTATACTAAAAATGGTGGGAATTAAACTTTCTTCACCAATTCTGAAATTTATTGTAAGACGTTTTTTACTCTCTGTATTGCCTCGGTCAATCTGTCGTCATTGATAGCATAAGAAAATCGGATATAATTAGGAGCACCAAAAGCATCTCCGGCAACAGAGGCTACATGTCCTTCTTCTAAAAGATACATTGCCAAATCGACAGAGTTTTCTATTTTCTTCCCCCGAAGAACCCTACCTAGATATTCTGAACAATCAGGGAATAAATAAAAAGCACCTCGTGGACGATTTATCTTGAACCCTGGAATATCCAGACAAAGCTTTATCATCAAATTGAGACGACGTTCGAAAACTTTACACATAGTTTTTACACAATCTAAATTTCCGTTATACGCAGCTTCAGCTGCTTTTTGGGCAATGGAACTTGCCCCGGACGTGTATTGTCCCTGTAATTTGTTACAAGCAGAAGCTATCCAGGTAGGAGCAGCTATCCATCCTAATCTCCAACCAGTCATGGCGTAAGCCTTGGATACTCCATTGACAATTACCACTCTTTCACGAATGTTTTCAAATTGTGCAATACTTTCATGTTTCCCAACATAGTTTATGTGTTCATAAATTTCGTCAGAAATGATGATTATATTTGGATATTTTATTAGTATCTCAAATAAACCTTCTAGTTCTTCTTTTGAATAAACACTTCCAGTAGGATTGGATGGAGAACAAAGAATAATGGCTTTGGTTCGATTGGAAATAGCAGCTTCTAGCTGAGCAGGAGTAATTTTAAAGTCTTGTTCAATATTTGTATGGATGATAATATTAATCCCCTCAGCCAATTTGACCATTTCTCCATAACTAACCCAGTAGGGTGCAGGGATAATTACTTCATCCCCTCTATTGATAATAGATAGTACTACGTTGCATATAGATTGTTTTGCTCCATTGGAGCAAACAATCTGTTCTGGATTGTAATTCAGATTATTTTCACTTTTCAATTTTCCAACAATTGCATTTCTTAAAGAGAGATAGCCTGGGACAGGAGAATAAAAAGAATAATTTTCATCAATTGCTTTTTGAGCAGCTTTTTTAATAAAATCGGGAGTAGCAAAATCAGGTTCTCCCACACTTAAGTTGATAACATCAATGCCTTGTATTTTTAATTCATTGCTTTTTTGGGACATTGCCAATGTCTCAGAAGGAGACAGGGCAGTTAAACGTTTAGATACCATGGATTAAGTCTTTAAATATTCAATTAATAATTATTAATGTTTCATTTCATTTAAATATCTTTCTACTTCAATTGCTGCCATACATCCTGCTCCTGCTGCTGTAATAGCTTGCTGATAATTAGGATCGGAAACGTCCCCTGCTGCAAATACTCCTGGTAAATTAGTTTTAGTAGTACCATGTTGTGTTTTAATGTAGCCGTTTGAATCGGTAGAAATATAAGTTCTAAAGATTTCCGAGTTCGGTTTGCGCCCAATAGCTAAAAAGAATCCATCAATGGTCATATCTATTTTTTCTTCATTAGCTTCTCCCCTATATTTAATTAAGTGAATGCCTTCTACAAATTCTTCTCCAAATAACCCTATCACATTTGTATTAAAATACACTTCTATTTTAGTATTACTTAATACTCTGGTTTGCATAATTTGAGAAGCACGTAAGTGATTTTTTCTTACAATTAGATATACCTTATTTGCTATACTTGCCAAGTATAAAGCTTCTTCACACGCTGAGTCGCCTCCACCTACTATAGCGACTATTTTTTTTCGGTAGAAAAAACCATCGCATACGGCACAAGCAGAAACACCTCTCCCAATATATTTTTGTTCATCTGATAAACCTAAATATTTGGCTGTAGCTCCTGTGCAAATAACCAATGTATCTGTTTCAATTGTTTGTTTATTGTCAATAACAACTTTATACGGTTGTCGAGACAAATCGCAGGCAGTAACTGTTCCTTTACGAACATCAGTACCAAATTTTTGGGCTTGTTTCTTAAAATTTTCCATCATCTTAATACCGGTAATTGCATCAGGATATCCGGGAAAATTTTCAATTTCGAAGGTAGTGGTTAATTGTCCTCCCGATTGAGTTCCTTCATATAAAATTGGAGATAAACTGGCACGAGCCGTATAAATAGCCGATGAATAACCGGCAGGTCCAGAACCAATTATCAAGCATTTTACTTGCTCTTCATCTTGAAGAGATGATTTGTTATTTGTATTGTGTTTCACAATTTTTGTTTAACTAATTTTATTATCCAAGAATTTTTTTTATGTTTTTTGCGTGTATCTTACATGGATTGTCATAAGCTCACATTTTTCTATTGAAAAATCATTTAATAATTCAAGAGTCTTTTTTAGAAAAAAAGTTAACAATTCCTTCTAAATATTTCTCATCGAAATTAGGTATGGGATTTGTTTTATACAAAAAAATACAAGTAAAAATATTATCATATCATAATATCATAATAGAATAGGGTGCCTTTAATGGCATTTGATTGATAATCCTAATATCAGTTTATTGATTTGTCTTGGATTATACCAATTATGCAATTCCTATTGAGATTAAACTTATCATCCTATATTTTGATGTTTGATTTTTTGTCAAAAACAAAATGTTTACCGTTGAAAGTGAACATTTGTTCTGTATTTATTACATCACAAGCGATGCTTTTCAGCTTTTTTTTGAAAAAATGTGAATTTGTCACAGACAAAAGAGATCTTCAAAAATAATCTGCATTACAAAATTTTATTAATATTTTTGTTTTTCGTTTGTTGTAGTATTAGCTCTATCTCATGTATCATTCTTTTATTTATTCCTAATATTATCTTCGTACTTCCAATTTTATTATGATTCTTCACTGATTCTTTCCATCGAACCATATTTTTATACCTGATGATATTTTTTGTTAAATGACAATTTGTTATCATCGCATGATTTTCATTATTCTAATTCTAAAATTTTATCTAAGTGATATTCATCACTGATCAGTACTTCACGTGCTTTACTTCCTTGTGCCGATCCTACAATGCCTGCATCTTCTAATTGATCCATTAATCGTCCAGCACGGTTGTATCCAATTTCGAATTTACGTTGAATAAGAGAAGTAGAACCCTGTTGATGAGTAACCATTAATCTGGCTGCTTTGTTAAACAGAGGGTCTCGATTAGATAAATTTGTCGTATCGCGTTTTTCAATATTGTCTTCACTGGTATATTCAGGTAATATTTCAGCATTAGGATATCCTTGTTGATTACTAATGTATTCAGTTATTTTTTCTACTTCTGAAGTATCTACAAAAGCACATTGGATACGAGTTAAATCATTGCCTTGCGAAAATAACAAATCGCCCTTTCCAACCAAATGATTAGCTCCTGAGGTGTCGAGAATAGTACGAGAATCCACCATTGCTGAAACACGAAATGCTATGCGAGCAGGAAAATTCGCTTTGATAATTCCTGTAATAATACTTGTGTCAGGCCGTTGAGTTGCGATAATCATGTGTATCCCTACAGCACGTGCCAATTGAGCTATACGGGCAATAGGTAATTCTATTTCTCTCCCGGCCGTCATGATTAAGTCACCAAATTCGTCTATAATCACTACGAAATAGGGCATATATCGGTGTTTTTTTTGTGGGTTAAGCTGACGATTTACAAATTTTTCATTGTATTCCTTCATGTTACGAACATTTGCTTTTTTCAATAGATTATAACGTTCATCCACCTCTTTAGTTAAAGAATTAAGTGTTTGAACAACTTTGGTGACATTTGTAATAACAGGATCTTCTTCATTTGGTAGTTTGGCAAGGAAATGTTTTTCTATTTCAGAATAAATATTAAACTCTACTTTTTTAGGATCGATCAGAACAAATTTTAATTGAGCTGGATGTTTTTTATAAAGTAATGAAGTTATAATAGCATTCAATCCAACAGATTTTCCTTGTCCTGTAGCTCCGGCTACGAGTAAGTGAGGCATTTTACAGAGGTCAAAAACAAAAGTTTCGTTGGTAATCGTTTTACCCAAAGCGATAGGCAAATCTAACTTAGTTTCTTGGAACTTCTTGGATGTAATGACCGATTTCATGGAAACAGTTTGTGATTCACGATTAGGCACTTCTATGCCTATTGTTCCTTTCCCTGGTATGGGAGCAATAATACGAATTCCCAAAGCTGATAATCTTAATGCAATATCATCTTCTAAGTTTTTTATTTTTGAAATACGGATTCCTGCTTCAGGTTGAATTTCATATAGAGTAACAGTTGGTCCTACAGTAGCCTTTATCATAGCTATTTTTATACCAAAACTATCAAGTGTGGAGAGAATTTTGTTTTTATTAGTTTTTTGCTCTTCCATGTCAATTTGTAATTCGGAAATACCGCATTCCTTCAATAAATTTATTGGAGGACAGAGGTAGTTAGGCAATCCTAAAGTTGGATCATATTCTCTTACTTTTTCCAAGTTATCTTTATTTATTTTCTTGGAGAATCCCCTGTTTTTTTCTTTTATTTCAGAAATAATGGTCTCTTCTTCTTTTGGCTTAACTACTTCGAAATGTTCTATTCCGTTCGAAAAGTTTTCTTCTGTTTGAAACGGTGGAATATGTGAAGCATTTTCTATTTTCTTTTCTTTTGAAAAACCTATCTTATTCTTGTTTTTTTGTTTAGGGGTTATTAGAAAATAAATGATTTCTATGTTGACAATTGCTATAGAAATAATGAATAGCAAAACTATAATTAAGAGAGTCCCAGATGTGCCAAAATTATAGACTAAAATATTGGAAACGATAAATCCATGTTTCCCTCCTATGTATAGAGCTGTTTCTTGAAAGAATTTTCCAAAGAAAAAAGTAAGTGTTATAGATAACCAGATAGTTAATAAGGAACATAGGATAAAATTACGAATTAAACGTACATAGTACACTTTCATTAGTCGCAGAGCTACGAAAACAGTAAATAGTAATAGAAAAAACGTTGATAGACCAAACCCTTCGTTCATCAAAATGCTACTTAAAATAGCACCCCGTAAACCTGCCCAATTTGCAATTTCTTCTGCTTCTATATTTTTGAATTGAAACAAGGAAAGTCCTTCTATCTTACTTTGGTCAGTATTACTAGTGAAAAAGAATGAAAATATTGAAATACTAGTATAAACTACAATTATTAAAATAATTAATCCTACAAAATAATGTGTGGTACTACTTTGGAAAAATACTCTGATTGTTGAAAATTTGGAGTTAGTATTCGTTTTTGTTATTGTGGATTTCTTTTGCATTATAAATACAAAATTTATTATAATTTGGTAATTATTCGCTCGCGTAAACGTAAAGCAATAACCTTTTTTGTTTTCAACAATCCACTAAGCTGTGAAATCAGTTCTTTTTGTTTATCGAAGTTATTCCCTTTTTCGGCCAATTTAATTTGCTTGTTTATAGTTTCTACACGATGTTTTAATATTGCATTTTTGTAATTTAACATTACGTAAGGGATTTCTTTTAGCAACATTTTATTTATTTGCGACTGTTTTGTGGTCTTTAATTTTTCTTCGTTGACTTTTGTCTCTTTATACTGGGAAAAAACTTTGCTTTCAATATACTTGTCAGTTGAAATATCAACAGCAAAATGACTTATTTTGATATCCGAATGATTTTTATAATATTCTTCTGCAATAAAATTATTTTTTTTACACCATTCGTATCCTTCTTTTAACATTTTTCTATATAATGGATAGTGCAACTCTATTTCATCTTCTTCCAGATCGGAGACAATGAATTCAATTACGTTCAAATTAGCCGAAATCAGTTCATTCGTACCCTCATCTTCATATTCGTAATAAAAATATTGTTCTCCGTAACGAACTACATAATACATGATGTTCGTTTCGTATTCGTAAAAAGGGAATGATAGATTTAAATTATGTTCAAGAGATGGTAGGTTGTTGATTGTATTTTGTTGTTCTGTTTTCTGTAGTTGCAATTTATCATTTTTCTTCTTTTGAAGAAATAGTTCTTCCCTTTTCTTTTCAACGTTATGCATTAAAAGACGTTCATCTATATCGAGTAAATAGGAACACTCCTTTACATAAATTAAGCGGGTAATTTCTTCAGGAATTAATGCAATGGTATATACTGTTTCAGTAAGGATTTGTACTTTTTTGATAGGATCATTACCTGCATCTTGCATTAATAACTCAACTTTAAATCTGACGAAATCCGTTTCATTCTTTTTGATATAATTATTGAATGAAGTAGCTGATTGTTTTTGTGAAAAAGAATCTGGATCTTCCCCTTCTGGAAGTAATACAGTTTTGATATTTAAACCAGTTTCTAACAAGAGATTAATACTTCTCAAGGCAGCCTTGATTCCTGCAGTATCCCTATCGTAAAGTACAGTTATATTTTTGGTAAAACGTCGAATCAGTCGAATTTGTCCTTGTGTTAAAGCTGTTCCAGCAGAAGCAACCACGTTTTCTATGCCTGCTTGGTGCATGGAAATGACATCGGTATATCCTTCTACCAAATAACATTGATCATATTTGACTATTGCTTGGCGAGCAAAATAAATACCATAAAGTTCATTACTTTTATGATAGATTTCGCTTTCTAGGGAGTTAACATATTTAGCTACTTTTTCTTCTTTTTTTAAAATACGTCCTCCAAAAGCGACTATTTTTCCTGATAAAGTATGTATAGGGAAAATAACCCTTTCTCTAAAACGATCAATAGTATAATTTTTTTCTATAATACTCAATCCAGTTTTTTTAAGATATTCTTGTTTGTACCCGGCTCTTATAGCTGTCTGTGTAAATGAATCACGTTGAGAATCAGCATATCCAAGTTGAAATTTTTGTATAATATCTTTTCGAAAATTTCTTTTTCGAAAATAGGAAAGTCCTACTGATTGTCCTTCTTTCGTATCGAAAAGATTAGTAGAAAAGGTCTTCTGGGCAAAACTATTAAGAATAAACATTGCCTCACGGATATTTTGAATCTGTTTTTGTTCATTGCTCATTTTTATTTCACGAAATTCGATACCATATTTTTTTGCTAAATATTGCAAGGCCTCTGGATATGAAAGTTGTTCATACTTCATTACGAAATGGATGGCTGTACCGCCTTCTCCACAGGCAAAACATTTATAAAGATTTTTGGCAGGTGAAACATAAAGAGAAGGTGTATTATCCTCGTGGAAAGGGCATATCCCCACATAATTGACTCCTCGTTTTTTTAGAGTAACGAAATCTGAAACAACTTCATAAATTTGTGATGCGGACTGGATCCGCTCTATGGTAATAGAGTCAATCATTGTTAAATAATAGATTTGTTCAACCAGTTATTCACATTGGTGTCGTAATGGATGAGATGTTGCTCGTATATCATCTTCTTTATAGAAGCATGTTTTACTTTCATGCTACTGCGCAAACGCATGTAGACTTCACTTGTTGCGAGTATCCATGCTTCCTCTATCTTAGATAAAAGAGTAATGGATAGAATTAGTTTTTTCATGACTATAGTTTTTTCATGACTACCGTTTAATTTGATTGTTTATGTAAGTAGAAAATGTAGAAAACGGCCATGGTCGTTGTAGTCGAATTTCAGTTCTTTAGACTTTCATTTTAACTCTACTTTGTCTATGTGATGAGTTATTTTTTTTCTCCATTTATCCTTGTCATTAATTTTGTTGATAATGGTACGTATTGGAATTCTTCTTTCTTTCCTACGTAAACTTTTATTGCTCTTCAATAGGAAGAGAGGAAATTTTGTTTCCTTTGCTATTCTCTTTAGGCTTGAATTTTTTATGTAAGTAAAATCAATATATACTTAAGAAAAGAAAGCTCGTTTTTTTCATAAAAACACCCTTCTTTTTTATATTATGTTTGCTTCTCTATGATGAGAAAACTTATTCCTAGGTCAAATTTTTCGAGCCTTTCTCTAATTGTCGTTCAAATCCTATGTTGGCATTAATTCTAATTAGCATCATTAGCCTTTTCTTTTAGTTTCAATTTTTTTCATATTTTTCTTGTTCCGATTTTCGAAAGTTTTCATTTGTTAAAATGCACCTTTATTTTTTTAGGTAATGCTTTTATTATTTATCCTCAATCATGAAAACAATAACGTAATAATGATATATTTTATATATAATAATTACCAATTAACCATGATTTAATCATGATCAGATTTTTTTTAAATATCAAAAGAGCTTTGTGACTTTTTTTAAAAAATGTGTTTTCTCTTCAGGAGAGAAATGTTTTATAGCATACCTCAGCATTGTACGGGGCATCCGTTTGTAATTTTTTTCAAGGAAACTAACTATTATCGGATAATTTCTTTTGCTGACTTCCCGTAACATCCATCCAACTGCTTTGTGTATTAAATCGTGTTGATGATTCAATAATTTTTCTGATATAGCTAAGGTATCATCAAATTGTTGATTTTTGATGAATGTCCATGTAGAGACAATAGCTATTCGTTGTTCCCACAGATTATTGCTTCTGCAAAGCTTATAAAGCACATCTCTATCCTCTTTGTTTAACAAATATGATCCTATCACATCACGACAAGTAATATCTACCAAGTCCCAATTATTAATTCTATGAATATTTTTCAGATAGAAATTAAATATTTTTTTTCTTTCTTCCTCTTTTTTCGTCTCCTTAAACTGTTTGACTAAAAATAGTAATCCTGCTAATCGGACTTCGTGATACTTGGAATCTAGTAGTATTTGTATTTCTGAAAAAGGGAAGTTAGGACTTTTTTTAACGATATCTCTAACCATTGGGACAGACAAACCTAACATAATATCACCTTCTGCATAATCACCTTTTTTTGTTTTAAAATATTTTTGGAGAAATTTTGCTTTTTCGATGTCGGAAACAGACAAAATTTTATAGAGAAGAGATATAGCATTCATTTTTCTCTTAATTTAAAAATAAAGTCTGTTGAAAAATATACATAAAACATCCACTCAAATAACCTATTAATGTCAACCATGATATTTTTTTCAAATACCAAATGAAATCAATCTTTTCCATACCCATTACAGCTACACCTGCAGCAGAACCAATAATCAAAATGCTTCCTCCTGTTCCTGCAGTGTAAGCAAGAAAAGCCCAGAAATAGTGATTAATTGGGAAATGATACATTCCTATTATTCCAGCTACCAAAGGAACATTATCTACTATAGAAGAAAGAATTCCTATAATTACAGAAATCAAGTAATATTTATTTGGTTCTTTCATCGAAATTTTTTCCAAAGAACAAGAAAGTAGATCCAATTGTCCACAAGTCTGCAAAGCACCTACTGCCATTAGTATACCTAAAAAGAAAAGAATACTAGGAGTATCAATTTGTTTTAAAATATTATGTACAGATAAATAATCATATTTGTTACTTAATTGCTTTTTATGTATGAAGCCAGTTACAATCCAAAGAATGCCTAAACCTCCCAACATTCCCAAATAGGGGGGAAGATGAGTAACCGTTTTGAAAATAGGAACAAATAGTAGAGCCCCAATACCTAAAAAGAACACAAAATTTCTTATTCTACTTGAAAAAACAACTTCTTTCTCTGAATTATTTGTTTTCAAACGAGTAATAGATCCTTTCATCGTAAAAGAAAGTATTCCAAAAGGAATAATTATGGATGTCAACGCAGGTAAAAACGTGTTAAAAATAATATAACTCGAACTAACTTTGTCTGCAATCCATAACATAATAGTTGTAATATCTCCAATAGGAGACCATGTTCCGCCAGCATTCGCTGCTAGAACAACCATACTTCCGAAAAACCAACGTTCTTTCTTATTAGAAATTAATTTTCGTAACAAAGCAACTATCACGATAGATGTTGTAAGGTTATCCAATACAGCTGACATAACAAAAGTCAAAAGCCCAATAATCCACAACAAAGAGACTTTTTGAGTTGTGTTAATTTTATCTGTAATTAATCTAAAACCTCCATATACATCGACTATCTCAACAATTGTCATTGCCCCCAAAAGAAAAAATAAAATCTCTGATACTTCCCCCAAACGTTCAACTAAAGGAACATGAGCAAGCCAAGTTGCAAAATTTGGACAAGAATAATGCTCACAATAAGACAGAAAGCTACCATAAACTGGAGAGGACGACCAGTCTCCTAATGCAAAAAATATCCATAAAAGTATCGCCAATAACAATGCCGTAGCTGTCTTATGAATATGCAATAAATTTTCTAGGGCAATACACGCATAACCTATTATAAAGGTTACAATCATCAAAATGAACATAATAAATAACTGATATCAAGATTTAATGGAGATCAAAGATAATTAAGAAGAGTGGATTTTTTGAATATTCCTTCGTAGACTATGAAACTTATTAAATTAAGGAAACAACGACATGTAGACAGTGTGTTTTTTGTATCAAAAAGATATTGTTATATATAATATGACAAGATTATCCAACTCCTCGTATTAAAATTTATATATATAAAAACTTTATATATATAATTATAAAGTGTATTTAAAGATATTTATGAAAATCAATTTTTATTCGTAAGAAGTAAGAATTGTTCATAAAATTTATAGTGCGTTGAAATTTGGATTATTGTCTTGAGTTTTCTCATCGATCTAGCAAAAATCTTTAGCTTCATATATTATTATTTTTAACTTATTTCTTAATTTTGGTAAAAAAAAATTGTTAGGGCTTTGAAACTTCGGTTTAATATACATTTTCATACATCCTCGGGACAAAAATTATTTATTATTGGATCTATTCATGAACTGGGGAAGTGGGATATGGAACAAGCTAAAGAAATGTTCCACTTGGGTGATGGAATATGGTACGTTGAGTTAAACATACCTAACGAGGTTTTTCTTCTTTACTACCGTTATTTTTTAAAATCTGGGGAAGGCAAGTTAACTTTTGAAGAATGGAAGCATCCTCATTATGTCCGTCTTAACAATCATTACAAAAATTACTATATATGGGATTTTTGGCAATTAAACCCTCAGTATAGAGTTTTTTATTCATCTGCATTTACCAAAAATTGGTTTGCACGTCATGATGAACATATTATTGTTCCAATATATAAAAGAACGATTCGTATTAAGATATCAGCTCCGTTGGTTGCTCCTAATGAACGTGTAGTACTTTTAGGGAACAGTGAAGCGCTTGGAAATTGGATTCCAGAAAAGGCATTATCTCTTTCGTGTGAAAAATTTCCAGATTGGCAAATTGACTTAGATGCGGACAAGTTACCAAAAACATTTGAATATAAATTTTGTATCATTGATGAAGAGAAAAAAAGCTTCCTCCGTTGGGAACTAGGAGAAAACCGATGTGTTAATGTTCCTATTCTAGAGAAGGATGAAACTTTTATTATTTCAAGTTTGTATTTTAGGGACAAAGACCCTGAATGGAAATGTGCAGGAGTTGTTATCCCTGTTTTTTCATTGAAAACAAATAATAGTTTTGGAATTGGTGATTTTGGTGATTTGCTTCAAATAATTGATTGGGTAAGAATAACTAATCAAAAAATCATTCAAATTCTGCCTATCAACGATACAACAAATGGGCATACGTGGAAAGATTCTTATCCTTATAATATAATTTCTGCTTATGCCTTGCATCCGATTTATCTGAATTTGAAAGCTATGGGGACATTGAAAAATTCAGAAAGAGATACTTTTTACAAGTCCAAACAAGCAGAATTGAATAAATCTCCCGTAGTGAATTATAAGGAGGTAGATAAATGGAAATGGGAGTTTTTTCGTGAAATATTTCGACAAGATGGAGAGGGAGTATTGTCTTCGTGTGAGTTTGTTTCCTTTTTTAAGGAAAATCAAGAGTGGCTGATCCCTTATGCTAATTACTGTCATATAAGAGATGAACGTGATTCAACTTTTTCTCAACAAGAAAGATACATTCCATGTCACGACTTTCAATTACCCCAATATAAATTTTATTATTATTTGCAGTTTCATGCACATAAACAACTAAAAAAAGTAAGCAATTATGCCCGTCAAAATAAAATTGTATTAAAAGGCGATATTCCTGTTGGTGTTCATAGAGAAGGGGTTGAGACATGGATAAAGCCAGATTATTTTAATATGCATTTTCAGGTTGGAGCTCCTCCAGATACTTTTTCTGATGAGGGACAAGTATGGGGTTTTCCAGTTTGCAATTGGAAAAAAATAGAACTTGATAATTATAGTTGGTGGAAAAAACGCCTCCAAAAAATGGCAGATTATTTTGATGCATATCGAATCGACCATATCCTTGGTTTTTTTCGTATTTGGCAGATTCCTGAAAATTTTAGTAATGGATCACTGGGTTATTTTAGCCCCGCTTTGCCTCTCTGCATAGAAGAAATAAAAAGGTGGGGATTACCTTTTTGTAAAAACACCAAGGAGTTATTCATTGAAGATTTGGATAAAAAAGGGTACTACCACCCTCGTATTCTTGCTCGCCATACTCTTATTTATAAGCAACTTAATCAAAATCATCAAAAATCTTTTGACCATCTTTATAATGATTACTTCTATCAACGAAACAATGAACTTTGGAAGTTGATTGCTTTAAAACATTTAACACAAATCGTTGATTTTACTGATATGCTGGTTTGCGGCGAAGATTTGGGGATGATCCCTCACTCGGTACCAGAAGTGATGAATACATTGCAAATACTAAGTCTAGAAATAGAACGCATACCCAAATCATCGGGACAAGAATTTACTGACTTAAATTGTGTTCCTTATTTTTCGGTTTGTACAACATCTACCCATGACATGGCTCCTATCCGGTTATGGTGGAAAGAAGATGAAAAGCAAACTCAACACTATTATAATCGAGTTTTGAAAAAGGAAGGGACTGCTCCCAAAGACTGCACCCCTAAAATAAGCGAATCTATCATTTGTAACCATTTGAACGCAAAATCTATGTTGGTTATTATTCCCCTACAGGATTGGCTTTCCATAGATGCTCAATTACGTAATTCAAACCCCGATACAGAACGGATTAACAATCCAACTAATCCTTGTCATCATTGGCAATATCGTATGCACCTTACTATTGAGGATTTACTGGAAGCAGAAAACTTGAACACTAAAATATGTAGTTTAATTCATCGATCGTATCGAACCCAACCTTAAAAAAATATTTTTAACTCAGAAACGAATAAGAAAAATCAGAGAGATCCTCAAAGTTTTTCTTACTCAGGGATCTTTGAGCGGAAGACGGGACTCAAACCCGCGACCCTCAGCTTGGAAGGCTAATGCTCTATCAACTGAGCTACTTCCGCTTGTTGAGAAGTAAGTGGGTAGTGATGGATTCGAACCACCGAAGGTATACACCAGCTGAGTTACAGTCAGCCCCATTTGACCTCTCTGGTAACTACCCTTTGAGCCTCTCTTGTGAGCCTCTTGTCGGATTCGAACCAACGACTCCGAGATTACAAATCACGTGCTCTGACCAACTGAGCTAAAGAGGCAATATGCCACAACTAACCGTGAATTAAAAACAATACTTTCTTGAAAGTATGTGGGTATAGACATGACTTGAACGAACATTGCTTCATATGTATTGTTCTATAACAACACATTATCGACAGACTGCTTCCATTTTTTTTGTTTGCATTTTAATTGATTTCATAAACTTTAATCACCAACGTCCCAATAGTTATTGTAGCTACTATCTGTAGTAGGCAATCGATCGATCAATCAATCGCACAGCCCCAACTATTCACCCGAGCGAAAAACGGGACTTGAACCCGCGACCCTAACCTTGGCAAGGTTATACTCTACCAACTGAGCTATTTTCGCAACTCCATGAGTGCAAATGTAAAATCAATTTTTCTTTTATGCAAAATATTTTTTAGTGATAAAAACTTTAGAGCAACTATATATTTATTATGGTCGAATAGTATAGATAATTCGTTTTACTTTTGTACGTGATTTCATTCATGAGATCTCATACAAAAGTAAAATAGAAAAAGTTTAGATACAACGACAATTTTTGAATTAACCTATTCAGATCGTTTGGTTAAAAAATGCTTTTATCATCATATGATATTAAAGAAATTTATTATTTACTTGTTGAGATTATTTAGACTTTTTTCAACCAAGAATGTTTATTTATACAAGAATGTTTATTTATAATAGAATATAATAGAATATAAAAAATCATGTTGGAAAAGTTAAAGGAAACAGTATCATGGCTTAGACCAAAGGTATCTGCAGAAACGAAAATAGGGATTATTTTAGGCACAGGTTTGGGGGAATTAGCAAACAGCATTACGAACAAAACAGAGATTCCTTATGAAAAAATTCCACATTTCCCCATTTCAACAGTCGAAGGACATAATGGAAAATTACTTATTGGTCAATTGGGTGAGAAATCCGTAGCCGTTATGCAGGGAAGATTTCATTACTATGAGGGATATGATATGAGTCATATAACTTACCCTGTAAGAGTAATGCAATTTCTTGAGTTCAACTATCTAATTATAAGTAATGCAGCAGGTGGAATAAATGCTACTTTTCAAATAGGAGATATCATGTTAATAGAAGATCATATTAATCTTTTTCCTAAAAATCCTTTGAGAGGGAGAAATTTCCCAGAATTTGGAGTTCGTTTCCCAGATATGAGTCAAGTATATGATAAAGAATTAAGAAGTTTAGCAATTTCTGTTACAAAAAAAAATAATATCAAACTGCAGTTCGGGACTTATGTAGGCGTTCAAGGGCCGACGTTTGAAACCCCTGCGGAATACAATTATTTCAGAATAATAGGAGGCGATGCTATTGGTATGAGTACTATACCTGAAGTAATAGTCGCACGACATGGAGGGTTGAGAGTACTAGCATTTTCTATAATCACTGATTTGGGAATTTTGGGAAAAATCATAGAGGTAAACCATAAAGATGTGCGGAAAGCAGGAAATAGTGCACAACCTCAAATGGCTTTTATTATAAAAGAAATAATCAAATATTTATGATCGATCGTTTAGAGAATTTGGGTTTATTACTCACCATTATAAACTTCAAATGATCCATTCGTCTACAATTATTAGGAATGGGAAAAAATTATTCATAATTGGAGAAAAGTAGATTTACTCCAGATTTTGCAGGGAAAGAATATTTGTTAGAGAGAAACCTCGTTTTGAGATCTGTAAAGGTATTGTCGAAATTTTAATAAAAAAAATAATTGCATTATTCCCACTTTTATGATTGTTATTTCGAGTGCTTTAGAATCTGATATCATTGTTTGTTGTGTTGTGAACAAAACAATATGGGTTGTATTCTTTATTAAGAACGCATCCAATTCTTAAGAAAAATGGATATCAAGGGTATTCATTATTATTTTCAATTTACACTAAACGATTATGAAAGAGAATGTTTTGAAACCCATTACTATTAGTAGAATTGAGAGAAATATTGTATCGTTTGTCTAAATTAATTGAAAGAGAAAAAGTAATTTGATATGGGGCTGACTAGCTTCCGATTGTCTATCCAAAACTTGATCCTCGTGATTTTTTGAAAAAGATTTGGTACGTAGGAGTCAATTTAAAAGGATATACTGACATAAGTTGGTTTTTAGTTTTGTGGATATAAGGAATTATCGAAAAGTAAAAAATAATTTGCTTAAGTATTATACAGTGCTTTATTCAGAAGACAGCATTTTAGGAAAGTCAGAATTGAATGAAGAATAGCAGCTGAGAACCGCTGATGAAGGACTTGTTGGAATTGGGGGAAAGTGGAACACTGAAGGTTGGAATATCATAATAGCAACTTGTTGCTGAAAAGGTTGATTTAGATAAATACGAAATTGAGCATAATCAATGTATCGACGTTGATCTAATTCAGCGAATTTTTTCTGATAGAGAAGAATTATATTGTTTTCTGTCGCAGAATAATAGTGGTAAAAAGGATAATGAAAAAGATGTGCTCATATAATGGGTATTTGGTATTGGTACGTACAACACTTGCCAACGTTTCTGTATTTATTGTTATGCAATTATTTCAAAAGAGGAACTAGAGGATAAAATTGAAGGACGTTTTTTCTCTGAATGAAAGCCATTTTTGAAAGATTAAGAATACTTGATGATAGTTGTAAATCATACCTAAGGTTTCAGTTATTTTTTATGGTTTTGTTTTTTTAATTTTGATCCTTTATATATAAACCATATTCCCGCAATAATGAATGGAACACTTAGTAATTGACCCATGTTTAGTAACATGTTCTCTTCAAACGACTCTTGTGTGTTTTTACAGAATTCGATAAAAAAACGCGGAACAAAAATACCTGTTAAAAATACACCGAATATGAGTCCATGATATCTATAGTCTTCTTTTTCCCAATACATCCAGAGACAAACACAGGCGGTAAGCATGTAGAAGAATGCTTCATAAAGTTGTGTAGGATGCGAAGGAGGTGTAAAAATAAGATTTGCACCACCTTGTTGTACATTTTTTATAAAGCGAAACGCCCAAGGTACATTTGTTGGATGACCATATATTTCGTGATTCATTAAGTTGCCTAGGCGAATTAATGCAGCTACAAAACCTACAGGAACTACCAGTCGGTCGAATGTCCATAACATACTCTTATGAGTTATTTTTTTTGAATAAATCCAAACTGCAATAATGATTCCGATGGTTCCGCCATGACTGGCTACTCCTCCTTCCCAAACTTTAATTATTTCAAAGGGATGAGATAAATAATAATTTGGGCTATAGAATAAACAATGTCCTAATCGAGCACCTATAATAGTGGAAATTACTACATAAAGAGATAATTTATCAAGCCATGCTTCATCTAATTTTTCTTGTTTCCAAATTTTTTGAACGATCCATCTTCCTATTGTAAATCCTACCGCAAAGGCAATGCCATACCAACGCACTTCTTTGTCAACAAGAGGAATAGTAAAGGCAATTGGATTTACTTTCCATGTGATAAAAGATAACATAAAATTCAAGATTCTAGATTCTGCTTGTAAAGTAATGGCAATTAATTTTTATATAAAAACATACAGTGTGATTTTTTTATATAGAAAAAATTAGAAGGTTTTTGACTCGAAAAAAAATATCAGTTCCCAATTTTTTTTGTATCGAAATAAGTATTTCAAAGAACATTTTTGGATGAGTTATCATATTGATATAACTTTACACTTATTATGAAGCAGATTCTTTTTTTTATCTCTTTATTTTTTCTGTCAATCACAAAAATTTCCGCATTAATGCCAAAAAATGAAATTCGTGCTGTATGGTTGACAACTAATTATGCATTGGATTGGCCTACAAAACCATTTACAACACTTGAGGATATTGATAAACAAAAAGAAGAATTAGTGAATATTTTGTGTTGTTTGAAGAAAACCAATTTTAATATAGTTTTTTTTCAAACCCGTTTAAGGGGAAATGTTGTCTATGATTCTAAAGTAGAGCCGTTAAGTCCTTTTATAAGAAATAAAGGATATAAAGTAACATATGATCCATTGGCTTTTGCTATTGAAGAATGTCATAAATTGGGATTGGAATGCCATGCTTGGTTTGTAACTTATCTTTTAGGAGCAGCAGAAGTAAAAGGAGAGGACAATTGTTCGCTTGTGGTAAAATGTAATCAGTTGCAAACAAGAATATATAAAGGAGAGATTTACCTGGATCCAGGTGATCTTGAGACAGATAGGTACCTTCTTTCTATTGTAGAAGAAATAGTAGACAAGTATGATGTAGATGGTATTCATATGGATTACATTCGTTACCCGGAAAAACCTACAGAATTCCCTGATGATATTACTTACAAGTATTATGGTAAGGGGAAAAATAAAACTGAATGGCGAAAAGATAACATTAATCGGTTTGTGAGTAGATTATATGATATGGTAAAAGGGAAAAAACCTTGGGTACAAGTAAGTAGTGCAGTAGTGGGGATATACACTCGAAAGCTTGGTGATAATAAAAAATATTGGACTGCAAATGAAGTATATCAAGACCCAGAACAATGGTTGCGAATGGGGAAACATGATTTTATTGTCCCTATGATGTATTATTCTGGCAATTTGTTTTTCCCATTTGTTCAAGATTGGCAAGCGAGAAGTTATGGACGTTTCGTTGTTCCAGGCATAGGAATTTACCGAATGGACGAAAAAGATTCCAATTGGGACGTGCAAACAGTAACGGAACAAATCAAATCTTCTCGCCAGCATAATACAGGAGGGAATGCTTTTTTTCGTGCAAATTATTTAATTGGTAATAAAAAAGGAATTAGAGATGAGATAAAGAATAATTTTTACGTTTATCCTGCTTTACTTCCACCTTTAACATGGTTAAAGAGAACTATCCCCGCTTCTCCCAAGCACTTGCAATTGACTACTTTAAATGATTCTGTATCGTTAAGCTGGGAATCTGTTGAGTGTTTTGAAAAAGAGAATATGTTTTATAATGTATATTACTCGAAAAGTAAGTATATAGATATTTATGATGTTAGCAATTTAGTTGCTACAAGAGTTTCAAGTAATACATTATCCATCCCAATAGATACTTCTCAAATTGATGGATGTTATTATGCTGTTACTTCTTATGACCGATATCATAATGAAAGTGAGATTTCGGAACCGGTTTATTTCAAAGCAAATTTTGAAAATTAACAAGTTTTCAGTGATTTGCTTTTTGAAAATGTATCTTTATCTTTATAGGGGTAAAGATGAAGTTGATAATCGTTGTAACTTTGATACAATTACGTAGATTAATGTAATTAATGCTAGGCTTATGTGTAAAAATAGTAAAAATAAAGGGTTTTTGACTTGTGATGGCAATCAGGCGGCAGCCCATATTGCTTATATGTTCAGTGAAACTGCATCGATTTATCCCATTACTCCCTCTTCTACTATGGCAGAATATGTTGATGAATGGGCAGCTTCTGGGCGGAAAAATATTTTTGGAGAAACTGTTCGTGTGGATGAAATGCAATCAGAGGCAGGTGCAGCGGGTGCTATGCATGGAGCATTACAAGCGGGAGCGTTATCTACTACATTTACAGCTTCACAGGGTTTGTTATTGATGATTCCTAATATGTATAAGGTAGCAGGAGAGTTATTGCCGGGGGTTTATCATGTTTCAGCCCGTGCTTTGGCCTCGCATGCTTTGTCTATCTTTGGTGATCATCAAGATGTAATGGCTGTTCGTCAAACGGGTTGTGCTATGTTTGTTACTGGGTCTGTACAAGAAATAATGGATTTGTCAGCAGTGGCTCATTTGTCTGCGATCAAGACTCGTGTTCCTTTCGTACATTTCTTTGATGGATTTCGTACTTCGCATGAAATTCAAAAGATAGAACAATTGAATAATGAGGATTTAGCTCCATTGATTGATCAAGAATCCTTGGTAGCGTTTCGTAAGCGGGCATTAAATCCAGATGCTCCGGTAGCGCGTGGTATGGCTCAAAATTCGGATATTTATTTTCAAGCTCGTGAAGCCTGTAATAAATATTACAATAGAGTAGTAGATGTTGTAGAAGATTATACAAATCGGCTTTCTAACTTAGTAGGACGTAAATATGGCTTGTTTGATTATTATGGGTCGCAAGATGCCGAGTGTATAATTGTTGCTATGGGTTCAGTTACTGAAACTATCAAGGAGACAATTGATTATTTGATTTCTAAGAATAAAAAAGTGGGATTGGTGTCTGTTCATTTGTATCGTCCATTTTCTGTTAAACATTTCTTGGCAGTTGTTCCTAAATCAGCTAGATGCATAGCTGTTCTTGACCGTACTAAAGAACCAGGATCTACTGGAGAGCCACTTTATTTGGATGTAAAAAATTGTTTTTATGACTCAAAGGAACATCCCCTAATTGTAGGGGGGCGCTATGGTTTGTCTTCGAAAGATACAACCCCAGCTTGTATTCTTGCTGTTTATGACAATCTGTCTTTATTCGAACCAAAAAATAATTTTACTGTTGGGATTACAGATGACGTTACTTTTACGTCTCTTCCACAAAGGGAAGAATTGTTTCTTGAAAATGGAACTTTTGAAGCTAAATTCTATGGATTGGGAGCAGATGGTACAGTAGGTGCTAACAAAAACTCAGTAAAAATTATTGGGGATAATACCAATAAGTATTGCCAGGCTTATTTCGCTTACGATTCTAAAAAATCGGGAGGTTTTACTTCTTCTCATTTGCGTTTTGGAGATAAGCCTATTCGTTCTGCTTATTTGGTAAATACGCCTGATTTTGTAGCTTGCCATATTCAGGCATATCTTAATTTGTATGATGTAACTAAAGGTCTGAAGAAGCATGGTACTTTTCTTTTGAATACGATTTGGAACGAAAAGCAAGTAAAAGAAAATCTTCCGGATAATGTGAAGAGATATTTATCTAATAACCATATTAATTTCTATATCATTAACGCAACTGATATTGCTCATGAGATTGGCTTAGGTAATCGTACTAACACAATTCTTCAATCAGCATTTTTCAAAATAACAGGTATTATTCCTTACAACTTGGCAGTGGAACAGATGAAAAGATTTATTGTGAAGTCGTATGGAAAAAAGGGAGAAGATGTTGTAAATATGAATTATGCAGCGGTCGAACGTGGTGGTGATGTGCTAAAAATTGAGGTACCTATTGAATGGTCAGATATTCAATTGAAAACAGAAAAAATAAAGGATGATATTCCCAATTTTGTTTCCAAGATTGCTTATTCTGTTAATGCACAAAAAGGAGATGATCTTCCTGTTTCTGCTTTTGTAGGGTATGAAGATGGTACTTGGGAACAGGGGACAGCTGCTTATGAAAAACGTGGTGTAGGAACCCATGTTCCTACTTGGATTTTAGATAATTGTATTCAGTGTAATCAATGTTCATATGTTTGTCCTCATGCATCTATTCGTCCGTTTATTTTGGATGAAAGTGAACAGTCTGAAGCACCTGTAGATTTGGATACATTGAAAGCTGTGGGGAAAAAATTTGAAGGAATGAATTTCCGAATGCAAGTTAATGTATTGGATTGCTTAGGATGTGGTAATTGTGTGGATGTTTGTCCAGGCAATAAAAATGGTAAGGCTTTGCAAATGTCCCCAATTGAAAATGAATGGAATAATCAATCCAATTGGGATTTTTGTACGGAAAAAGTAAAAACTAAACAGCATTTGGTAGATGTTTCATTAAATGTGAGAAATTCACAGTTCGCTACTCCGTTATTTGAGTTTTCTGGAGCTTGTTCTGGTTGTGGTGAAACTCCTTATATAAAATTGATTTCTCAGTTGTTTGGTGATCACCAAATGATAGCTAATGCTACAGGGTGTTCTTCTATTTATTCCGGTTCTGCTCCTTCTACTCCTTATACTAAAAATGCAAAAGGACATGGTCCTGCATGGGCGAATTCTTTATTTGAGGATAATGCTGAATATGGATTTGGTATGAGGATCGGTACTGAAAAAATGCGTGAACGTGTAGAACGGTTGATGATGCAAGGGTTATCTTGTTCTCGTTGTTCGAAAGAAAAAAAGGCTTTATTTCGTGAATGGATTGATAATCGCGATGATTATGCAAAGACTCGAGAGATAGCTGATAGTTTGGTCCCTATGATAAGGGGTAGTGCTTGTTGTAATATTTGTAAACAACTGACTGAGCTAACACACTATTTTGTAAAGCGTTCACAATGGATTATAGGAGGTGATGGATGGGGATATGATATCGGTTTTGGGGGATTAGATCATGTAATTGCTTCTGGACAAAACATTAATATTCTTGTATTAGATACGGAGGTATATTCTAATACCGGTGGACAATCATCCAAGTCTACTCCTGCAGGTGCCGTGGCTAAATTTGCAGCGGCTGGTAAGTGTATTCGTAAAAAAGATTTAGGTATGATGGCTACGACTTACGGTTATGTTTATGTGGCTCAGGTAGCAATGGGAGCTAACCAAATGCAAACTTTGAAGGCAGTTTGTGAAGCAGAGTCATACAGTGGTCCTTCATTAATAATTGCCTATTCACCTTGTATCAGTCATGGTTTGAAAAAAGGAATGGGTAAAGCACAGAAAGAGCAAAAGTTGGCTGTTGAATGTGGTTATTGGCATCTTTGGCGTTTTGACCCTCGTTTGGAAACTGAAGGGAGGAATCCTTTCCAGTTGGATTCTAAAGAACCAGATTGGAGTAAATTCCAAGACTTTTTGAAAAGTGAGATTCGTTTTTCATCTTTGATGAAACAATACCCTGAAAAAGCTCAAGAACTGTTTCGTATAACACAAGCTAACGCTAAGTGGCGCTTAGATGGCTATAAACGTTTAGTATCTCAGATATATTAAGGATTATGGAACCCTCATAATCATACATACCATTATTCATTGTGTCTGCCGGTGCATTGGTTGTGGCACTGTCCAACGGTAGGAATCTTTGGAATGAAAAAGTAGTTGATCAACTTATGATATTTTTTATGTGATGTAGTTTTGTAATGTTGTGACCGTTTTTTTTGTTTGCTAAAGATTTCAAGGGGACTCTGCGCATGCTATTTTTATTTTAGCACTATTCCGGGGGAGTAATATTAGATGTACGTTAAAATTTTATACTGATAGCACTGTTTTGATTTTTACATGCTGTTCTAATTGAAAATGAATTGTCTTGCGACAATTAGAAACAATGAAATCGTAAGAGGTTAGGGAGGGCCGAGTGTTGTGCTGTAAATAATTTGTACCCTGAGCTTAGTTCTGTTATAGGTACTGTAATGCGTATGGAGGCATAGTTGTCTATATCTATAAAATTTATAAATGAACAGAGTTAAGTAGTACTTTCATCGTACTACTACTTTCCAATGTATAAAAAAAGAAATGTGGATTTATTGGCAATTATTCTATACTTATTTTAAAATTGGTCTTTTTGGATTTGGAGGGGGGTATACTATCTTGTCTTATATCCAGCATGTAACAGTAGAGGAATATAAATGGTTAACTATTAATGAGTTTACTGATATTGTGGCGGTTTCTCAGATGACGCCCGGTCCAATAGCTATTAATTTGGCCACATATACAGGCTATATGATTACCGGTACTACTTGGGGTAGTATAGTTGCTACACTGGCTGTTTGTTTTCCATCTTTTGCGATTATTTTTTTAATTTCCAGAAATTATCAACATTTTCGTTCTAATTGTTATGTTAATTATGCTTTTAAGGGATTGCGTCCTGCTGTGATTGGATTGATTGCAACAGCAGCTCTTTTTTTGATCAACAAAGAAAATTTCGTCGATTATCGAAGTTGTATTATTTTTATTGTAACCTTCTGTTTTGCCTTTTTTAGGAAATTTCATCCTATTTTGCTGACTTTGTTTGCAGGTATTGCTGGGTTGCTTTTATATTAAAAAAATAAGTAATTGAATGGTAGAAGTTTTTCAGATAGATGTTTGGGAGATTTTTTTGAGAAAATTTCCCGATTTGTATATGAAAACGCCAGCATTTATTATCAAATGGTTTGCTCGACTTGTTTGTCAGAACCAATTGAATGCGTATTTTCGGTCGAATGCATATTTTACAGATATAGCATTTATGGAAAATGCTGTTTATAACAGTCGTATTACTCTGCATTTAAAAGGAATGGAGAACTTACCGGTTGACAGCAAGCGATGTGTTTTTGTATCCAATCACCCATTGGGTGGATTGGATGGTATTTGTCTATCTGCTATATTGGGAAGGAAGTATAATGGAAATATTCGTTATTTGGTTAATGATATTTTGTATTTTATAGAGCCGTTACGAGGTATTTTTATACCTATTAACAAGTATGGGACACAAACTAGAAATGGAGTTAATAAGTTGAATGAGGCATTTGATTCTGACAATCAAATTATTACATTCCCAGCGGGAATATGCTCGAGAAAGATTAAAGGAAAAATTAGAGACATTGAATGGAAAAAAATGTTTATTTCGAAAGCTATTAAATACAATAGAGATGTTGTTCCAATATATTTTGAAGCTGCCAATTCTTGTTTGTTTTATATCATTGCAGGTATTCGGAGACGGTTAGGAATAAAGTTCAATGTGGAAATGTTGCTTCTGCCTCGTGAAATGTTTAAATCACTGGGAAGTGAATTTGCTATTCACTTTGGACAGCCTATTCCTTGGCAAACATTTGATTCATCTAAAACAGCGTTACAGTGGGCAAATGATGTAAAAAATAGAGTTTACGCTATGCAAAGCTATTAAGAAACAGATTTTATGGAAAAAATAATACCTAAAGTTGATCGCATTGCTATTAAATCTGAGCTAACAGCAGAAAAATTTTTTCGGAAGACTAATAAATTGGGTAATGAGATTTATTTATTTACTGCTCATAATGCTCCTTATTTGATGCGTGAAGTGGGTCGTTTGCGAGAGGAAGCCTTTCGGTATTACGGCGGTGGGACTGGAGAATCGGTGGATATAGACGAATTTGATACAATGGCAACACCCTATCGTCAGTTGATTGTTTGGGATCCATCAGGAGAAGAAATACTTGGTGGCTATCGTTTTCGTTGTGGGAGTGAGATTTCTTTGGGAGAGGATGGTCAACCGAATAATATTGCTACAAGCAATTTATTTCATTTTTCTCAAAAATTCAATGATGTTTATTTACCACAAATAGTAGAATTGGGCCGTTCATTTGTATCTTTAGATTATCAGGCTAGTAGGGCTGGAACAAAGGGTCTTTTTGCATTGGATAATCTTTGGGATGGACTGGGGGCGTTGTCTGTAATAGATCCCTACCTTCGTTATTTTTTTGGAAAAGTAACGATGTATAAAACTTACAATGTGGAGGCACGTGATATAATTCTTTTTTTTCTCGATAAATATTTTAGAGACAAAGAAAAATTAGTTACTCCTATTTATCCTTTGGAAGTTCATATAAACTCTAAAGAGTTAACAAATCTTTTTAATAAGGATACTTATAAAGAGAATTATAAAATACTTAATTTGGAAATAAGGAAGTATGGAATAAATATTCCTCCACTGATAAGTGCTTATATGAATTTATCTCCAAGTATGCTTGTTTTTGGAACAGCCGTAAATAAGAGTTTTGGTAATGTAGAAGAAACTGGCATACTAATAGATGTTCATGATATTTTTGAAGATAAAAAGCAACGTCATATAGAATCATTTTTGAGAGAAAAGCCGACTAAAAGACTAATAAATCGTATTCGTAAAATGATTAGTAGGGCATATGTTCGCCGGTGCAAAAAGCAAATAAGAAGTAAGAAGTAAGAAGTAAGAAGTAAGTGAGAATAAGAGGGTGGTGGGTGGCTATATGAATTGCTGAAATGCAGTTCATATAGCCACCCACCACCCTCTCTCCAAAGCAGAGTTTATTAATCATTTGAATTGAATGCTGCTGTATTTTCTTTTCTATTGCTATGCTAGCTTTGTTAAATTTGTTCTAACAATGGAGGGGAATATATATTTTATCTTTCTTAAAGGTTGATTATCTTTTTTTTTTATAAAGGTAATTATAAAAGGTAATCGTCTAGAGCTTTCCTAGTAAAATGAATATTTTCTTTCAGTTTTTATCAAAAGTCTCCTATGTTGTATTTCACCTGAGTATTTTCTTTTCTTCTTGTATAATCACTATATCTCTTTTTTATATTGATTATTTATTATTAGTGTTTTCTAATGTAAAGAGAAGTTTTGTTTCTGATTCTCCTCTCTCTTAGGGAATGTCTTAGACTTTTTTATAGAAGGCTATTGTTTTTGTACAAAAAACGGTTTGAACGTTGTCGTTCACAATGCAAATAAAAATCTTCTACAGGAATTTATTTTTAATATCTAGTATATTTTACTATTTGACGATTTATAGTTGTACTTTTCTTCCCTTAACAGATTTTTGTTTTGTGTTTTTTGACTAATCGATAGTTTTTCTTTTGTTCCAATTCATACTTTACTACCTATGAATATAGGTAGCACTTAAAGGGCGTTTTTAAAAAAAACTATTGCGAAGAAATACCGATTTTTTCATATTTCGTCAAGTTTTGATTTTGCTTACACTAGACTAGTGACAGTTCTATCCAATTAAAAAGTTACACCTGTAATTCTCTTTTATTTATTATATTACACTATAGATATTATATTACACTATAGAGTTGGATGCAATGTGATCTTTCAAATAACATATAATTTTTTTCTATATTGGAGTCCAATTGGCTACTTTTGTTTGTTTTAACATCACGACGACCAAGTAATTCCAGTTACTTTATCTCTCTGATTCAGAGTACTGAATTTGATGTTCTGAAATTCGGATCTTTGTAATAATCATTCATAAACCTTCTTCCTATTTGTAATGAGAGATCCATGTCAATAATTTCTATCTCTTTTAATTCGAGATAAACGATGAGGAATAATAAGTTATTAGTAATTTTTTATAGTTGTTTTGTTTCTCTTCAGTTATATTTTTAGCCTGTTTTTTTGTCTGTAATAGTACTTAATCTACAACAAGCATCTATTTTTCAAAATGCTTCCATTGATGTAATTTTTACCTTACTTTCCGTACATTATTGCTTTTTTAGTGTCATATTTCTCAAAAATCTTTATCAGGATAATTAAAGCTATTGACATTTATTAATATTATAAATGTCAATAGCAGGAAATGTTACTAACATATCCCAATTCAATGTTTTTATGTTGGCGTTAATTATTGTTTCAATTGTTTCAGCCTTGCTTTACAATTAGCAACATCGTTCATTCTACACAGTAGTAATAAAATTGAAAATTTCCATAAGATTAAAATTATAAATAACATCCACCTTTTAATTAAGACGAATAGTGATATAATAGAAGCTTTTCATTCATTAAAATTCGTATCATTTATTGCTTTTTGCAAAGTGTTTAGCAGAGATACTGTTGATATTGTTTTACCTGTAGCTTCTATCATCCATTGATTTGGGGTTAGATGTCCAATACGGAAGATACGATCTATTTCTTCAGCAAAATTTTTCCCTTCCAAGTATTGTTCCAATTGGAATTCAATTATCTGTCCGTAGGCATAAGCCGATAAATATAAAGGATAACTTATCATGTGCGAATAGATTGCTAGTATAGCTTGGTCTTGTAATTCGAATACAGATGCAAAATATTTATTCCAAATTTCTTTTGACAAGTGAATGATTTCATTTTTCAATTCTTCGGCCTTTACATTGGGATGATCGTATATCCATTTCCAAACAGAAATGTCTAGCATGGATACACCGATTATTTCGTATAAAGTCCATACTTTGTCAAAAGTAGCTAAAGTCCACTTTGAAAAATCATTTTTTTTCTCCTTGATGCCTAGTAATTCTAAATCACGTTTTTGAAAAATAAAAGCTAAAGCTTCAGTAAATGCGGTGTTTGGAACACCGCTTAGCAAATAATAGTCTACATCGTAAAGAGAAAGTGTTTGTTCTACATTGTGTCCGAGTTCGTGAATAGCTGTATTATATCCTTTATAATCCATTCCTTCTTTACAGAAAGGGGCACGTAAATGTGATTTTTGCCCTTTCATTGCAGTACCCCATGCATGACCAGATCCACGAGCAGCATCGACTGTAATTTTTTTGCTTATATAATCTGCTCGTTTGGTACTGAATCCTAATTTTTCTAACAGAATGTGCAATTTTTTTTCAAAAACAATTGTATTGGGATACAATTGGCGAATTTGTTCACTTAATTTGTCTTCATTTATATTACTACGATATTTGAATCCATCATACCAGATGTCAAAGGCTTCTAATTTTCTGTTTAATCGTTTAGATATAGTTTGTCCAACTATATGTAGGCTAGGAGATGAAAGATAATTATGGAAAAGTGTTTCTGTATCTCCTATCGAAATTTCCATATCTTCTAAAAAATGACGATCCATGTAAGTATTATTTGTGTACTTATCAATTGCTTGTAATGCTTTGAAATTGTGTATGAATTTTTCGTAACGGATAGTTTTTTCTTCGTTCCCTTTTTTAGCCTTTCCGTTCTGATAAATAATATTTGAAAATGGATCCCATTGATGGTTCTTGGAATTAATAACTTCTATTGGAATTTCTTGCGAAATAATACGTTTCATTACTTCGTAAATTGTTTGTTGCTTTTCCAAAGCTTCTGCCCCTTGATTGTAGTTGGCTTTTATTTCGTCCCGCAATCCCCAGTGTGATAGCAAAACCTTCTCTTTAGAGAATAAACTTTTTCCATTCTTGAGTAATTGTCCAACATGGATACGATAATTGGAAATATAGATGTCTGCTTTGCTAAAAGCTGTTGCGCATGCTTGTTGTATAGCAGCCGGAATACGAAAAGTAAATAGATCGCCCATACGTGCATATGCCCATAATAAACGATTCCTCCCTAATTGTTCTTTTTCGTTCAATGTTAATTTGGGAAAGTTTAAAACAATAATAAAGGCAATTTTATTTGTATATAAATCTTCTGTTAAATGTGCATTTGGGTTATAAGAGGCAAACAATTCATCAATGTTTTGTAAAGCTCCAGTGTCTTCGTGTATGTGGTATTGTAAACGTAAGGACATTTCATTGAAATGTCCGTTTATAGCTTCTAAATATTTGCTTATTTTTAAAAATAATTCTTCTCTTTGTTTTGGATCACTATAATAGTGTTTTTTGCAAAATTCTATGAATTCTTTATTTCTTCCATCGGATATTCGCCAGAGTTTAGCCACTTGTTTAACTCCCTGTTCTATCAATGCGTTTTTTTTTTCGTCAATTGTCGATAGTGTTTTAACGACTTTTTTTATACTGGTTTCTTGAATAACAGTTGTACATTTAACCATAAAGCAAATAGAATTAAATTAAAATTTTTGTTTTATATTCTATAAATATAACTACAACAAATTACAACAAATTTAGCGCTGAACAGTAACATTGGGAGTTTTCGAGCTTGTCATAGATAATTTACTTAAAAACACCGTATTATTGTGATAAATCAAAAAGGAAGAAAATATTTGATAGTACAGAAAAAAAAATTATTTTTAAGATAACGTCTATGATATCTTGATATTTGTTTAGTGTAGATTCCCATTTTCTACAGGGTATTATATCTTAGTCTGATGGCTAAATTATCTGATGGCTAAATTAATTAATAATTATTATAAAAATAGCAAAAACATGTATTGGCTATTGGGTTCTTCTATTGGCAGAAAATTTGTTATGAGTATTTCTGGTGTTTTTCTTGTTTTATTTTTACTTCTTCATATGTCTATGAATCTGGTTTTGATTTTTTCTACTAAAGCTTATGATAAGATCTGCGGGGTACTTGGAGCTAATTGGTATGCGGTAGTAGCGACACTTATTTTAACGGGAGGATTCAGTATTCATATTGCGTATGGGACATTACTTACTTTTCACAATATGAGAGCAAGAGGGATTGGCAATTATGAAATACCAAATGAAACAAAAATCGAGTGGGCATCAAAAAACATGTTCGTTTTAGGGCTTATTGTTATACTAGGATTAATTATTCACTTGTGGAATTTTTGGTACAAAATGCAATTTGCGGAGCTTTTTCAATCGGGAATTACCGTTAAAGAAGGTTCACGATTGGTTATTAGTCTTTTTTCTAGTCCGATATTTTCTTTTACTTACATTTTGTGGTTGGTGGCATTGTGGTTTCATTTAACACATGGTATTTGGAGTATTTTTCAAACTTTAGGTTGGAATAATAAAAAATGGTTCCCCCGTTTAAGATTTATTTCTAATATCGTTTCAACGATTATTATGATTGGCTTTGCTGTTGTTCCAATTTATTTTACTATTTACACATTGATAAAATGATACAATTAGAAGCAAAAATTCCTGAAGGTTCTTTGATTGAAAAGTGGGTCAATTATAAAAATCATCAAAAGTTGGTTAATCCTGCTAATAAGCGTTGTCTAGACATTATTGTTGTAGGGACTGGTTTAGCTGGTGCTTCGGCTGCTTCTTCTCTTGGAGAATTAGGATTTAATGTATTGAATTTTTGTATTCAAGATTCTCCTCGACGAGCACATTCTATTGCTGCACAGGGGGGTATTAATGCAGCTAAAAATTATCAGAATGACGGGGATTCAGTTCATCGTTTGTTTTATGATACGATTAAGGGAGGCGATTACCGTGCTCGTGAAGCTAATGTTTATCGTTTAGCAGAAGTCTCCAATAATATTGTTGACCAGTGTGTAGCACAAGGGGTTCCATTTGCTCGTGAATATGGTGGCTTATTGGATAATCGTTCTTTTGGTGGAGCACAAGTTTCTCGTACTTTTTATGCAAAAGGGCAAACGGGTCAGCAATTATTGCTGGGGGCTTATTCTGCATTGAGCCGTCAAATACATAAAGGAAGTGTGAAGATGTATACTCGTTATGAGATGTTAGATTTAGTAATTATAGATGGTCGTGCTCGTGGCATTATTGCTCGTAACTTGATTACTGGTAGGATAGAACGTTTTTCTTCTCATGCTGTAGTAATTGGTTCTGGAGGTTATGGAAATACTTTTTTCCTTTCCACCAATGCTATGAATTCTAATGGTTCAGCTGTAATGCAATGTTATCGTAAAGGAGCGTTTTTTGCTAATCCTGCTTTTGTTCAAATTCATCCGACTTGTATTCCAGTACATGGAAAATTTCAGTCTAAGTTAACTTTGATGTCTGAATCATTACGTAATGACGGTCGTATTTGGGTGCCTAAGAATTTGGAAGATGTCGAATCTATTCGTGAAGGCAAGTTGAAACCAACTCATGTAGCGGAAGAAAGGCGTGATTACTATTTGGAAAGAAGATATCCAGCTTTTGGTAATCTTGTTCCGCGTGATGTGGCTTCTCGTGCTGCAAAGGAAAGGTGTGATGCGGGTTATGGTGTGGGGAATACAGGATTGTCCGTTTATTTGGATTTTTCGGATGCTATTAATCGTCTGGGGCTGAAAGCAGTAGAATCTCGTTATGGGAACTTGTTTCAGATGTATGAAAAAATCGTTGATGAAAATCCATATGAAACGCCCATGATGATTTATCCAGCTATTCATTACACAATGGGGGGTCTATGGGTTGACTATGAATTAATGACAACTATTCAAGGTTGTTTTGCTATCGGTGAAGCAAATTTCTCTGATCATGGTGCTAACAGGTTAGGGGCTTCTGCTTTGATGCAAGGTCTTGCCGACGGTTATTTTGTGCTTCCTTATACTATTCAAAATTATCTTGCAGACCAAATTCGTATTCCTCGTTTCAGTACAGATCTGCCTGAATTTATAGAGGCTGAAAAAGCAGTAGAAGATAAAATTGCCACCTTAATGAGTATTAAAGGGAATCGTACGGTAGATTCCATTCATAGAGATCTGGGGCATATTATGTGGGAATGTGTAGGTATGGCTCGCACAAAGGAATCTTTGGAGAAGGCGTTAAATAAATTGAAAGATTTGAGGAAAGAATTTTGGTCTAATGTGTTTGTTCCTGGTGAACCTAATACATTAAATTTAGAATTGGAAAAGGCTTTGCGTGTAGCTGACTTTCTTGAGATAGGAGAATTGATGGCATTAGATGGATTGAGTCGTAATGAGTCATGCGGTGGTCATTTTCGGGAAGAATATCAGACTTTGGAAGGAGAAGCTTTGCGTGATGATGAAAATTATGCTTATGTTGCTTGTTGGAAATATAAAGGAGAACATAAAAGACCGGAACTTATTAAAGAATCGATTGATTATGAATTTGTAGTTCGTCAACGACGAAATTACAAAATCTAAAAACGACATGATTAAGAAGATTAATATTGTTATGAACAAATGAGAACAAATAAGAGACAAATGTATTTTGATGAGGTCTTTGGGTGCGTTGTACAAGATAAGAGAAAGGTTACTAAGGTTGTGTTGTTATAGTGTTTCGTTGACAAAATAAATTTTATGGATAGAGATATAAACATAAGTGTAAGAGTTTGGAGGCAAAAATGTCCTAAAGCAAAAGGCTTTTTTGAAACCCATAGATTAAATAATATTTCTGGAAGTACGTCATTTCTGGAAATGTTAGATATTTTGAATGAACAGTTGATAAGAGAAGGGAAGGAGCCTGTAGCTTTTGATAATGATTGTCGTGAAGGTATTTGTGGTATGTGTTCATTGTATATTAATGGGCGTCCTCATGGTCCAGACAATTTAATCACTACTTGTCAATTACACATGCGTCATTTTGAAGATGGCTCAACAATTACTGTTGAGCCTTGGCGTTCGGCAGCTTTTCCTGTTATACGTGATTTAATGGTGGATAGATATGCTTTTGATAAAATTATGCAAGCAGGTGGTTATATATCAGTGAATACGGGGGGGGGGCCAGATGCTAATGCAATCCCAATATCTAAAATTGATGCGGATGAAGCAATGGATGCAGCTTCGTGTATTGGATGTGGTGCTTGTGTTGCTGCATGCAAAAACGGTTCAGCGATGTTATTTGTATCAGCGAAAGTGAGTCAATTAGCTTTGTTACCACAGGGCAGAGTGGAGGCTAAAGCACGTGCTAAAGCAATGATTGCCAAGATGGATGAATTGGGGTTTGGTAATTGCACTAATACAAGGGCTTGTGAATTAGAGTGTCCGAAAGGCGTATCCATCAGCCATATTGCTCGTTTAAATAGAGAATTTTTGAAAGCTAAGTTGGGTGATTAAAAAATATATAGGATATAGTTTTTTTTGCTATTTCAATTTTGGAAGGTCGTTATTTTACATATTTGTAAAGCTTGTAGAGTTTGTTTGTTCAGCTCGGATGGTGGAAATAGGTAGACACGCAAGACTTAAAATCTTGTGACCATTTTGGGTTGTGCGGGTTCAAGTCCCGCTCCGAGTACTGTCTCTTTTCAAAATGAGATTTGTTATTAATGAGATTTGTTTTTTTAGCGTTAAAATATGACTTTACTAGGTTCTTCATTTTTTGTTCAATTGTATTGAATGATACAGATCAATTCTTTTGAAGAATCCTTTATTAAGTAAGTTGAGGTGAGCAAAATCTCTGTTGATTTTTGAGTGTTTTTTTTGTAGAAATCTTTCGTTTTTTTATTCCTCTGCACTTTATTCAAAATAAAAGTTTACACATAGGTAAAAGGACACAATACGCTGTTCGAAATCTAATAAAAAAGTAAAAAGTTCAATGTTCAATGTTTACCTAATTTGCAATTAGGTGACTAAAGAGTGTAAAGGACTATAAGAACGCTCTGTGTAAATTGTTAGGTGTTATTTATTATTACCTTTTATGTTTATCTAACGCATTTTTATATGTTTAGAGTATGCTGATATTTTTTATATTTGTATTTGTGAGGTTTACTACTTTTTATAGAACTTGAAAAGGGAAGGCTAAAATTAAGAAGTAAAAGTATTATGAAACTAAACTTTGAAAAACTGGGTGGATTAGTTCCAGTTATTATACAAGACAATGAAACAAGTAAGGTATTGATGCTTGGTTTTATGAATGAAGATGCTTATCAGCAAACAGTAGAAACAAATAAAGTGACTTTTTTTAGTCGTACTAAGAATTGTCTTTGGATGAAAGGTGAGACTAGTGGAAATATTTTGCAAGTGGTCAGTATAAAATCGGATTGTGATAATGATACTTTGTTGATAAAAGTTATTCCCACAGGTGCAGTTTGTCATACAGGAAATGATACTTGTTTTGGAGAAAAAAATGAAGAGGATATTCTATTTTTGAAAACATTGCAAGACTTTATTGAACGTCGTCGTTTAGAAATGCCTGAAGGATCTTATACTACTTCGCTTTTTAATAGTGGTATCAATCGTATGTCACAGAAAGTGGGGGAAGAAGCAGTGGAAACAGTAGTTGAAGCGACTAATGGAACAAGTGAAGGTCTCATGTACGAAGCTTCTGATTTGGTATACCATCTTATTGTTTTATTAATAAGTAAGGGATTGCGAATTGAGAATTTGGCGAGAGAATTAAAAGAGCGACGCAATGGGAAATAATTTGAATATGGATAAAGTATTGATTCATTATGAAGATGTTGAGATCAATCATGGGGGAAATGTTATTCTTCACAATGTAAATTTTGAGCAACAAAGAGGAGAATTTCTTTATATAATTGGTAAAGTAGGTTCAGGTAAAAGTTCTTTCCTAAAGACCTTGTATTGTGATTTTTCTATTAGTAGTGGAAAAGCATTTATTTGTGGTTACGATTTGATAAAGATTAAGAAAAAACAAATTCCGATGTTGCGTAAAAGGATTGGAATTGTTTTTCAAGATTTTCAATTACTAATAGATCGCTCGGTGAATGATAATCTAAAATTTGTACTGAAAGTTACAGGATGGAAGAATAAAAAAGTAATCAATGATCGTATTCAAGAAGCTTTAGTTCAAGTAGGAATGGCCGATAAGGGTTATAAAATGCCTCATGAATTGTCAGGTGGCGAACAGCAGCGAATTGTGATTGCTCGTGCTTTATTGAATTTTCCAGAAATAATTCTTGCGGATGAACCGACAGGTAATTTAGATCGAGAATCTTGTAGGAGGATTGTTCGATTATTACAAGATATTAGTAGTGATGGAACAGCTGTAATAATGGCTACTCATAATTATCAATTAGTTCAAGAATTCCCGTCTAAAACAAAAAAATGTGAAGAAAGTCAACTTTTTGATTGTCAATTGTCTAAAGTAATTGAATAATGCAAGCTTTTCCGATAGAAAAATTTAGGAATCTACAAACACCGTTTTATTTTTATGATATAGAACTTTTAAGAAAAACACTGCAGGTTGTTGTTCTGGAAGCTGCTAAGTATGATTATCATATTCACTATGCAGTTAAGGCTAATAAAAATCCTCGAATACTTTCCATTATTCGTGAAATGGGATTAGGTGCTGATTGTGTTAGTGGAGGTGAGATAGAAACAGTTCTCAATGAGGGATTTTCTGCTGAAAAAGTTGTTTTTGCGGGGGTAGGAAAAACAGATTGGGAAATCAATCTTGGGTTGGAAAAGGATATTTTTTGTTTTAATGTGGAATCTATTCCCGAATTAGTAGTGATCAATCATTTGGCCTGTGCGAAGAATACAATAGCAAGAGTTGCTTTACGTATCAATCCCGAAATAGATTCTCATACACATCATTATATTACAACTGGGATAAAGGACAATAAGTTTGGAATTAATTTGGATCAATTGGATAGAGTTTTGGATATGTTGAGTACGTTGTCTTCTATTCAATTAGTTGGTATACATTTTCATATTGGTTCGCAGATTATGGATTTGACTCCTTTCCGATTACTTTGTAGCCAAGTAAATGAACTTCAGCAGAAGTTTATACAGCGAGGCATTTTTTTAAAACACATTAATTTTGGAGGTGGGTTAGGAATTGATTATGAAAATCCTGATGAAAATCCAATACCGAGTTTTCGAGAGTATTTTAATGTATTTCGTACGCATTTTTTTGTTTTAAACAATCAACAAATTCATTTTGAATTAGGTCGTTCTATCGTCGGACAATGTGGGAATTTGATTTCTAAAGTGCTATATGTTAAGGAAGGAAGTGTAAAAAGATTTGTTATTTTGGATGCTGGCTTTACTGAATTAATTCGTCCTGCTTTCTATGAATCGTATCATGTTATTGAAAATTTAAGTTTAGAAGAAGCTACCGATGTATACGATGTAGTAGGTCCAATATGTGAGTCTTCTGATTGTTTTGCTAAACAAAGAGTTTTGAAGAAGACTTACAGAGGAGATATTATAGCTATTCGTTCAGCTGGTGCCTATGGAGAAGTTATGGCTTCTCAATACAATTGTAGACAGTTGCCTAAATCGCATTTTTCAGATTGTTAATACTTTTGTTTTATAAAAAGTATAGAAAAGAGAAAATTAGGGAAATATTGAAAAGAAGTTTTGTTGGTCCTATTTCTGTTTTTTGTTCAACGAAATTGAGTTGAACTGGCAATAGACAAAATATATCATAATTACTTAAGAGTTCGAAATTGTTTATGTAATTTGAGCGCCTATAGAAATGATATTGTACAAAAAAGGATGATATGTATCATCTAACTCTAGTTATTTGTAGAGAAGTGTTTTTGTGCAAAATTCGATTTTGTTAATAATTGCTGAAGAAATGAAAAAATATAACATTAATGTCTTTGAAGAAATTCAGCAATCTTTGAATGGTTTGCAGGGGAATATACATATTTTGGAGGCTACTATTCCAATTGAACAGCAAAAGGCATTTTTTAATTATGCTGAAATAGTAAGAAGTAGTAGAAGGGAAGGAGTTGTTGAAGAGTATATAAAAATATTGAACTCGGAGGCAGTCCCTTTGGAGAATAAAAGATATGCTATGGTTTTTCTTTCCATTTCAGCAGATATTAAAGCATTTAGAGCATTGGAAAAATATAATCAGAGTCCGCAAAAGGAATTGAGTAATTGGGCATCATTGGCTTTATTACAGGCGAGAATGATTCTTGAAAATGAACTTTCTGATGAAGAACAAATTTTCGTTTCTACGGGTTTGGGAGGGAAAGGAGATAGGTTTCGGTTTTTTGCTTTTTTAAAATCTAAAGATTTGATTCCCTTTTCTAATTATCAGCGAAACTTGATTGAAAAAGAAATGGATTTTTCCGTTCATAAACATTATGGTGAAATGGAAAAAATGGAAATAAAGAGTAATTATTTTACGTTGTTGTTATTATCTACTTTCAAAGTAATTCGAACCACTATAAGTAGTGCTGTCGAAGAATGCAACAAGTATGGTGGTTTTATCGATCATGATTTTGTAATTACTAATATGGAAATATTTAATGAAGAGGATATACAAAAAGAGTTGAATAAAGAGTGAAAGAAAACTTATTTATTGCAATATTTCTTTTAGTTTCAATTATTTTAGACTAGTTGAGTTTATTAACTTGTTGGAGAAGATATGTATTTTCCAATATAGGGAATTTGTAAGGATTGTTATTATGGATTTTATTCAAAAGCATATTTGGGGGCTATGGCTTATAAGGCCAAAATTGATTTTTGATGAGAGAGGTTATTTTATGGAAACTTATATGAAGGAAGAGTTCGAACGACGTGTTGGAACAATTGATTTTGTTCAGGAAAGTCAATCCTGTTCTGTTTGTGGTGTTTTGCGAGGAATGCATTATCAGCAAGGGGAAGCAGCTCAGGCCAAGTTAATAAATGTATTGGAAGGAACAATACAAGATGTAGTTGTGGATCTTCGAAAAGATTCTAATTCATTTGGAAAATATGAAACAGTAGAATTATCTGCTGAAAACAAACTACAATTTTTTATTCCGAGAGGTTTTGCTCATGGTTTTTTGGTGTTAAGTGAATGGGCTACCATTAATTATAAAGTAGATAATGTTTATTGTCCCGATGCTGAAAGAATATTGTATGCCGGGGATAAAGATGTGAATATTTTATGGGACAAAAGATGTGAATTGTGGAAACAATCTGAAAAAGATCGATTAGGTAGTTCGTTAAGAGAAATCGAAGTGCAATTATGAAAGGTATTATTCTGGCAGGTGGGAATGCTACACGGATTTTCCCCCTATCTAAATCAATATCTAAACAAATTATGCCTGTGTATGATAAACCTATGATTTATTATCCTTTGTCTACTTTGATGTTGGCAAAAATAAAAGAAGTCTTAGTTATTTCTACTCCGCGTGACTTGCCTATGTTTCGGCAATTATTGGGGGACGGAGAAGATTTAGGTATGAAGTTTGATTATATTGTTCAAAAAGTCCCTAATGGGTTAGTACAGGCATTTGTTTTGGGAGAAAAATTTATTGGTGATGATTCTGTTTGTCTTATATTGGGTGACAATATTTTTTATGGTCAAGGTTTTTCTGAAATGTTGTATAGAGTTCAATTGCACATAGAGGGTGCTTACATCTTTGGTTATTATGTAAAGGATCCCAAGGCTTATAGTGTGATTAATTTTGATTTAGATGGAAAAGTACTGTCTATTGAAGAAAAACCTGTTTGCCCGCAATCTAATTATGTTGTACCCGGATTGTATTTTTATGACAACTCAGTCATTGAAAAGGCAAAAAAAATAAAGCCATCAACAAGAGATGAATATGAGATAACTGATCTAAATCGTCTTTTTTTAGTGGAAGAGAAATTAAAAATTTCTCTTTTTGGGCGAGGATTTGCTTGGTTAGATATGGGTAGTTTAGATAGTTTATTGGATGCTGCTTGCTTTGTAGCAACTATTCAGAAGCGGCAAGGGTTTTATATTGCTTGTATTGAAGAAATTGCATGGCGCAATGGTTGGATAGATAATGAAAAACTGCAACAATTGGGGAAGAAAATGGGTAGAACGGAATATGGTAAGTATATTTTGTCTTTGCTTACATGAGAGTAATGAAAAATTTAATATTCAGTTTTGCTAGATCAAGACTTGTTAAGACAATTGATAATGTGAGTTGTTTTTTATATAAAAAAGTTAAGGTATTATGTTTTATTTGAATATCCAAGTATTCTTATGAATACTTGCATTCATGATTGAATATAAGTATTTTGGGAAAGAGTTGAAATATTTTGTACTAATTAGTGAATTGGTTTTATAAGAATAACTTTTGTAGGTTTTAAAAATTTGAACAAATAATTTTATTTTGTGTATGTTTATTTCGTTACCGGTGGTGCTGGATTTATAGGTTCTAATTTTGTAAAATATCTTTTAAAAAAATATAGAGATATTAAAATTGTTGTATTGGATAGTTTGACTTATGCAGGTAATTTTAATACAATTGAAGCAAATTTAGAAGATTATCGTTTGTCATTTATAAAGGGTAGCATTGGAGATGTAGAGGTCGTAAGTGATATTTTTCAGAAGTATCCCATTAATTTTGTAATTAATTTTGCGGCGGAAAGTCATGTAGATAGGAGCATTATCCATCCGCGAGTATTTTTTGAGACTAACGTATTAGGTACACAAAATTTATTAGAGATTACTAAAAAATATTGGACAATTGGGAAAAATGAAAAAGGTTATCCAACATATAAAAATTTTGTAAAATATTTACAAATATCAACAGATGAAGTATATGGCAGTTTGGGCGAAAGCGGTTGCTTTGTTGAAACTACGCCATTGAGTCCACATAGCCCTTATAGTGCCTCTAAGGCTGCTGCGGATTTGCTTGTGAAAGCATATAGCGATACTTATAAAATGCCTGTGAATATTACCCGTTGTTCTAACAATTATGGACCTTATCAATTCCCTGAGAAATTAATACCTTTGGCTATTAATAATATTCTTGAAGGTAGACAATTGCCTATTTATGGTAAGGGTCAAAATGTACGTGATTGGATTTATGTAGAAGATCATTGTAAAGCTATTGATTTGGTATTACACAAAGGGAGGAGAGGAGAGCTATACAATGTTGGTGGAAATAATGAGAGAAAAAATATAGATGTTGTCAAATTAATTATTTCTACTACAAAGAATTTGTTAGAAGAAAACGTGCAGTATCAAAAAGTTTTGCATTTGCCTGCTTCGAAATATTCATTAGAATGGGTAAATGAAAATTTAATTTCTTTTACAGAAGATAGACTAGGGCATGACAAACGTTATGCCCTAGATTTTACAAAAATTACAATGGAACTTGGTTGGCAACCAGATATGCAATTTGAAAGGGGTGTCCTAAAAACCATCTGTTGGTATTTAGAAAATCAGGATTGGGTGAACGAAGTAACATTAGGAAAGAATTTTAGTTTTTACGAAAAAATATGAATATATGGGAACAGATAATAAATAATGTATAAAATCCTATTACAACAAGCCAACTGGAAGTTTCATATAGATTATTTTTCGTTTTTCATCTATAGTAACGATCATTTCATTGGCAGTAGGAATAAGGATCTCTTTACTTTCTTTTTCAACAATGAATAAAGTATTGATGGTAGATTTATCTATATCAGTAATAGATCCTATTTCTCTATTTTTTTCGTCTATTATATTGAAACCAATATAATGATCCCATGAGAAATAATTTAATTTTGTATTTTCTGCTGATTGTTTTTTTGGGAGAAAAACCTCTTGATAAGTAAGAAGTTTGGTTTGCTCTATTGTATTTATATTTTTCAATTTTACTAATACTGTTGAATTAGAAATAGAACGATATGATTCTACCCTAAAAGGGATAAAGATGCCCTCCATTTCGCAGATAAGAAAAGAGTTTTTACCTTTAAAAAAAAAATTATTTGTAAAAACAAAAGAAATTTCGCCTTTAATTCCATGCGATTTATTGAAGTTTCCTACTTTGATTAACTCATTGAAATTAATCATGTTCTTATAATCTTTGCTCCAAGAGCATTCAATCGTTTGTCAATTGCTTCGTATCCACGATCAATTTGATCTATGTTGTAAATTTGACTAATTCCTTGAGCGTTCAAGGCTGTGATCAACATAGCTATACCTGCTCGAATATCTGGAGAAGTCATTGTAGTAGAACGCAAATTGTATTTTCTATCTGAACCTATAACGATTGCTCTATGTGGGTCGCACAAAATAATTTGTGCTCCCATGTCAATTAATTTATCAACAAAAAACAAACGACTTTCGAACATTTTTTGGTGAATTAGAACATTACCATTTGCTTGCGTAGCAACAACTAAGAAGACGCTTAACAAATCAGGAGTTAATCCCGGCCAGGGGGCATCAACAACAATTAGGATAGACCCGTCGATAAATGTATTCACTGTATAAGATTCTTGTGCTGGAACAATTATATCATCATCTTCTTTATTGAGAATGATACCTAATTTTCGAAAAACATCTGGGATAACACCTAAATTGTTATAGGAAACATTTTTAATGCGTAATTCCGACGCTGTCATTGCTGCCATCCCAATAAAACTTCCTACTTCAATCATGTCGGGTAAAACAGTATGCTCACATCCGTGTAGTGATCTTGTCCCCTCTATAACAAGTAAATTAGATGCTAATCCGTTTATTTGTGCCCCCATTGATATTAACATTTTTGTTAGTTGTTGAAGATATGGTTCACAAGCAGCGTTGTAGATAGTTGTCTTCCCTTCTGCTAGTACGGATGCCATTAAGATATTTGCTGTACCGGTTACAGATGCTTCTTCTAACAATATGTATTCACCGTGCAAACTATCATTTGATTTTACTTCATAAGTACAACGCTTTGTATCGTATGTAAATGTTGCCCCTAATTTTTGCATACCTGCAAAATGAGTATCTAATCGACGGCGTCCTATCTTATCTCCTCCAGGTTTGGGAACAATTGCATATCCGAAACGAGCGATCAAAGGTCCTACTAACATTATTGACCCTCGCAAAAAGGCACTTTTTGCGAGAAAATCATTTGTTTGTAAATAATCTAAGTTTAAATCATTTGCTTGAAAAATATAAGTTTTAGACAATGGATGTTCTATTTTTACACCCATTTTTCTCAATAGAATGATTAGATTATTGATATCTATAATATCTGGTATATTATGAATAGTCACCCTTTCAGAAGTCAGTAAAGTAGCACAAATAACTTGTAATGCTTCATTTTTTGATCCTTGCGGGACTATTGTTCCTGCAAGCTTATGTCCGCCTTCTATAATAAATGATGACATTGAACAACTGAATCTTTATTTAAATAGGATAAATATTTTTATACTGTTTCCAGTAATAACAAATGTAAAGAAAAGAAACTCCCCTTATAGAAGGGGCTAATCGTTTTTTAGCCTTAGCTTATTTCTTTCATATCATGGAATCTTAATTTTTCCCAAAGTAGATCTTTCAATACAGTAATGCCTTTCTGAGTGAAAGAGGATATAAAAATGTGAGGAATATCTGTAGGTAATTCTTTTTTAATTACATCCTCCAATTTTGTGTCCAACATATCAGATTTGGATATTGCCAAAATACGTTGTTTATTCAATAATTCGGAATTATAGCAGGCAAGCTCATTTAAAAGGATTTTGTATTCATTTGCAATATCATTTGCATCGGAAGGAATCATGAAAAGTAACAAAGAATTTCTTTCTATATGACGTAAGAAACGTAGTCCTAAACCTTTTCCTTCATTTGCTCCTTCTACAATTCCAGGTATATCAGCCATTACAAATGTATACGAATTATGTACGTTTACGACTCCTAGATTTGGCTCTAAAGTAGTGAAGGCATAATCAGCAATTTTAGGTTTAGCTGCTGAAACAATCGATAATAGAGTTGATTTCCCTGTATTGGGAAATCCTACCAATCCTACATCGGCTAATAATTTCAATTGAAAAACAATTTGTCTTTCTTCATAGGGTTCTCCCGGTTGGGAATGTTTAGGTGTTTGATTAACTGCTGACTTAAAATAATTATTTCCTCTTCCTCCCCTCCCACCTTTTAACAAAACAATTTCTTGTTTATCATATTTAATATCAGTGATAAACTTTCCTGTTGTACCATCAAAAACTGCGGTCCCAATAGGGAGCTCTATAGTTTTATTTTGACCATCTTTCCCATGCCTCAGTTTTCCTTCACCTGCTTTGCCATGATCTGCAAAAATATGATATTTGTGTTTTAGATGTAACAGGGTCCAATAATTCCGACTTCCTCTTAGAATGATATCACCTCCCTTTCCTCCATTACCTCCATCCGAACCTCCCCAAGGAATATATTTTTCATGTCGAAAATGAATAGAACCTTTCCCACCTTTGCCGGAACGTATATGAATTTTTGCGTAATCTACAAAATTGGATTTTGTCATTTGTTTTTTGTTAGCGGAAAAGATTATCTATTTTTTCTACTATATTCTCAAATACTTCTTCTACAGAATTTTTTCCTATAATTTCCATAAGTTTCCCTTTTTTTCTGTAATATTCTTGCACAGATTCAGTCTGTTCCCTGTAAACAGTCAAGCGATTTTGAATTGTTTCTAAATTGTCGTCCTTTCTACTAAAAAGTTTCCCTCTTTTTAACAAGCGGCGAATTAATTCCTTTTCGTCTACAGATAGACTAAAAACAATAGCAATAGAGGTATTTTGTTCTTTTAATAAGTCATCCAATGCTTTAGCTTGAGAAATAGTTCTCGGAAATCCATCAAAGATATATCCTTTATTGTTATCTACCTTATCAAAAAGATCAACAAGAATTCTAATAGTCAAATAGTCAGGGAGTAATTGCCCTTGATTAATATATTCTTCTGCTATTTTACCCAATTCGGTTTTATCTTTTATCTCGCGACGTAAAATTTCACCTGTAGAAATGGGATATAAGCTGTATTTTTCGCTGATTAACTCGCTTTGCGTCCCTTTCCCAGAACCGGGTGCTCCAAAAATACCAATATTTAACATTGTTGAATTTATAATTTTTGTAGGTTTTTTTTTGATATCTCTTCAAATATTTCTTTTACCTGTTTACTATTTTCACGCATTTATGATACGACAAACACGCTTATTGAAATCTGTATTTATTCTTACATATCATTTTAGAAAAATCAAGTATATTTTCACATTCAAGTTTTATTTATGATGCTTTTTTGAATAAAAAAATATATTTGTGCTACGCTTTACCTTGTGTTTTATACATAAACCTTCGTTATTTCTAATAAAGGGAGCTGGTTTTCCAAAACATTTACATATCTTAATTATTGTATTATCAATAGCAATTTCTGTTTTGGTTTTATCAAAAAGAAGTTCATTTTTTATCATCCCTTGATTTTATTTGTCTCGCATCCTTAATTTAGTGTAATTAAGTACTTAAAATTTCTTATTTTTCATTTACTACTTGATATATGCTTCTATAGTTTCTACCTTGTTCATCATAATCTGCTCCAAATCCAATGACGAATTCATTGGATATTTCTTTCACTACATAAACTGGATTTATGTTGAACTGAATAGCATTAGGTTTAAACAACAAGGTTGCTATTTTAATAGATGCTGGATTTTTTTTTCTTAAGAGCTTGAGCAGATAATTTATTGTATGCCCCGTATCTATAGTATCTTCGATAACTACTATATGACGATCCTCTATATTTTCTGTTAAACTTTGTATTTCTTTCATTTTTTCTCCACGCTCTATTCCTTCATAGGATTTTAATCGGATAAAAGTAACTTCACATGGAGAATTGAATCTTCCTATCAATTCTGAAGCAAACATAAATGCTCCATTTAGAATTCCAATAAACAAAGGCGTTTTACCTTTTAGATCTTCATTGATTTGTTTTGCCACTCGCTCTATCCCTTCGATCAGATCTTCCTCAGGGATTAACAATTTAAACCACTTATCTTTTATTAAAACACGTTCTATTAACTTCATAAGCTTCAAAATATATGTATTCTCCAGTAACAGAAGGATAAAAATAATTAAATTTTAAATGTGAAGGAAAAATGATTTTTTTATTTTGGTTGTTTGAAAAAATCGTTGCCTTTGTCATCAACTAATATAAATGCAGGAAAATTTTGTACTTCAATTTTCCAAATGGCCTCCATTCCAAGTTCCGGATAAGCTAAACATTCAATACTTTTGATATTGTTTTGAGCTAAAATTGCTGCAGGGCCTCCAATAGTTCCTAAATAAAATCCACCATACTTTTGACAAGAATCAGTTATTTGTTGACTACGATTTCCTTTTGCCAACATTATCATGCTTCCTCCGTGCGATTGAAGTAAATCTACATATGGATCCATACGTCCTGCCGTTGTTGGTCCCATTGAGCCACAAATCATACCTTTAGGTGTTTTTGCTGGTCCGGCGTAATAGATCGGATGTTCTTTGATGTACCTTGGAAGATCTTCTCCTTTATTAAGGAGTTCTTTTAGCTTAGCGTGGGCAATATCTCGTCCCACAATGACTGTTCCATTTAAGGACAGACGAGTGGCCACTGGGTATTTGGTCAAATCTGCCAGAATTTCTTTCATCGGACGATTGAGATTGATTTTCACTACATTCCCTTCACCCATATTGCGATATTGTTCGGGAATATATTGAGCAGGATGTTCTTCTAATTTTTCAATCCATACACCGTTTTTATTGATTTTTGCTTTGATATTACGATCTGCTGAACAAGAGACAGTCATTCCTATAGGGCAAGAAGCTCCGTGTCTTGACAGACGAATGATTCGTATATCATGAGCAAAATATTTACCCCCAAATTGGGCTCCCACACCGATTTCTTTAGATACTTTTAGTATTCGCTCTTCCAGAGCAAGATCACGGAAAGCTTGTCCATATTCATTCCCTTTGGTTGGAAGTTTATCATAATATTTGGCTGATGCCAACTTGGCAGTTTTTAAGCAAAAGTCAGCAGATGTTCCACCAACTATAAATGTAATATGATAAGGCGGACAAGCTGATGTTCCTAACAATTTCATTTTTTCTATTAGAAAATTTTCTAATGTTTTAGGTTTCAATAATGCTTTGGTTTCTTGATATAGATAAGTTTTATTAGAAGATCCTCCCCCCTTGGCGATACATAGAAAAATATATTCATTCCCGTCAACCGATTGAATATCTATTTGTGCAGGAAGATTACATCCAGTATTTTTTTCATTATACATGTCCAAGGGTACATTTTGAGAATAGCGAAGATTTTCTTCTGTGTAAGTTTCGTATATACCTTTGGATAAGGCTTCTTCATCGCCTCCACCTGTCCATATTTGTTGTCCTTTTTTAGCCACAATTGTTGCCGTACCGGTGTCTTGACAAAAAGGAAGGATTCCTTTGGCAGAGACTTCAGAATTACGTAGCATAGTCAAAGCTACGTATTTGTCGTTTTCACTAGCTTCTGGATCTTTCAATATAGCTGCTACTTGTTTTTGATGTGAGGGACGTAAAAAAAATGCACAATCATGAAAACATTGATTTGCCAGCAATGTCAAAGCTTCTTTTGATATTTTTAAGATTTCTTTCCCCTCAAAAAAGGATGTTGAAACTCCTTCCTTAGTTAGTAAATAATACTCAGTGTCATCTTTCCCCAAAGGAAATATGTTTTGGTATTTAAAACTAAAAGGAGGGATGTCTGTCATGACAGTAGCATTTTTCGTGGCAAAGATAGTTGATTTTTTTAGTTTATGGTAACAAGGAGTGAAAAATATTCAGAAATAGAAAGGAAACGGAGAGCATTGGTTAAAAACATAAAAACAAAATACCTTTTTCTTTGCTATTGTTTTGGATTTTATATTTTTTCGTGCTGTTCTCGTCTTATAGCGGTATATTTTTCTGAATGAGGCAATAATATTTTATGTGAGAGTTTGAATTTCCCAGTTTTAGAATCTATATCTACTAATTTTATTTTAATAAAATCCCCTTCATTCAATCCTGCTTCTTCTATAGATTCTAAATGTTTCCAGCTTATTTCAGAAATATGTAGCAATCCCTCTTTGCCCGGAAGAAATTCAATGAAAGCTCCGTAAGGCATAATAGAACGAATTTTTCCTTCATAAATTTCCCCTACTTCTGGGACGGAAACAATTCCTTTAATTCTAGTTAAAGCTGCATCAATTGATTTCTTATTATCACCGAAAATTTCTATACGACCCATTTTTTCAATTTCTTCAATAGTTATTGTAGTTCCAGTTTCTTCTTGTAATCTTTGTATGATTTTCCCTCCTGGGCCAATTACAGAACCGATAAACTCTTTGGGAATAATTATTATTTCAATTTTTGGGGTATGTGGCTTTAAATCCGTACGAGGCTCAGGAATTGTCTCAAGCATTTTATCAAGAATATATTCGCGACCTTGTTTAGCTTGAGATAAAGCTCTTTCAAGGACCTCATATGAGAGTCCATCGATTTTTATATCCATTTGAGTAGCTGTGATTCCTTTTTTTGTTCCTGCCACTTTAAAATCCATATCTCCCAAATGGTCTTCGTCACCCAAAATATCTGATAAAATAGCATATTTACTTCCTTCTTTTTCAAATATAAGTCCCATAGCGATTCCCGAGACTGGACGTTTGATTTGTACGCCTGCATCCATCAGTGAAAGTGTTCCAGCACAAACAGTTGCCATAGATGACGAGCCATTGGACTCTAAAATGTCAGATACAACGCGGATAACATATGGATAATTATTGGGAATTATTGGTTTCAGTGCTCGATGGGCTAAATTTCCATGACCGATTTCACGGCGGCCTATTCCTCTCTGAGCTCGTGCTTCTCCTGTTGCAAAAGGAGGAAAGTTATAATGTAGCAAAAAGCGTTCTTTATCATTGATTAATACATCATCAATGATTTTTTCGTTAAGTTTTGTACCCAAAGTAACGGTTGCCAAAGCTTGCGTTTCGCCACGAGTAAAAATAGCTGATCCGTGAGGGCCTGTTATTGGATTTACTTCCGACCAAATAGGGCGAATTTCAGTAGTTTTGCGACCGTCTATACGGATATTTTCATCTAGAATACAACGTCTCATTACTTCTTTCTCTATTTCGTAATAATAACGTTTTATCAAAAAGATTTTTTCTTCACTCAATTCTTTTTCCTTAAACTGCTTCTTGTATTCCTCTATAATAGTTTGAAATGCTTCAATACGTTTATTTTTGCATTGACCTGATTTGGCAACAGCATACACTTTATCGTATAGTTTGGTTTTAATATCTGAACGTAATTCTTCGTCATTTACTTCGTGAGAATATGTATTTTTTATCGTAGTTCCTACTATTCTTGCCAGTTCAATTTGAGCTTTACATTGAGGTTTAATAGCTTCATGTGCAGCTTTTATAGCTTCTAACATTTCTTCTTCAGAAACTTCATTCATTTCTCCTTCCACCATCATAATATTATCTGCCGTAGCACCAACCATAATATCCATATCAGCTTTTGCTAATTCTCCAAAAGTGGGATTTATCTTAAATTTTCCGTCTATTCTTGCCACACGTACTTCAGAGATAGGTCCGTTGAAAGGAATAGTAGAGACAGACAATGCAGCGGATGCTGCTAAACCTGCCAAAGCATCAGGAATATCTTCTCCATCTGAAGAAAAAAGGATAATGTTGACAAAAACTTCTGAGTGATAATCCCTAGGGAATAGGGGACGTAAAGTCCTATCAATTAAGCGGCAGGTTAAAATTTCATAATCGGAAGCACGTCCCTCTCTTTTTGTAAAACCGCCGGGGAAACGTCCAAACGCAGAGAATTTTTCTTTGTACTCTACTTGCAAAGGTAGAAAATCTACACATGGGTTTGTATCTTTAGCTACACATACAGTTGCTAATATCATTGTATTGTTCATTCGCAATACTATCGCTCCATCAGCTTGTTTGGCTAATTTTCCGGTTTCAAGGGTAATTGTCCTTCCATCACCTAAATCAATTGTTTTGATAATAGAATTAATCATGAAATAACATTTTTAATCTTTTTAAATTTTTTCATAAGCTAAAAAACTGAACATAATATAGTCAAATTGACTAATAATGGCAAACTATGATTTTTTCAATTTGCCGCACCACAAACCAACAATAATAGTGAGTAAAATAACATAGATAGGAGAAATTCCCAAATAGGTTAAAGCGGTAACAGTAATAGGGATAACTACGGTTTTCAGATTGATCTTGACTGTTTTAGCCGTGGTAAAAACTGAAACAACAATTAAAGCTATTATAGCAGGACGAATAGCTTTGAATATTTTGATAACAAATAAATTATTTTGATAATATTGAAAAAACTTGGCAATTATTAAGATAATTACAAAAGAAGGCAGTGTGGCCCCCATTACGGCAATTATACTTCCCATAATACCTTTCATTTTGTGTCCTGTGAAAGTAGCAATATTGACGGTCCATATACCCGGAATAGATTGTGATAAAGCTATCATATCCACAAAGTCGGATTGTGAAATCCATTGTTTTTGTTCAACTACTTCTTTATGTATCAAAGGTAACATAGCATACCCCCCCCCCCATTGTAAATAGGCCAATTTTGGTAAAGGTATAGAATATTTGCCAGTATAGATTCATGGGATCGCCCTCTTATTTTTTTAAAGAGCGACCCCGTGAATTAAAGGAAGATTTTTCATTTGAAAATGGTTTTGGTTCTTTTACTTCCAGTTCGGGAACAAATCTCTTATAGAAAATCATTTGTACAATTGATCATGTATGAACAAAAAGTGAAAGGAATAAATTAGAAGGTCTTAACTTTTTTATTTTGTTTCTGTAACCTTTAAAAACTATCGTTCAGGAGAATTTTAGGAGGATTGAGATAGAATTTGTTCTATATATCCTTCTGGGGTACTAATTATTGCAATTTATTTTATATTCATGGATAACACAGCGCTTTAATATACATAAGTAAATCCTTTTCCTAATTCGTTTCCTTACAAATTCCAAGTGTTTTTTGAGCGTAACTCTATAGTCATAAATTGTTTAACAAATGCTAAATAATACTTCTTTTCTTTAAAGGAGTTAGAGTTTGTCACTATATTTATTTGTGTTTCTTTATATTTTCAGATCCTTCCATGGATTTGAAAGCATTTCCATCAATGTAGATCTGTATATTTTTTCCCGAGCATGCGCATAAATCTTATCAAAATTTCCAAATCTTACTCAGCTACCTTACACAAAATAGATGTTTTGTAACATAATGACTAAAGGATAGTCTGAGTATTCTTTGGATCTGCAGGTAAGCTAATATACGAATTTCTTTCCCCTTTTAATCCTAATTTTAGTAATATTTTTAAATTCTAAGTTTTAGAACTTTTATGCAAAAAGGTGAATGCAGCATTTAAGGTTGTTTTTTAATAAAAAAATATCAGCCTTTTGGTATAATATCTTTGGACAAAGATGCTGAGGTTTTGCTATCTATTTGAATACAATTGACAAATTTTAATTAAAAAAGTAAATTGTGTTGAAAACTGTGCACAATTATTTGTATTCCCTTAAAAAGGATATTAGAGAGGAATTTATTAAAATGAGTACAATTTCAATTTATAGATATTGATTGTTCTCAATTTTTAGATCATTTCAATATTTTTCTTTTATACCATTGATATATTGTTTATAGAGATTAAAAATCTCATCTGTAGTATGATACGGATTTTTTGTATTTCTTCTAGTTCAGTTATTATATTTTTTTGATTTTTTTTTGCACTATCAATAATAGTTTGTTATAGCTTTAATTTTGAAAACTCTTTTTTAAGCAATTCTAATTGTTCATTAATTTGTTGGTCTATTATAGTTCCTGCAGGTTTGCTATTAGAGTTTTTTTCCAGTTCGAATGAAATTTGAGAGATATGATTAAGGCATTTTCTGCTTTTTCAATACATCTAGCTGAATTCAAATCTATTTATACTTGCCTAAATATATCAGTTTTTTCTTTGATGGAATAATTATCCTCTTTAGTTGTGTTTTGAGTTTTCAAAAATCACTTATAAAATAGGTTTGTACTTTTCTTACGAAATTTTCATTCTCTTTTTCATAAGAATCACAGAAAAAGATTTAAGTAGAATAAATACGGAGTTTTCAGATTCTTTGGACTAAGAATTTTATTTTTACACTTTTTAGATGGTTGAGGTTATTTATTTGAACTTTTGCCTTTTCATACTAATTCCATGTATTATTTTGATAATTTCAAACTTAGTAATCAAGCCTTTTTTGTGTCCTCTTGCAAAATATCCTTTTTACATACTTTTTTTGTAAAAAGGTGGATGTTCTAACTTCCGCTCTATTTTCTTAGGACTATTGTATTGTAATAAATATTTTTTTAACCTTTGTTATTTGAATCGGATATTGGTTTTGCGAATTAGCATTGACTGAATAATTATCTACAACATTCAATAATAGAAAACTTATAAGTAAATTTGACTGTGTTTTCTTGGTTTCTGATTTGAAAAAATAAATTCTTAATATTTGATTTTGGATTTTTAGGAATCGAAAATAGCTTTTGTAAGCTACAACACAATAAGTTCACCCTTGTTGTTATAAAATTTCTGTGTTTTTTACAATTTTTCAGTAAACAAAGTCTTGTTATTTCTTAATTGTTTCGTTATTTATTCGATTGTATTTTTCGTAAAAGGAATTGAATTGTTGCTTGTGAATTGGGGTTTTTTAATTTTTCAATTTCAGGAAAAGGTTTTTTTGAGAGTGAGGAAATTTTCTTCTTGTAAGAAGTTCAGTTAATATTCGTTCTCTTTTTTTATGCCTATTATGCCTATAAAAATTATTCTTGTGGGAGCTTTGAAAAAAACTTTATCGATAGAGACAGTTCTTTCCTATTTATTTCAGTTATTTTTCCATCTTTTGTAACAGCTTTGCTATTTTCGAAAATTATTATTTCTTGCCTTTTGAATATAATCAGTCTTATAGCTAATTTTTTATCACAACCACTTCTTTTCCTACTTCCTTGATCTTGATAATAACTTTCAATTGAATTTTAAATGTACTACATAGCAAATATTGGACTTATTAATACCAATTTCGAGTATTTTTGTCACTATCAATAAATCGAAGTTGTTATTAATGGTAATTTGACTGATTTTTTTTCATTTTCGATGTCTTCTTTTTCGGAAAGATTTCTATCCTTTATCAAAATGTGATACTAACTGTGGAGTAGTACCGATACTTTTGGACTCCCATTTTTTTATGTGGAATATGGACAAAGTACTAGTCTTGCATTGTTTTTGCTGTCTTTTTGCTCATAAAATATTGTAGGGTTAAAGTTTGGCAGACAGATATCCTTGCTATTTGTGATTGTTGCAGTATCCAAAAATTCCTTATAAAGTTTAGCCATTTATTGAGATTAATATTTGCAATTATGTCAATAATTTTGAATTGAATTTCTGGAAAATCTAATTATTTCAAATTTTACGATTGTAGTTTCTTCAGAAATATCAACTCCTCTCCGAATCTCAGAGAGAACATTATAGGATACTTTTGCTGTTAATAAGAAAAAAGTAAATGTTTTTATGTTTGATACATAGTATTTTTTTGCACTATTCCCTAAATGTAAATAAGATGATTTTGAAATCATGTCCCCATATTCTGAAGCACAGTGTGCTTCATCAATTACACTATAACTGAAATAATGATTGTTCTGCTTGCTTATTCTTAATGATTCCACTCTAAATGTATTTTTTTGTAAATGTTCAGGTGTGACAAAAATAAATATGGTTTGTCCATTTTTATTTTTGTCTAGTGCTATCTCTTTCTCTTGTTGCTTGACTTGTTGCTTGACTTGTTGCTTGAGAGAAAAGCTAATATAAATAGTATAGTCAATATTATTTTTTGTGAGTCCCATTGGAATTGATCTTCCATTAAAGATTTAATTGGGGAGGTATTAATGATTATGATCGTTCCATGGTTTAGAGGATTTGTAAGTCGGTTGGTTAAGGATTTTCAGAGTCTACTATTTGTAGGAAGAAGTCCAATAACATTAAGTCCTTGGACTTGCCCTATTGATGATTTCAATTTGTTCTTCTCTAAAACCTGTCTTTTTGAATATGATTTGGACAAATTTCTTTAATACTCCAACTTAACCCTTGTTTTCAATGAAAATATTTTTTGTGTTCTTTTCCCCCAAGAGGGTTATATGTTATTAAACTTGAAATCTTAAAATTTCTTTTTGTTTAGGTGAATTAGCAGAATGGATTATTTTTTTTGTATTGTACGATATACAACACTGTCATTAATTTTTGTTAATCTACTTTTTTGTAAAATTGAAATATCAATCAGTAAATCGCATCTTTTGTTTCTATCAATGTCATTTGAAGACACAGAAAACTGCACTAGCAAATTTTATATTACTTTTGACAAATATTTTAATGTTAGGTGGTTTATCAATTTTGCTCTTGAGAAGAGAGTTTACTGATCCTATCAATCTTCTGTTGCCAAATTTCCATAATGAATATCTTGATCTATTATTGTAATATCCAATTTACCAATATGGATATTCAGCTTGCCTTCACAAAAAAGCAAGTGAACAAGCGCATTCTTTCTATCCTCGAAAAAGCAAATGGAATCAATTATGATTCTGCACTGTTAATACTTCTTTTTCAATATAGAGTTGATCATCAAAACTTAATTTTACTAATTAAAAAATTGTTCCTTTCAAATTATTTTATGGCATTCATTTTATTCTATGATGGCTTTTCCAAAATTTAACTTTTCAGTTGTTTTATTTCTATCTGTATTAAGTAAGTTTTGTAGGGGATATATTGAGATCTATCGATTTCAATCACCATTTTTTTTGTTTTTTATTCCGTACGGAAATTCAATAGAAAAATCTAATTGTTGTTCATTAATTTTTTTTAATCGTCCCATTTATATATTGTAGGGCAAGTTTTTAACTTTTGCTACATTTTAAATAGTCGAATCCAAATAGATGAAGCGTATTTAGATAGTTTTTTATATGAAAAGTTTTCTTCAAAAGCACTTTCTAAATTTTCCTACGTATTGATTTTTTGCTTCGAAATGTTGTGAGCTATTGAATTATGATCAATGATATGTAATGCTCGAAAGAGTTTTTGAATTAATGTCTTTCTATTTTTAGTTCCTGCTTTATCGTTTCGATGTAGAATAATTTTTTATCTCGCTGGGTAAATTAAAAGAATCTGTAAGATCTTATCTTCTAGCCAAAACATTTGCCTTGTTGACAAATCTCATTAAAAAAAATAATATTATCAGCAATGGAAAAGATTTTTTCAAAACTTAAGTTGTCTTAAAAAAAAGTAGTTGAACTTGCAATTGATATCAAAATCAAAATCAAAATCAAAATCAAAAAATGTATCTGTCCTGTACCATTTTTGAATGGTTTTAAAACTAAGATAGAAGATAGGTAAAATCAGAGTTTTTCTTCTTTTTTAGTGTCACCGCAGGGATTCGAACCCTGGACCCAATGATTAAGAGTCATTTGCTCTACCAGCTGAGCTACGGAGACTTCACCAAGTGCTAGTTGTAAAAGTACAATTGTTTTTCTTTTTCTCCTATGAAAAAAGAGGTTAATAAAAATTAATCAAGTTTGTGGATAACTAAACCTGAACGTAATTTGGGTTCAAACCAAGTTGTTTTTGGAGGCATGATATTATCCGTATCAGCAATGTCCATCAATTGTTTCATAGAAACAGGATATAGGGCTAATGCCGCCACCATTTCACCAATATCCACTCTTCTTTTCAACTCTTCTAAGCCACGTAAGCCACCTACAAAATCAATACGTTGTTCAGTACGAAGGTCTTTCATTCCTAGTATTTTGTCCAAAATTAGATTGGACAAAATAGTAACATCCAAAACAGCAATTGGATCATTGTTACTATATGTTTCTTGTTTGGAATCCAATGAATACCAGTGCTCATTTAAGTATAGAGAGAAATTGTGCAATCTTTGAGGGCGATAGATGTCTTTCCCTTTGTCTGTAATATGAAAATCTGGAGCAAGTGCATTGAGAAATTCTGTAGAAGTCAATCCATCTAAATCTTTTAAGACCCGATTATAATCCATAATTGTCAATTGATTAGCAGGGAAACAGACTGCCATAAAATAGTTGTATTCTTCCTTTCCTGTATGGTGTGGGTTTTGCCTAGCTTTTTCTTCGCCAACTAAGGCTGCTGCTGCAGAACGATGATGTCCATCAGCAATGTATAAATAAGGTATTTGTGCGAATAAGTGAGTGATTTTTTGAATAACTATATCATTTTCAATTATCCAAAAGTGATGTCCAATACCATCGGAAGATATAAAGTCGTATTCAGGTGTTTTTCTTATTTCCTCTTTAATAATGTTATCTAGTTGTGGATTATCTGGGTATGCAAAAAAAACTGGTTCAATATTTGCGTTGTTGATACGTATGTGTTTTATGCGGTCATCTTCTTTGTCTTTACGAGTTAATTCATGTTTTTTAATTACCCCATTTCGGTAATCATCTACATATGAACTAACTACCAATCCGTATTGAGTGTGTCCATTCATGGTTTGAGCGTATATATAATATAATTCTTTATCGTCTTGTATTAACCATCCTTTTTTCTGGAATTTATTGAAATTTTCGATAGCTTTTTTGTAGACATCAGGATCATGTTCATTTTTCCCTTCAGGAAAATCTATTTCTGGTTTGATGATATGGTAAAGTGATTTTTCATTACCTCTTGCTTCTTCACGAGCTTCTTTCGAATTTAAAACATCATAAGGGCGAGATGCCACTTCTGTTACGTATTCTTTTGGAGGACGAATACCTTTGAAAGGTTTTATAGTTGCCATATATTGAATTAGTTTACAGATTGTTGTACACGATTTTATCTTTTGCGATAAATAATTATAGATGTGTAACTAGAAAGTATTTTTAGAGTTATTTCAGTGCAAGACTATTAAGTATAATAAATACTAATTATGTATAATTGTCATTATCACTTCTAAAACAGATTGCATTTTCACAATATACATTTTTTAAAAATCGTTATAATTTCCAATTTTTCAGATAGGGTAGAAGACCCCAAAAGACCGAAATATTATCAGAAGATACAAAACAGGCAATAGTCTCTTTTCGTTGACTATCTAAAAATTATAGAACATTTGATTTTTTAATGATTATTAAAATAACTTTTTAGGATATTCCCCTCTTTTGATTAAATCTCGAATCTTAGAAACTACCGATGCTCGTTCTTCTAAATAAGTTATTCCAAACCATTGAGATGATGTTTTTAATACTTGTACTTTTACTTGTTTATTTGTAATTAATTGATTAACAACAGATGGAATAAAAAATTCAGCTTTAAGATTATTTTGATTCTTAATAAGAAAATCAATAAATAAATTTTCTGAATAATTAAAATATTCGGGTGTAAATCCCCACATATTCATAGAGACAGGGGTATCTTCATCTATAGTAATCCAATTATTTATGTCATCTCTGTATTTTACCTTTCCATTGTTGTCACTAATGATATAATTACGTTCTGTGATAAAAGCTAAAAACCCATCCTTGCTTGTTTCACAGATACCTCGTGCTACAGCACCACTTTTAGATAAAGTATTACCTAGTTTGTAACTAACCATAATGTAGCTGTTTTGCTCTCTTTTGAGAGAGCCTAAGTAATAGGCTAATATCTTAAAGCTATCCTGTCCATAAAAGTCATCTGCATTAATTACAGCAAAAGGCTCATGTATTATTTCTTTTCCCATCATAATAGCATGATTAGTTCCCCATGGTTTAATTCTTTTTGTATTTAGTGAGAATCCATGTGGCAATTTATCCAAAGATTGGAAAACGATTTCAGTTGGTACTACGTGTTCGTATTTTTTCAAAAAATTCTCCTTGAAATCTTTTTCAAAGGATTTTCTAATAATAAAAACAACCTTGTCAAACCCATTCCTCACAGCATCGAAAACTGAATAGTCCATAATAGTTTCTCCATTTGGGCCCAATCCATCCAATTGCTTTAATCCCCCATAACGGCTTCCCATTCCTGCTGCCAGGACGAGTAATGTGAGCTTCATAACTTGCAAAAAAAAAGCCAAAAATGTGTATACAGATTTTAAAAAAGTTCTATTGAGAAGTAGAAACAAGAGTTTTTGCAACCAAATTCAGCGGTTAGACTTGCAGTCTCTATGCTATTTTATCTAATGCTTGCTGAATATCATCTTTAATATCTTCAATATTTTCAATACCTACTGAGATACGCAATAATCCGAGCTTTACTCCTGTGGATTTTTGTTCTTCCGGCGAAAGTTGTTCATGTGTGGTTGCAGCAGGGTGAATAATTAAAGATTTAGCATCTCCCACATTAGCTAAATGACTAAGTAATTTAACATTGTCTATCAATTTATCCGCGTTAGAAGGGTTTCCTTTAATTTTGAAAGTAAGCACTGCTCCTGTTCCCTTTGGAAAATATTTTTTGGCTAAATCATAGTATTTACTGTTTTTTAGGCCAGGGTAATTTACATATTCTATCTTGGAATGTTGTTCAAGCCATTCTGCTAGTATTTGTGCATTTTGTACATGGCGTTCTAGGCGAAGGGATAATGTTTCAATTCCTTGAACAAGGAGAAAAGAATTAAATGGGCTAATTGTATTTCCCCAATCCCGAAGTCCTTCTACTCGAGCACGTACATTGAATGCAATATTGCCGAAAGGGCTGTCCATTCCAAATGCATCCCAAAATACTAATCCATGATAGCTGTCCGAAGGTTCTGTAAAAGTGGGAAATTTTCCATTCCCCCAATTAAACGTTCCACTGTCAACAATTACCCCGCCGACAGATGTACCGTGCCCTCCTATCCATTTTGTAGCAGAATGAACTACAATTGAAGCCCCATGCTCAATAGGTCGGAATAAATATCCTCCCGCTCCAAATGTGTTATCTACAATAAGAGGGATATCATGTATTCTTGCTACAGACGCAATTGCGTCAAAGTCAGGTACATTAAGTTCTGGATTCCCAATTGTTTCCAAATAAATGGCTTTGGTATTTTTATCGATATGCTTTTCAAATTCTGCTGGATTGTCATTAGGACTAAAACGTACCTCTATACCTAGGCGTTTAAATTGTGATTTAAATTGATTATATGTTCCACCATATAAATGAGAAGTACTCACCAAATTATCTCCTACTTGTAGTATATTGTTCAGTGCAATAAATTGAGCGGATTGTCCTGACGAAGTTGCCAATCCAGTCACTCCGCCTTCTAAAGCCGCTACACGCCTTTCAAAAACATCAGTAGTTGGATTTTGTAGTCTCGTATAAATATTTCCAAACTTACGCAATCCAAAAAGATCTGCACCATCTTTTGCATCCTCAAAAACATAAGAAGATGTTTGATAAATAGGTAGCGCACGAGCATGTGTTGTTTTATCTACTTCTTGTCCTGCATGAATTTGTAACGTTTCAAATCTTAATTTATTTTTTTCCATATCCATAATTTTCAACAATCTTTATAAAAATATTTCCTCATTCCCCTTATTTCATATCACTTGCACATGGGAAAAGACCGGAGCTACTACTTCTTCGTGGGTATCACTTCTCAAAAGTGGCATGCCTACCAATTCATGCCTACCAATTCTAGACAATTGGGCTCGTTTTACTCGTAATGATTGCAAAAACTTGTCTTTATGTTCTTTTTAGGAACAATCATTATCAGCGCCTTTACTGCTTTAATTAAAGCAACATGACAACATGACACGTTGTTAACAACACTTCAGCAAATTTACAAGATCGAAAGCACAAACACGAAGGTACTCAATCTAAATTATATTTCATGAGAATATTGTTTTTTAGAAACATATTTTTTTAAATATTTTGTGTCATGCCTAGCATAACTGCAGAAAATAAAATTTTGAACAATACAATACTAATTATAGTTCCATGTAATTCTCTAAAATTTTTCACAGGGAATACGTTGGCGTTAGAGTTTTCAATTAGAACTTCCTTAAAAAATAATTTAGCTTGGAATTTAAGTTTCCAATTTGTTGCTAGTTAGCAAAAATATTAATTAATCGTTTGGGCAATCTATAGCTGTGTAGGATGGATTAAAAGTTGATGTTTATACTATAAAACTTTTAAATAGGATGATGGTTAGTCAAATTAAAACTCGTTCACTAGTATTGTATGGGGATCATATCTTAATGTATTTGAGATACTCAAAAGTTATATTTACTCAATCGTGTTTTTACTCCCAAATAAAGTAGGGACCTAAAACACGATTGAAATAAACTGCTTGAATTTCGTCAAATTCCTTGATATTTAAATATTTTTCCCAGGTTTCAGCATTACGATGGGTTTAGGAGTTATTCACTCTGCATCGCTTACACCTTTTTACATAATTCCGTTGTAGTGGAATATGTTTCACCTTCTTTTATTTTACTGAAAACTGCTTTGAAAGGACATTTTTTTACTACTGGTGGAACTTACCTACTTTTAGGTAATTGCTTTCGATTTGGGGTTTTCCTTTAGTTCTTTTACAGATACAGAGAAAATGCAATGCATTGCATTGCCCTGTTGCTGCAAAGAGGATAGGAAACATTGCGATTAAGATCAGTTTTTTCATAGTTGTTTTAGTTTATTGTTAATTTTATACGTTCATTATCCACTGTTCCATGTGGAACAGTGGTAATGGAATTAGTCTCTTATTTTTGATATGCTTCAAAAGCATGTCATTCCGCAACATTCTGTGGTAAAACTGTATGTATAGACTCCTTTCTCCGACTTACCATGTATCTGTATTGGTAAAGGGAATGCTTGGGGAAGGATAGAGGTTGAAATAAGTTTTTTCATAACTAATATTAAATAAGAATGATTCCTTGTAAGTCTTTTCATTTTTTTTGATTAAGTCTTTGCAAGCGAAAAATTCATTTATATGAGTATATTGAGGAGAAGAAGAACCCTGATTAGCTAAATATTTTTATTTACAGTCTTTAGTAAACTGCTTCATATTCGACTTTATTTAATCAAACGATATGGAATTTATCTGATAATCTTAGTGGATTGGGCATTATTTATTCAAGGAACTGATGCAGCTATGCTTTCCATTTTATAAACTTGAGACTGTTGAGTTTCAAATGTAATGCAGGTCTGCATTAGACCTCCTTAAGTTTTTTGCAAATCTTTCATCAGTTCTTTTGATCATTTGCTGTGCTTCTTTGACGACATAATCTACGAATCGCACCGATCAATCTTCTAGGATAGGAACATTTTTGTTATATATCGTTTTTGAATAAGCCCCCTGACTAAAGAGAAAATCAGCTTGTATTTGACTTGGTAATAGTTTTTCAAGCTTGATTTACTCGTTTGTTACGATATATTCTTTATGATCAAATTTCATGATCAAAATTGTTGATGATATCAAAAGAATTTATCAAAGATTGGTAAGACAATAGAATAATTAAGAGAAGTAGACGTAGACTTGCGGAAGTTGGAAGATGACAAGGCCTTTGGAAGATGACAAGGCCTTTAAATTTTTTATATTAAGATAAAAAATAGGCAAAATAGGCAAAAATTATTTTTTGATCTGCCTGATATCTGATGTATGGGCAGCAAATATTGCATGGATGGATAGTTTGGTAAAATTGTTCATTATCATTTCTAATAATGAATACAGATGTTCAAGGCATTCATTTATATCAGTCGCTGACATTCAGATAATTTTTGTACTTTTTTGTGAGCTTGATGTTGAAATTTTTAAACCTTTTGGAATCCAATTCCTTGATTTTTGCATATCTATCGTTGTTGGGATTGTCAATATTTCCCTCCCTCTATATATAAATTCGTATTTAATCATCCGAAACAACTCGCTGATCTTTCTTTAATGGTTTGTACCACTTATTGTGTGGTATTGCATGAAGTTAGTTATTCCTTTTTTTTAAAGTATATGAAAAGAGACATCGTTTATATGGTTGTTACTACTGGAATGCAGTTAATTTAAAAAAGAAGGGGTTGGACTAATTAATTTATATTTACAATGTATTCGCTTTTTTAGCTACGATGTGAGAAACCTCCAGCACTGTGTGATTGACCTCCAACTTCTCTACTCCAGGAATTATTTTTCTTTTGGTGATTATGAAAGCTAGGAATTGGGGAAAGACGTCATAATGATATTTGTCTTGTCTTTTGACAAATGATTGGCATACTTAGGGGAACGAATCGATAAACGTTATTCTTTCAAAAAAAATTATTTACTCGCTTTTATTTTTCTGTATTATATTATGCAGACGTCCTTCCAAAGATAACTTACAAACCACCGAACAGAGGAATAAAAAGGAACAGAAAATGTAATAAGCGTAGAATAATTGGTGAAAGCAATTGGGAAAACTAAAAGAATCCCAATCATCACTTCAAACGTATGATATAGATAATATAAAACGTACTCATATCATTTGTGATAATGATAAAAAATAGAATACATTGGGATTACTGCAAATGTGGGAAATAATTTCCAAGATTCTTCAAGATCTTAGTGTATTAGGAATAATAAAAAATAACAATAAAATTGCAGTCTATCTTTTGTGTTTTATAGAATGGTCTATTTACTTTTTTGTTTGGTTACATATAGAGTTATTAAACCATTAATTCCCTTTATTAAATGTAATTATTGCAATTTTTTTCGATTTGCAATGCAAAATCTGTTCCAAAGATTTTGCACTATTGGGATAAATAGGATAAAGTTTGAAGAAAGGACTGACTATTGTTTCAACAGAGTAGATTTGAAATTAAGTACATAAAAGGAGTGCACGAATGTTTTTTTTTTGTGTAAAAGATTCAATGTTACGAAGTATAACATAATATTCTTTGGAATCTTAAAAAAGAGAAGAGTTAGTTTATTTGTTTCTTTAATTAATTACCGTGTGTCAAGAATTACATTTAAGCATTGATGATATGATGAAATATTTTTGTCGAAATAACAAAAGGATAGATTATTTCCCTTGGATTTTTCAAAAATGAGATAAAGAGACTAGTGAACCCTACTGACAAATAATAGTAAGAGTTCAAGTACATTGCAGTGAGCATTACAGTGATGATAAGAATGAAAATTCCTAATGAATTATATGTTCTTCATTAGGAATTAGAAGTTTGATTTTAAAACAAAATATCATAATTATATTTTATGATATATTTAACAATTGTAATGAACAATGTTCTTTCTTACTTTTATCGAAAATGGTTAGGAGGGGGTATTTAGACTTTAATTTAAAATTGATGAAAGGAAGTAAGGGATTTATGTTAGTTATTATTCATAAGTTTATGAATGCAAGTGGTAATTTTCAAAACGATAATTGGCAGTTTATTTGTCCTATTCTAGAAGAAATCTAATTTTTGGATTGTTTTTTTGTTTATGATATTTGTTTGTGATATTTAATGAAAAATGATCAGTTATTAATTCGTAATAATTTTCATGGGTTATTTCCCCTTTTTGATAGACTCTACTCTTAGGGATGGAGAACAGGCTCCTAATGTCGTTTTTCTTCGGAAAGAAAAGATTCGGTTGGCACAAATGCTTAGCGAAATAGGGATAGATGAAATAGAGGTTGGTATCCCTGCAATGGGAGAAGATGAGTGTAATACTATACAGAATATTGTTCGTTTAAAGTTAAGACCAATTATTTCTGTTTGGAGTAGGGCGATAAAAAAGGATATAGAACAAGCTAGTACACTTGGAGCAACATGTATACATATTGCTTTCCCTTTATCTGATATTCAACTACAAGCAATTAATAAGACTTATGGATGGGTGGAAGATACATTTAGCAAAACAATTCAATGTGCCAAGAACTTATTTGAACGGGTGAGTGTAGGGGCACAAGATGCCTCAAGGTGTCCAATAGATCGTGTGATTCAATTTATTGATATGGCAGAGAAGTATGGTGTTTTTCGAGTAAGGTTTGCCGACACTGTTGGGATTTTAACTCCTATTCAAACAATTGAAATTATTCGGACTATCAAGAAAAAAAAAACCAATATGAATATAGATTTCCATGCACATAACGATTTTGGTATGGCCACTGCCAATGCTCTTACTGCATATCAGGTTGGTGCGAATTCTTTGTCTGTAACTATTAATGGACTAGGTGAGCGAGCCGGGAATGCTGCTTTAGAGGAAATCTTAATGGGGTTAAGGCAGATAAACGGGAAAACAAAATATGATCTCTCTACTTTGTTTGATTTATGTCGGTATGTATCAGTCATTTCTGGACGTCCCTTACCAGATGGAAAGGCTATTTGCGGGAAATTTGCTGTAAGTCATGAGTCGGGGATACATACCCAGGCCATTCTATCAGATATATTGGCATTTCAACCATTTAACGGAGATATTCTTGGACGTGAAAAATGTTCTATTTTATTTGGGAAACATTCTGGTAAGAGAGCGATTATTGATTTATTAAAGAGACAGAATATAGAAGTAGAAGAAAGTAGAATATCGTTGCTTATAGAAAAAATTCGAAATACAGCTAATGTTATTCGGAGAAGTTTATCGTCTGAAGAAGTTGTGGATTTATACTTAGAAAATAAAGGGATATAGATAGTATAAAGTCACATTTTTTTCATTATAGCTTGTAATTCAATAGAAATATTTTATGATAATATGACAATTTGTATATGATTTGTGATAGAATAGGGAGGGGGAAATGCTGTGCTGAAGCTGATTTGACATTTCTATCTAATATGGGTGATTTGTTAAATGAAATGGAAGATCCTAAGGATGCTTTGGAAGGGATTTTGAAAAATCTTTGTGGTTTTCTAAAAGCTTTTGTAGGTATGATTACTTTGCACGATCGTCTTTCAGGTATGCTTATGACAAGTGTTTCTTATGGTTTGACTGCCGAAGAAAAAATGAAAGCAATTTATCAAACAGGCGAAGGTATTATTGGTCGTGTCGCAGCGACAAGAAAACCGGCAATTATTTCTGATATTTCAAAAGATAGTGTTTTTCTCAATAGAACAGGTATTGTTTCTACAGAAAGACCAATGGCTTTTTTGTGTGTTCCTGTCATTAATAAGAATGAACTAGTTGGAACGCTTTCTATACATAAAGTAAATGATAGAGGAATGGATTTTTCTTATGAAGAAAAAATTTTAACAATTATTGGTTCTCTTATTGGCAAACATATTTCTGTACGTCGTCGTCATATTGAAGAATTAGAAGAATTACGTCGGGAAAATCAATTGTTGCAATCGCAATCGATTGAAAAACCCTTTCGCCCCGATAATATGGTAGGTAATTCCGCTTTGATGAGAGAATTATATGGACTTGTTAAGCGGGTGGCACCGACTAATAGTACTGTAATTATTCGAGGGGAGAGCGGAGTTGGAAAAGAATTGATAGCTGAAGCTATTCACAAGGCATCCTCTCGTATTAAGAAACCTTTTGTGAGAGTGAATTGTTCGGCCTTACCTGAAAACTTGATTGAAAGTGAATTATTTGGATATGAAAAAGGGGCTTTTACTGGAGCTGAAAGACAACATAGTGGACGATTTGAATTAGCAGATGGAGGTACTATTTTTCTTGATGAAATAGCAGACATTCCTTTTTCTGTTCAAGTGAAACTACTTCGTATTTTGCAACAAAGGCAATTTGAACGTATTGGTGGAACGCATACTATTCAAACTGATGTTCGTATTGTTACTGCAACTAATCGTAATTTGGAAGAAATGTTACAAAACAATACTTTTCGCGAAGATTTATATTATCGTATTCATGTTTTTCCAATTTATGTTCCTGCGCTTCGTGAACGACGAGCAGATATAACTATTCTTACGGATCATTTTATTCAAAAAATTAATAAACAAAACCAAACAAATGTCAAACGAATTACAAGTGGGGCATTGGATATGTTGATGATGTATTCTTGGCCAGGCAATGTCCGTGAATTGGAAAATGTTATAGAACGAGCAATGATTTTAACTACTGATGATGTAATTCATTCTTATAATTTACCTCCTTCATTACAAACAGGTGTTTCTTCTGATACAGTAAAAGTGGGACGTTTAGATTTGGTATTGGGTAAAGTAGAAAGGCAAATGATTATGGATACATTAATAGCTAATAGGGGTAATGTGGCTAAATCTGCTTTTCAATTAGGAATTAGTGAAAGAGTTATGGGATTGCGAATCAAAAGATATAATATAAATGTTCTTAATTATAAACATTTATCTAAACTGTGATTTAAGAAAGGTGCTATTTGCTAATGTTGGTTATAAGTATATGTTGAGAGAAATATTTGTTATCAGTTGTTGGAGTGATCCCTTTTGATCCTGTAATTATTTCGTAAATGATGCCAATCAATGAAGGTCTCTCATGTAAGTAATTCTGCTATTAAACAATGTATTTAATTAATTTCATTTGTATTTTCTTTTTATAGTTTCATAGTTTCCTTTTATTTTATTTTGAATTGGTTAACCTTCAAATTTGAAGGTTGTGAATTATATTTATTTTTAGTGTTTGGGATGTATATAGATAATTTAGGAATAAATAGACAATGGTATTTATGTCACAAAAAATGTTCGTTTTTTTATTGTTCGTAACTATTCTTTTTTCTAGTCTAAAATTTGAGCAAGTTTTTTGTGCAAAATCTGTTTTATTTGCACAAAGTGAAGATTATTTTCAACATACCGTTAGGCAAGGAGAAACGGTCTATTCACTTTCTAAGATGTATGGTATTCCTTTAGAGGATATTTATCATTTAAATCCTAAAAGTGAAATAGGGATTAAAGTAGGAACTCAATTAAAAATTCCGTCGAAGTCTGATTTATTTTTTTATCATATTATTCAATCCAAAGAGACTTTGTATTCGGTCTCACAAAAATATCGGGTGAAAGAGGAGGACATTTTGGAAGTCAATCCAAAATTATCTATTGAAACATTTACCACTGGTAAGACCATCTGTATTCCAGTTAGTAAGAGAGATACTTGTATCAATGAGTCACAAGGAGTCCATATGGTTAAAGTGGCTTTGTTATTGCCTTTTGGATTGAAGGATAGAACATATAAAAATATTAGGGGTAGGCATATGTTGGAGTATTACGAAGGTTTGTTAGTTGCTTTAAGGGATATTAAAGCAAATGGCATTTCGGTTAGTTTACAAGTTTTTGATATTGGTTCGGAAATAAGTTCGCTGCAAAGTATATTTAATAATCCTTGTATACAAAGCGTAAATTTAATTATTGGGGGGGTGACCGGAAAACAAATCAAACTGATTTCTGATTTTAGTGATAAATATAATATTCCATATGTTATACCTTTTACTTCCAAGTGTGATGAACCATTGTTTCATTCTAATACTTATCAAATTAACACGCCTCAACCGTATCTATATTCCAGAGTTTCTGCTGCCTTTTGTTCTAAATACAAAGACGCTAATATTATCTTTTATAGTCCAAACTTTTCGGGTAATAAGATGGATTTTGTAGACATTGTTCAAAAAGATCTAAAATTGAGGGAAATAGCTTACAAAGTTATTGGAGATTCAAATCCAGCTTATTCTGATGTAATAAAAGTATTAGATGGTAATAAGAATAATGTATTTGTTCTTTCTGATGATGGGCAAGATATTTTGGCAAAATTGATTTGTTTATTGAAAATAAAGAAAGAAAGTAGGACCTACTTTTCCATTTCTTTGTTTGGATATCCTGCTTGGCAAGTTTATGGCATGAAACAAACCAGTGATTTTTTTCGTTTCAATGTTGTTTTTTATAGTATTTTCTATGCTGATTTTACTTCTCAAAAAGTCAAATCCTTTTGCAATAGTTATCGATATTGGTATTCTAAAAATTTGATTAATAGTTATCCTAGGTATGGAATGCTGGGTTACGATATGGGAATGTTTTTTATACAGTTACTTAACAAGTATGGTATTTCATTGGCTGAGAATATTAATAAATCGGATTATTTGGGTATTCAGACTAGTTTTTATTTTGAAAGATTGAATAATTATAGTGGATTTATTAATACTAACCTTTATTGGGTAGAATTTAATAAGGACTTTACTATTAGTTCCCATCGTATTTTAGTCAAGTAATAAAAATTGAATAGTCAATTAATAGAGATAAAAGTAGAGAATGAAAGAAGACGGAAGTAAAATTGATGGCATATATTAATGGCATATTAGGTAATAATATTTTTAAAAATAGTGGATGTATTTGATATTTTAGGTGGGTGAAAAAAGTACTTATGCAAAAGTTGAGTAGAGTTTTAGTTATATAAGTTGCAGTGAAATTTTATTTAAGGAATAAATGTGTGTAATGTAGGATTGATGAATGTTATATTGCGAATACTTGTTTTTTTTGATAGATGAATGATTTTAATAAAAAAAATGTTTCTCGTATAGTTATACTTGGAGCAGGAGAAAGTGGTGTAGGAGCAGCAGTATTGGCAAAGAAACAAGGGTTCGATACGTTCGTTTCTGATATATCCGAAATAAAAAAGTCACATAAAGATATTTTAGGAAAGTATGGGATTCTTTATGAAGAAAAGCGACACAGTGAGGAGCAAATTCTAAATGCTGATAGAATTATTAAAAGTCCGGGTATTTCCAATAAAATTTCTATTATAGAAAAAATGAAAGAAAGAAATATTCCAATTATTTCTGAAATAGAGTTTGCCGGGTATTATACAAAAGCGAAAACTATTTGTATTACTGGAAGCAATGGTAAAACTACAACAGCTACACTTATCTATTATATTTTAAAATATGCTGGATTTGATGTTGCTCTTGTAGGGAATGTAGGGAAAAGCCTAGCTATGCAGGTAGCGGAAAAAGACTGTAATTATTATGTAATCGAGCTAAGTAGTTTTCAGTTGGATGGTATGTATCATTTCAAAGCAGATATAGCTGTCTTACTAAATATCACTTCTGACCATTTAGATTGTTATGAGTATGAAATACAAAATTACATAAATTCAAAAATGCGTATCATTCAAAATCAAACAAAGAATGATATTTTTATTTATTGGAGTGATGATCTGGTAATTGCTCGAGAGATTCAGAAAATGAAACCTACAGTTACTTTTTATCCTTTTTCTGAACAAAAACAAGTAGGAGTAAAAGCTTATACGGAAAATGGAAATATAAAAGTAGAAACCGCCAATGGTATGTTTTCTATGCCTCAAAAATATTTGGTTTTGAGAGGGAAACATAATTTGTATAATTCTCTTGCTGCTACTGCGGTGGCTAAATTGTTGGGTGTAAAGGATGAAATGCTCGAGCATTCGTTTTTGAATTTCAAAGCAATAGAACATCGTATGGAAAAAGTTGCTCATATAAAGGGTGTAGATTATATTAATGATTCCAAAGCTACTAATGTTAATTCTTGTTTTTATGTTTTGCAGAGTATGAGAACGCCGATCATTTTAATTCTTGGTGGAGTGGATAAGGGAAATGATTATTCGGAAATAGAAGGATTAGTTAGGGAGAAGTGTAGGGCTTTGATTTTTTTGGGTGTTGATAATTCTAAACTTCATGATTTTTTTGATGGAAAAGTAAATGTCATATATGATGTTGATTCTATGAAAAAAGCCATTCAATATGCATATAAAATAGCTCAAGAGGGGGATACTGTATTACTTTCTCCTTGTTGTTCAAGTTTTGATTTATTTCAAAACTATGAGGATAGAGGGAAGCAGTTTAAGAAATATGTCTGTAATCTTTAGTAATTTGAATTTACTATTGTGGATTTTATCAATAAAATATGTAGAGGTGACCGAGTAATATGGATGGTATTTCTGTTTTTATGTATTATTTCTATTGTGGAAGTATACAGTGCTTCGAGTACTTTGACTTTTCATACCGATTATTGGCAACCTATTTCTCGACATATTATGTTTCTACTGATGGGTTGGGGATTGGTGTTGATAACACATTCTATTCCGCCTAGATATTTTAGTTTATTAGGTTTTTTTTTACCGATTATTTTTTTGTTGTTGCTTGCTGCTCGATTTTTAGGTAATTCTATCAACAATTCATATCGTTGGATTGATGTAGTGGGTATTTCTTTTCAACCTTCCGAAATGGCCAAATTGAGTTTAATAGTATTCACTTCTTTTTTGCTTAGTAAAAAAAACTCCGATAATGAAAAAAAAATTTTTTATTGGATATTGATAGTTATGGGGGGAGTTTGTGCTGTTATTTTTTTAGATAACGGTTCCACAGCAATTATGTTGGCTGGAATAATCTATTTGATGATGTTTATAGGGCAAATTTCTGTTAGGCGTATGTTGATATTGAGTAGTGAAATTGTTTTTTTGGGAGCTGTTTTTTATTATACCATTAAATATGTCCCCTATAATTATTTAGATGGAATTTTCCCTCGTATCAAGACATGGGAAGCTCGTTTTATAGATTTTAAAGTAAGCATTGACTTAAGTAATTCCAATTTTGCAATAACTGACGATAATTATCAGATAGCTCATGCTAATATTGCCGTTTCTAATGGGCAAATTTTGGGAAAGGGATTGGGTAACAGTAGCGAAAGAGATTTTCTTCCTCAAGCTTATTCTGATTTTATTTATGCAATTATTATTGAGGAAACTGGATTAATAGGAGGGTTGGTAGTTCTTTTGCTCTATATAGTTCTCTTTATAAGAGTTGGTGTAATAGCCAAATGTTCTAAAAAACTTTTTTCTATGTTTATGGTTATGGGAATTGCTTTGGCTTTGGTTATCCAAGCATTGGCTAATATGGCAGTGGCTGTTAATCTTATACCTGTTACTGGACAAACATTGCCGTTGATTAGCCGTGGTGGAACTTCCACTCTTATTAATTGTATTTGTTTTGGAATAATATTGAGTGTAAGTCGTTATGAAACCATTCAAGGTAATGAACAAGAAGAAAAAATAATAATTCATATATAAAAAATCGATCTCTTCATCTTTTTTAAATTTTTATAAATTAAATTAGTTTTTACTATAATTAAAGAATCTTGGATGAATATTATAGTATGTGGGAGAACATATCAAGCGAGCATGAGAAGAATAGAAATTTTAAACCTGATATGAATGAGATGAGTCCGTTATTTGGAAATTTCTAATCAAATCATCTCAAGGTGATAGAAAAGTTGATTCAGAACATGAATGGACATAGGAAATTCGTATTTGAGCAAGATGTACACCCATTCTGAACAATATGCCTCACGTAGAAGATGTTATAGTAGGAATCGTTTGATTTGGGAAGATGGGAGCAAAAAAGGTATTGAGACAGGGATAAATCCAATATTTGGATTGATTTAAGGTGAGTTACTAGAGTAAAAAACAAGCTAAAATAGAATACTTTATGAAAGAGAAGAGTTTTTATTTGTGTTATTTGCCAGTACTTATGTTTAATCATTACAAGGGGATTCGGGCCAATTAAAATTGGCAACAGGTACAATTAAATGAATAAATGTTATTTTACTGCAGGTATATTTAAGTGCTGGTTGTTTGTTTTGTAAGTAGTAATTACTTGAGATTGAAAAATTTGATTAGGGTTGATATAAATATTGACCTTATGACTTATGAAGTGGGAATAATAGAGGATATATCAAGCTGGTGAATTATATAATAATACGGTTAAAAACTTTGAAATAGGTAATGGAAAAGGCAAACTTTGCTCTTCGGGAGTTTCACCGTAATGTTATAGTAGAGGTGTAATGTATACTTTTGTAGTTACGCAACTGATATGATTACTATATGATTACTATCATGATTGCAATTATTGTGAGTTTTTATTATGTTTGCACGCGTTTGAGTATCTCTCTATATGAGAGGCTACGTTATTTTTCGTTGGATTTTTATAGATGTGAATAGCAATTAAATTTAATCTATCTTAATTTTTCTAGTATGATGAAATTGTTTTTTGGTTTAGTGTGACTTTTTCTTTAAATTGAAGCTGGGGATTTAATTAGAAATATAAATGGAAGTATTATTAGCGAGAATAGTATTATTAATATTGTATTTAGGGATGAGTATCGTCTTGGGGACTGTATTATTTAGATATTTTAATAGTAAATGGGTTTCATTTTTAGAGAGGGATCCTCAATATGCCTTTGTATTCAAGATTGTAAAACAATGGGCCATTGTAATATTCGTGGTATTGATGATAGGAGTATTTATATGGAGTACGGCCTATTTTTTGTTTTTCTTCAAGAGGTTTCTTCATATTTTCAATAAATTTTGTCTGGAGTAGTAATGATTGTCTAAATTACTTAGACTGATTGAATTTTTATTTATTGCTTGTGTTTTTGATAGTTGTTATTTGCAATAACAAACAGGCGTATGAATTTCTTTATATCATAAATTAATCGTTACTGATATATCAGTAACGATTAATTTATGATATATGAAGGATATTGAAGAATAGAACGTGGAAAAATAATTAATTGTGTTTTGCAATTAAAATCAATTGGGTCACAAACTACAAAAAAAATCGGGATTTTATAGTTGTCAAAAGATACTTAGATATATTTGGTGAGATTTATATGTACAAAATTTGCCACGTTTTTTAGTTAATAAAAAAATTGTGTAAGCATGGTTTTATGAACATAATTGCCAAATTCACTTAACATTAGCGATTATTTTTATTTGATTTATTTTTTACATTTACGACAACAAAAGCAAATAATATTCTTAAAGTTTTGGGAAATACTTGTGATTATTGAAAAAAGAAGATGTACAATTTTTAGGGAAGCTATGATTCCCTGTTACTGATAAAAGTACATTTTATTCTGCAATGAATCAAAATTAAGCTAATAGTACGTGAAAAAGATAATCTAAACTATAAATTAGGTTGTACTATGTTTTAATGGGAATACCTTAATTTTTCTAATGAAGTAGAATGTAGTAGTTGAGTTCGTTTGGAGAATTAAAACAGGACTTAGGGAAAAAAGGAGATAGGGATTGATTATTATTTTCTGATGAAATGCAAATTGGAGAGGTCTCTGACTTTTACAGAGTTTGAAGAATAACCTTTATAAAAAATAAAATTGAATATTTTGATCAAAAATTACTAGCAGTGAAAACAAATTCATCAGTGTATCTGATTTACATCGGATATTATGTTGATACGTTAATACAAAGAATCGTAATAAAAGACCATTTTATTCATCTATATAAGGATTATGATAGTTATAAGGATTATGATAGTTTTACTCTTGCTTTTTTTTCTAAAAATCAAGAAATAGATATTGAAATATTGGAAAATAAACTCAATGACGTAAATTGGAATGAATTAGGGTTTGTTTGCAATTCTCGTTTTCCGTTTTCTCAGAAAAATGTTGGGAAGTTCTTTGTTGCTTTGAAACTTTGTTCAATATACGTTACAGCAATCTTTGTTTCGTGCGATAAAGTGTATGAAATATATGACAATAAATAAAATTCGACTTAAAATTATTTTATCAAACAAAAATGAGTGAAGAATTGAATAAAAAGCAATTGGCAGAAAAAATTGGTGGGGAAAATCTGGAAATAGCAAAGACAGATGACCTTAATAAAAATTTTGACTGGGATATTTGTGGAAACGAAGAAATTTATGATGGAATAAGTAGAGATCAATTAGTAGCAACTTATAGTCAAACGATCGGGAAAGTTAAAAACAATGAGGTAGTTGTGGGTAAAGTGACAGCTATTACTAAAAAAGAAGTGTTTATTGATATTGGTTACAAATCTGATGGTGTGGTTTCAGCATCGGAATTTCGTTATTGTCCTGATTTGAAAGTGGGGGATGAGGTAGAGGTGTATATTGAAAATCAGGAAGATAAAAATGGTCAATTACTTATTTCTCATAAAAGGGCTCTTTATATTCGTTCATGGGACAAAGTGAATGAAGTATTTGAAAATAGTGAAGTTATTAATGGTTATGTCAAATGTCGTACTAAAGGAGGTATGATTGTTGATATTTTTGGAATAGAATCATTTTTACCTGGCTCTCAAATTGATGTTAAACCTATACGTGATTATGATGTGTTTGTAAATAAAACTATGGAATTCAAGATTGTTAAAATCAATCAGGAATCCAAGAATATAGTTGTTTCTCACAAAGTTCTTATTGAGGCTGAGATAGAGCAACAAAAAAAGGATATTATTTCAAAACTTGAGAAAGGTCAAATTCTAGAGGGTACGGTTAAAAATATTACCAATTATGGGGTATTTATTGATTTGGGTGGTGTAGACGGTTTGATACATATTACCGATTTAAGTTGGGGGCGTGTGTCGCACCCGGAAGAGATAGTTCAATTAGATGAAAAAAAAAATGTAGTTATTCTTGATTTTGATAATGAAAAGAAAAGAATTGCTCTTGGATTGAAACAATTGACACCTCATCCTTGGAATAATATAGATGAAAATTTAAAGGTAGGTGATGTTGTAAAGGGGAGAGTGGTTGTTGTTGCTGATTATGGAGCATTTGTTGAAATAGCTCCAGGTATTGAAGGGCTTGTTCATGTTTCGGAAATGACTTGGACGCAACATTTGAAGAGTGCTCAAGAATTTGTGAAAGTTGGAGATGAAATAGAAGCTGTTGTCTTGAGTTTGGAACGCGAAGAGAGGAAAATGTCGTTGGGTATTAAGCAATTGAAAAATGATCCATGGGAAAATATTAATGATAAATACGCAGTTGGTAGCAGACACACTGCTAAAGTACGCAATTTTACTAGTTTCGGTGTATTTGTTGAAATCGAAAAAGGTATTGAAGGATTAATTCATATTTCTGACCTTTCATGGACTAGAAAGATCAAACATCCAAATGAGGTAACTTCTATTGGTAGCGATATTGATGTGCAAGTGTTAGAAATTGATAAAGATAATCGTCGCTTGAGTTTGGGGCACAAGCAGATAGAAGAAAATCCATGGGATGTGTTTGAAACAGTTTTTACAGTTGGATCGATACATGGAGGAACTATTATTGAGTTACTTGATAAAGGCGCTGTTGTTTCTTTACCTTACGGGGTGGAAGGATTTGCTACTCCAAAACATTTAGTAAAGGAAGATGGTTCTCAAGCATTACTGGATGAAAAGTTGAATTTCAAAATTATAGAATTCAATAAGGATGCAAAACGAATAATTCTTTCTCATAGTCGTATTTACGAAGATGAACAACGTAGAGAGAAAGCAACAACTAATGTAGACAAAGAAAATGATAAGGGAGGAGACGCAGTCTCTTCTCGAGAGTCATTAGAGAAACCTGTATTAGGTAATATTTCCGAATTGGTAGAGTTGAAAGAAAGAATGAAAGAGGGTAAAAAATGAATCCTTTCTAACAAATAAGAGATATTCCAATCGAAATGTTTCTTATATCGACATTAATCTTTTGAAAAGTTTCGAATTAAATTAAACTATTGTTCTTTATAAGTATTAATGGGGATTTTTATGTGATGGATATAGTTTTTTTGGCAAAAACTTCGACTTTTTCGACTGAGATGTGATTAATTTACATTAGAAGAAGGATCTTTTTTAAGGCTAAGGGACTTTTGCTAACTCCGTTTTGATTGGTGAAATTATTAGAATTCCAAATAAAAGTGTAAAGAGCTTTATTAGAAGGTATGCAAGAGTTATTGGAAAGTAAGATTACAAAGACTTCCGAAGTCTTTTGGGAGTAACTATTTGGAATTCTATTGAAAATAGGTAATTGCTTTACTTAGTTTCTCTCTAGGAGAATGATTATTTTTTTATTTTACGTTTGTAAATAGTTTTAAACTGTTCTAAAAAAGAAGAAGAATTAATTACTTGTCTTAAGGAAAGAACATTAAATAGACATTTAATTTCTCATAGACTATATCAACAAGAGGTATTTATAGGTCAACTATTATTCGATGTAGGAGGTGGATTTCTCCGAAATAAGGAGAATATGAGTTTATTAAAATGTTTATGGTGTTGGTTGGAGTATTACTCTTCTACTCAATATTCTAGATCTTTTATTTGAAACTGAAGAATAGAAGTACCGAACAATTGGGTTGATGAAGTTTTATAATGCGGAATAAATAAAGGGGGATTAATACTGCTTTTTCTACAATGAGACAGATTGGACATGGAAAATGCTTTCAAAAAAACATATGAATTTTGTTTCTGTTTGTACAGATGGAAATTGTGTAAAAACATTGCTCAATTTTTTAATCAAAAAATATATGTTGTTAGATAACGTTTTCTATAGAAGCAAAGCAATTTGCTGTAGATTCTTCTTAAGTTAAGATAAGATTGGGAACAAACTTTGTTTCGTTCGAAAATAACCAATTAAAGGGCAGAATTCAATTTCCTATTTTTTACTAATATATCAGTAAAAAGTGTGGAGGCATTTGATATTTCCAAATTGGATATTATTTATATTGGGAATAATTGTATTCAGATAAAGTACAACCTGTTTAATTACAGTTTTTGATTTGACAATACATTTTGAAACGACCTTTATATTAACTATTAGGGAAGGATAGCTTTTTTCTGCTGATGAACTAACATTGGAAGTTTCTACTTCTGCAAGTTTGATACTGTATCGAATAACGAATAAATTTTATGGTATTAAGGGTATGATCAATTTTCAATGAAAATTTATTGATTGTATAAATTTTTTGTTCTACATCTCAGGTATTTGCATTCTAAATGTTAGAGAGAAAGTAAAAATCAATATAGGATTAATTTAAGGTATCTGAATTCAAAAAAAATATTTTGTAAACGTATTAAAAATTGGCATGAAATGAACAAACAACACACACTTAAAGATTTTTTTTCTCTCTCGGGGCAAAGTTCTCATAGCAGACGGACTGTGCATATCACTTTTTATCCAGCACCTGAAAACCATGGTTATAAGATTAGACGTACTGATTTAGATGGACAACCCATAATTAATGCTGTAGCCGAGAATGTGATTGATTCTTTGCAGGATACTACTATTTCTGATAATGGGATACAAGTAAATGCTGTTGAACATGCTTTTGCTGCATTATATGCCTTGCAAGTAGATAATTGTTTGGTGGAAGTAAATGCATCAGAATTTCCTATTCTTGATGGTACTTCTATGCCTTATGTCAATGAAATTGAGCGAGTTGGATTAGAAGAGCAAAAGGTTGACCGGGAGTATTACATTGTAAAAAATAAAATGGAAGTTTGCGATGAGGTTGAAGGCTCGAGTATTGTGTTACTTCCTGATGACCATTTGGTGATTAATACACTCATGTCTTTTGATTCAACTGTTTTCAGTAGTCAGTTTGCTACGCTCAATTGTTTGAAAGATTTTAAAAAAGAAGTAGCAGCTAGTCGTACTTTTGTATTTGTGAGAGAAGTAGAATCTCTAATAAAAAATAACTTGATTAAAAGGAGTGATCTTGATAACATTATTATTATTTACGATCGACAAATAACTCAAGAACGATTAGATCTATTGGCGGAAAAAATGAATGTAGTTCGTAAAGATGTTGTGCAGTTAGGATATATTATGAGTAGGTCACTAGCTTATTCCAATGAACCTGCTCGACATAAATTATTGGATATTTTGGGGGATATTTCCTTGGTTGGCAGGCCTATACGCGGGCGGATTATTGCTACTTGTCCTGGACATAAGATTAATAACCGTATGGCACGGCTTATACGCAAAGATGTAAAACCTAATGAAATACAAGCTCCTGAATACAATCCGAATAAAACTCCTTTAATGGATATTAACCGTATTAAAGAACTCTTACCTCATCGATATCCTTTTTTATTGGTAGATAAGATCATTGAAATTGGTGAAAAACATATTGTAGGTGTTAAAAATGTTTCTGTTAATGAACCATTCTTTCAAGGACATTTTCCTCAAGAACCTTTAATGCCAGGTGTTTTGCTTGTAGAGGCAATGGCTCAAGTAGGTGGGTTATTAGTATTGAATACATTAGAGGATCCACACAATTATTCTACTTATTTTATGAAAATAGATGCTGTTAAATTCCGTCAAAAAGTTGTCCCAGGTGATACGTTGATATTTCACTTAAAATTTATTAGCGATATTCGTAGGGGGATGGCTAATATGAAGGGACGCTGTTTTATAGGTGAACGTTTAGTGTGCGAAGCCGAATTTATGGCACAAATGGTCAAAAATAAATAATTTAAAAGATGCATAATACATAGATTCACTATTGTGTAATTCTTCAGTTATTATTGATAAGGATCTTGTAATTAGTTTTTTATAGCATACACATAGCATACATAAAAAATGCAATTATCCTTTCTTACAATACTACTATTTTTTTATAAGTTATGAGATAAGAAATGGATTATAATGCTTGTATATTTTGTTAGATAAGGAATTTTTGGTATATACCAAACTGGATTCATACAGAAGATGCGTGATTGTTTTTTACTATAAAATATGAATTAGAAGAGAAACATTGTGTAGGGTAGGGTTGAAATAATAAAAATTTGGCTTGTATTTTTAATTTATATATAGGTAAATATAGTTTAATAGATTATTTAGAATGAGAATTATTAATTTTAATTAAAAGAGTTGATATGGTTTATCGTTTTGTTTTAGTTTCTGATGAGGTAAATAACTTTCGTAGGGATATTACTATTGATTCTGAAGCAACATTTTTTCAGTTACATGAAACAATACTGAGCTCTGTGAATTATACTAAGGACCAATTTACTTCGTTTTTTATTTGTAATAACGATTGGTCTAGAGAAATGGAAATCACTCTGATTGATATGGAATCAAATTCAGATAGAAATATTTATGTAATGGGTTCTTGTCAATTAAGCGAATATCTTAATGAAAAGGAACAAAAGTTAGTTTATGTTTTTGATCAGTTAAATGATCGTTGTTTTTTTATAGAATTGTGTGAAATCATTCATGGAGAAAATCAAGATAATCCTCGAATTGTTAAACTTGCAGGGAATCCACCTAAGCAAATGGCTCAAATTGGGAAAGGGAGTCTTTCTGATTTTTTTTTCGCTGATAGAGATGAAGGTGAACATCTTTATCATGATGAATTTGTGACGGAAAGTTCAGATGATGAGGATCTTGAGAATTTGAGTGAAGGGGATACTTTTGATTATTGATATCAATTAAGTACGTAATTACTTTGTTAGCTCTCTTTTAAATTTCTTAAAAGAGTAAAAAAGGGGAGAATAGTCTCGGGTGCAAACTGTTCATCCCTTCTTGGGATATTGCTGCTCTGAGTAGTATAAGCTATTTAGTTCAGACATTGGTGTTGTGTGTCCTCTTGCGCAAAATACAAGTTTTTTGCATCTCTCTTTTAGTTTCTTTTTTTATTGCCTTAGCTGTATTCCATCTAAACAAAAATATACTTAACAGTAAGAGCAACAAAAAATGCATAATACAGAATCTTCTTAAATTTCACTTGACGATGAAAAATTCATTGATTTTATATATTTGCTGTGATGTTTTTTTGCCGAAACAAAAAATCCGGCACATTTACCTTTCATTTTGCATTCATCACATTCTGGCAAATAGATATTTTTCCAATCAGATATAGATTGACGGGCATAATTTTGTATACTTTTTGGTAAAATACATAATTGAGCATTATAAATGGAGACTCTCATATCTCGGAGAGCAAGATTCAAAACAGCTTCTTCCAATTCTGTATTATATTCATAGGGGTCGATCCAAATTTTGTCAATATTTAGCGAAGCTAATCCTGTTGTTTCCATTTGTACAAAAGCGATATGGTAAACAAATGGAAAATTCCGGTATATGAATTCCGATAATTGAGGTAATCGCCTAAACGTTTGTTTATGTATGACTATTCTTAATCCAATTTTCTGATGAAAAAGAGCTAGATTATAGAGTCCTTCAATAGTTTTATAAAAGGTATTTGCACCAACAATCCGATTATGTTCCACATCAATATCTGAAAACAAAGGAACATCAATTTGCAAATTGGGGTGACAAATTAAAGCAAGTTTTTGAACGTATTTTCGATCTGCAAATTTTACTCCATTGGATAGTAAACTGATAGATGATTTAGGCAGATATCTTTTAATATTTTTAATTAGAACAAAAAGATTATCGCCAATAAGCGTAGGCTCGCCACCTGTTATTCCAATATTCTTTGTGTTTTTGTCAAACATGGAAAGTAATTTGAGATTGAAATTTGTTTTATCTTTTTCTTGTAGAATAAGAGGTTGCGGACACATGACGCATCTGTGATTGCATCGCTCCGTTGCAATAATTGCATTGTGAATAGAGCAAATCTCATATAGAATGTTCACTGATCCATCGGGAGTGATACGTATCACATCTCCTTCATTTAGCTGATCTAGTTGTTGAATATTGTAGATAGCAGGTTGGTTTATTGCTTGCTTTTGAACATTTGTTAGTATAGCTGAATAGCCTGATGGGAACTTAGATGTATCAAGTGCAATATAAATGTAATTTTTCTTTGAAAATCTGGTTCTTTTGAAAGTTACTTTCCCAAGGATTTCAGTTTTTATATTTTCTGGAATTCCTGATAAATATTTCATAATCGTTTGCTATGACTGTCTTGTTATCCAAGACCAAAAAACATTGTTAATTTTGGGATCGTTCTTTTTAAGAAGTTTAAGCAAGTATTTGATAATCGTCTTGTGTTTTTTACAAGATTCGTTTGTTGGACGATGTCCAATCATATCATTCTGTTCGGAAAAATTACGAACAGGATCTGCCCCACAAAATGGCTGATAAGCACATTCACTACAAACAGGGAGACATTCGGTACAAGAATTGGTTATTACATTATGTAAAAACTCCCCATTAAACATTTCTCGATAAGTATTTTCTTTTACATTTCCCATCTTGAAGTAGTAATTATTGGAGCTCGACATCATTCTTGCTTCATCGGAAACGTATACATCACCATTATAGTCATAAATAACACCGCTGATACCTACTCCAGCGGGTGATTGTAAATCGACAAAACCTGTTGCAAAAGGTGTTAGGATACGTGTCAATAATAGTCTTGCGTAGTTTTCAACGAAAAATATACCGTTCAAGTTCAATTCGATGATATAATTCAAAGCTCCTTTGTAATTATCGATAAATTCCGAAATAGGATAAGCAATTTTATGTTTGTCACGTTTCGCAAATCCATAAGGATTCAATGCTCTTAAAAATATTGAATTAAAGCCCAATCGGATATACTCGTCTATAATCTCTTTGAAACGTCCTAAACTGTAATATGTTGTTGTCATCAATGCAGAAATGCTATCTTTCCCTAATATTATTCTGCATAAATCCAGTTTTTCCTCGAAAATCTCATGACTGTATTTGGTCTCCTGTAAAGGACGATTGGTATTATGTAAATCGCTTGGACCATCCAATGAAGTTGAAATATGACATTTATGTTTTTTGAGGTATCTTAGAATTTTGGGTGTAATCAAACTTATATTTGTGCAAATCACAAACTCTAAATGTTTTTTTTTGAATAAATTAATCCATTCTGCCTCTTCCATAATATATTGTACCATTTCAAAATTTGTTAATGGTTCACCTCCTTGAAACTCGATTTTTATTATAGACGAAGGACTTTCAAAAATCATTTTTACAATCTTTTTAGCAATACCTTTCGACATATCGAATCCCTTTTCAATTAAATTTTTCTTTGAAGCTTGACAATAAATACAATTGGAATTACAGCGCACAGTAGGAACAATCATATGTAAACTCGTGAAGTTGTTAAGTACGCTTTTCTTTGTACGGAATTTAGCTGCCAACATTTCAATTATAGGCTCTATATCTGTATCTGTAGCTATTTGTTTAGATTTCAAATTGAGAAATGCATCACTTTTTGTATCCATTTGTTGGGATACAAATTTTCGGAAGTCATTTATCGACAAAAATTCAAATTCACCAACATCATTAGAGAGAAAGTATTCAGTGTCACTAAATCTTTCAAATCGAAAGGGCAATAGTTGGTATGTCTTTGTCATAAACTCTAACTTATTGGTGAGAATGCTTTTTCAACTATTCTATTACGGATATAACCAAATTTCTGTTCTGTATCAAAACGGACTTGTTGGTCAATGAGTTCATTTCCAAATTCTTTTTCTAATAATGTCCAATTTGTGACACTCTCAATTTTTTTTTGAAAAGATATAGAAGTAATGTCGCCAATTCGCTTTTGTGAAATATAGTACCTGTCAGTAAATTTGTAGGCGGCGGAAGTAATTGTTTCTTGATTGTAGATATTCAAATCTACATTGATTATTAATTTATTCTGTTCAATTTTAAAAGACATTTTACTTTTTTTACAGTAAAGAAAACTTAAACTACTTAGCACAATATCTTGAATGCTAGCAGTAGATTCTCTCAAACTCTTGTACTTTACAAGTAAACAAGCTTAGCTGACATTTGTCTTTGTAACCTCATCCTTTTTTGAAAAATATATGGAAATGTTCAAGACATTAATTCATACTAGTAAAATTTAAGCAAATCCCTCTGCTCAAAGAATGGAGCTAAATATTTTTTTATTAAAAATAAAGTAAAAAAACACACATACTTCCTGCAAAGATATAATCAAAACTCTTCGGAAACAATTTATAATGTCGATTAATGAAGAAAATTTTAAAATATTTATATCTATAGCTATGTTTTCAATTGGTTAACTTATTAATGAAAAAGCATCTAATAAATGAGATAATCAATGCAATTTTGTATAGTTTATGATATAATAAAGGCATCTTTGATTAAGTTTTTTTTAAAAAAGGGAAGAGAGTGTAATGATTTTTCTATGTCACTAGATACAGAACTACTTGGAAATCATTTTTTACCTTGATATAAAATTGTATTTATTTGGAATATTTTTTCTTATTTAAAATTCTATTATACACTTCGCAACTTTTTTTACCTATTTATTATTATTGTGAATAATGGTAGGGAGAGAATTTGAATTACTTAAATTCTGTTCAGAGAAAAGCAAGTTGAAGTAAAAACAAATTCGGAGAAGGAAATCAAATCAACAGAGTTTTCTTACATAATAATAATCGTTCTAATTCTACTCCCGCAAAAATAAAGTAATTTGGAAAATGTTTCAAACATTACTATCCAATCCAAGCGAATCGGACGTATGAAAGATTAAAAAATATATTTTTGCGCAATTGATATCAGTTTGAGAAATTACCAACTTAAAATATTAAGTTTTAATAAGATTAAAGGAGTGAGAATTGTTATATATCTATTAATTTTATGCGGGTATTGATTTTTATTATATTTCGTGCTCGACAAATATACTGAATAACGGCATGCTGTGATGGATGATACCTTTATTCCGTGAATATTATGAAATAGGTTTTTTATGAAAAAAAAGGATTTTGTATCTATTACCGATTGTTCCAAACAAGATATTTTGCATTTGATTGAACGGTCGGCATATTTTGAACGAAATCTAAATCAGCTTTTATTAAAGGATAAAATCTGTGCTACGCTTTTTTTTGAGCCATCTACACGCACCCGTTTGAGTTTTGAGACAGCTATTAATCGTTTGAATGGTCGGATTATTGGGTTTTCTGATGTTCATACTACGAGTAGCTCTAAGGGAGAAACCTTAAAAGATACCATTAAAATAGTGAGTAATTATGCTGATGTTATTATTATGAGACATTATTTAGAAGGAGCAGCTCGTTACGCTTCTAAAATAACAGATGTGCCGATTGTCAATGCTGGCGATGGAGCCAATCAACATCCTTCGCAGACTTTATTGGATATTTATTCTATGTACAAAACACAAGGAACACTTTACAACCTGACTATTACTATAGTGGGCGATTTGAAATATGGTCGAACTGTTCATTCTCTTCTTAATGGTATGTCTTATTTTAATCCTACTTTTCATTTTATTGCTCCTGAAGAATTGAAGTTACCGATTATTTATAAGCAGTTTATGGATGAAAACAGTATTCAATATTTCGATCACTCGGATTTTTTGGTAGATATAATCAATCAATCTGATATACTCTATATGACTCGTGTACAACGAGAACGTTTTAATGATTTGATTGAATACGAGAAGGTGAAAAATGTGTATGTTCTTTCTAATGATATGCTCGCTGATAGTAAAGATAATCTTCGAATATTGCATCCTTTACCTCGTGTAGGAGAGATTACTTCTGATGTGGATACTAATCCCAAGGCGTACTATTTTGAACAAGCTAGAAACGGTATTTTTGCTCGGCAGGCAATTATATGTGATGTGTTAGGTTTATAAGTAATCTACTTCCGTCTGAAGTTCTATACCAAAAGTGTCTTTTACTAAAGAGTAAATTTTTTCTGCTAGTTGTGCAATATCTTTGCCCGTAGCATTCCCTTGGTTGACAATGATTAAAGGCTGTTTCTTATAGATAGCTGCACCTCCTAAACACTTACCTTTGCCTCCGCATTGTTCAATCAGCCAAGCTGCAGGGATCTTTACTGTTTTTTTGTCAATAGGATAAAAAGGAATGCTAGGATATTGTTTTTTTAGTCGTTCATAATGAGCAATATGAATATATGGATTTGTAAAGAAACTACCAGCATTCCCAAAAATTGCAATATTAGGTAAATATGATTGACGAATAGAAACAATAGCTTTTCGTATAGTGGATAGATTAATTTCTTTTCCTTTTAGAGCAAATTTTATATTATCGTAGTCTAATTTAAATTGTGGTTTTTTAGAAAGTCTGTATACTACATGTGTAATGTAAAAAGTCCCTCTTGAGTTTTTAAAAAAGCTGTGGCGATAAGAATAATTGCATTCTTTGTATGAGAATATTCGTTTTGATTTTGTTATAACAGAGTAAGTATGTACTTCGTCTATAACATTGGATATTTCTACTCCGTATGCTCCAATGTTTTGAAAAGCGCTTGCTCCGACTTCTCCAGGAATCAGAGAGAGATTTTCAATACCTCCCCAACCTTTATCAACACAATAGGATACGAAAGAATCCCAATTTTCCGAAGCTCCTACTTTGAGACGAATATATTCCTTGTTTTCTTCGATAATTTCAATTCCTTTTATCCCTGAATGGACGATTGTACCTTCAAAATTATTTAAAAATAACAAATTACTACCTTGTCCAATATGATAAATCGATTTGGAACAAAAATGTTTATCTTTTTGTAATTTTTGTAAATCCTCTTCTGATTCGTATTCTACGAACCAACGAGTTTTAACATTCAAATGAAAAGTATTATACTTTAGTAATGAATAGTTTTCATATATGTGCATAAGTTTTTTTGTTTTTTGGTAGGACGGTAAAATTACCACAAAAAACTTATCTTTGCTTCCTACTGTCTGTAACATGTCTAATATTTATAGAATTTTTCCTAAAAAATCTTTAGGGCAATATTTTTTAAATGATTTGTCTGTTGCTCAGCGTATTGTTGAAACCACTTCTTTTTATCCTGAACTTCCAGTATTAGAAGTTGGCCCTGGTACAGGTGTTTTAACTCAATTTCTTTTATATAGTAAGAGGAATTTAACAGTTGTAGAAATAGACGAACGATCTGTAAATTTTTTAAAAAAACGTTATCCACAGTTAGGTAATCGCATTATTGAGGCAGATTTTCTGAAGTTGAGTTTAGGCGATTTATTCCCTGGATATTTTTATGTAATTGGCAATTATCCTTACAGTATTGCTAGTCAAATTTTTTTTAAAATATTGGATTATAAAGATAAAATCCTTTCTTGCTCTGGAATGTTACAAAAAGAAGTTGCAGAACGTTTAGTTTCTTCACCTGGAAAGAAAACTTATGGAATTATTACTGTTTTGCTACGTACTTGGTATGATGTAGAATATCTTTTTACCGTACCTCCAAGTTGTTTCAATCCTAATCCAAAGGTTGATTCTGCAGTTGTTCGTATGGTTCGTAATGGGAGAACAAATTTGGGTTGTGATGAATCTTTATTTAGAACTATTGTTAAAACGGCTTTCAATCAACGGCGTAAAATTTTGAGAAATTCTTTGAAGTCTTTGTTCAGAAGAGAAACTAGTATTTCTATTTCCCCGCTTTTTTACAAACGTCCTGAACAATTATCTATAGAGGAATTTATAGAACTTGCAAATCTGTTTAACTCTTTAAAGAGTTAGTTCTAAACATGATATCTATTCCTTTTTTCTTTGTTTTATTTAGATTTTTGGAAAATCTAAATAAAAAAATAAGTATTAGATTTTTTTGTCTGAAAAATTCAAATTCAGAACTGTAAAAACTTGAAAATATGCTTTGGCTATTTATTTTAGCAAGTTTTGTACTGCTTTATTTACTTTTTCAAAGTTGAATCCATCAATAATTAACTCTTTCATTGCGGTGATCTTATCATTGCAAAGATTACCAATACTTCCTTCGTGTGTATGGTTCACTTTTTTGTTTGGGGTAAAATTACCATTTTCAATTTCTAACCCTACTTGTTTATATGCATCACGAAAAGGTAGTCCTTGTAAGACAAGTTCATTAACTTTTTCTACACTGAATATGAAAGAATATTTATCATTATCCAAGATATGAGTATTAATATCTATTTTTTGTATCATTCGAAAAACCATTCGAATACATTCTGACAATTCTTCAAAAGAGGGTAAAAATATTTTTTTTGTTATTTGCAAATCGCGAAAGTATCCTGAAGTGAGATTATTAATGATTAAGGTAATTTGTTGGGGAACACTTTGTATCCAGTTGCATTTTGCTCTTGCTAGTTCAAATACATCTGGATTTTTTTTGTGAGGCATAATACTTGAACCAGTAGTAAATTCATTGGGAAGTTTAATAAATTCAAAATTTTGGTTGCTATATAAACACACATCAGAAGCTAATTTGGAAAAAGTTGCTGCAATTCCTGCTAAAGCAAACCCTACTGTTCGTTCCATTTTTCCTCTTCCCATTTGGGCATATACTGCATTGTAATTCATGGAATCAAATCCCAATAAATCCGTAGTGAGTTGCCTATTCAAAGGGAAAGAAGAACCGTAACCAGCGGCTGACCCTAGAGGATTACGATTGCATATCTTATAAGCAGCTTGTAACAATAATAAATCATCTACCAAGCTTTCGGCATAAGCTCCAAACCAAAGTCCAAAAGATGAAGGCATTGCTATCTGTAAATGAGTGTATCCCGGAAGTAAAATATTTTTGTATTTATCGCTTTGAATGATTAAAAAGTTTATAAATTCCGAAATTTCCTTAGTCAAAGTTTGAATAGCATCTCTTGTAAAGAGCTTTAAGTCCAGTAATACCTGGTCATTGCGAGAACGTCCACTATGAATTTTTTTTCCTATATCACCCAATTTTCTGGTGAGCATCAATTCTACTTGGGAATGAACGTCTTCTACTCCTTCTTCAATTGAGAATTGTTTATAATCAATTGATTTGTAAATACTTTTAAGTTCGATAAGCAATTGACTAAGTTCACTAGAGGTTAGTAATCCTATACTATTCAACATAGTAATATGAGCTATAGAACCTAAAATATCTGACCTTACTAGGTATAAATCCATTTCACGATCTTTATCAATCGTAAATTTTTCTACTTCTTTATTGATCTCAATATTTTTTTGCCACAATTTCATTGTATAGTGTTTCTGTCAAAACGTCGGCAATTTTATTTATTCTTTCTTGCAAAAAGTTGAATAACATTGATTTAAGAAAATGATTTAGAGTGTCTTTTATGATTAACTTCATTTTTGTTTCATTCTCAGACCTTGAAACTAATTGGATTCACATGTTAGCCTTTGTCGAAATTTGACTAGTTAAAAACTTAATGGTTTTTGGAGTAATATGTTTGATAATGGAAATTTTTACTTCCCCTATAGGATTTATGAGAAAAGAAGAAGAATTTCCACCGAAGGAAAGGTATTGAAATTTATTGTTAATGATTTTATCTCTTATCTTTTCAAGACTAATTATATTGGACAACATTTCGCATATCTGTAGTTGATTGTAAAAAGGTGTTTTTATATCATTTGTATATTTAGTCATAAATTTATTTTAGTTGATTCCCCCATTGAGATGGGTTTTTTTTCCATTCTTGAAGAATTTTAATTTCAGATGAATTGATATAATTTGTCTCTAGAGCTTCTTCTAAAACAGTATCATAGTTACAGAGTGCAATCAATTTAACTTTAGCTGCTTTGAATTTTTCTTCAGCGATGAGAAATCCATAAGTAAAAATGGCTACCATTCCTATTACTTGACATCCTGCATCACGTATAGCTTTAACGGCTCTCAAACTACTTTCTCCTGTAGAAACTAAGTCTTCAATTATTACCACTTTAGCATTTGGTTTCAAATCACCTTCAATGAGATTTTCTAATCCATGATCTTTGGGGACCGAACGAATATATGTGAAAGGCAGATTTAATTCTTCTGCTATCATTGCTCCTTGAGCAATTGCTCCTGTGGCTATTCCAGCAATGGAATCTATACTTTCATAATTTTCAAAAATAGTTCGTATCAGCTCTAATTTGATAAAATTGCGGATAGGTGGATGAGAGAGAGTTTTTCTATTATCGCAGTAAATGGGGGATTTCCAGCCCGATGCCCATGTAAAAGGATTAGTGGATTGAAGCTTTATTGCTTTGATATCAAGTAATTTTCTTGCTAATTGTTGTTTTAATATTTTCATTATTCCTCCTTGTGGATTTAATGATTGCAATTTTTATGGTAGCAATTATCTAAAATAATAATCAAAAACTAAATTTTTGTCTTTTCATTGCTCAAAAGTAAAAAAACTCGATCTTTTTATAACTGAATTAGATTAACTATAATCATAAAAGAAGCGTTTTTTTAAGCTATTTATCAAAACTATATATACGATTGTTACCGTTTGCATGCTTTGAACATAGTTTTCACCTTTGTGATAAAGACACTTGTTAGCTTTATTTTAGGATGTTCATTCCAATGGAGCCTACTTTCCCATTTATTTCTCAAAATTTACGTTCAAAGCAAGCTAATACGAAAGCTACAGTTAGCAGGAGAAGATTTGTCCACCTTTCATTTTTACCCGAATACAGCGTATTCTCCTCTCTTACAAACATAATGACCTCGCTTTCTTCAGAGCTATACTTTCCATAGGGGAAAGAACAGGGAGAGAGTACAAACAAGATCGATACTAGCTTTTTCAAAAAAGTTTCGTCACTGTTATTGCTCAAAGATAAAAAATAAATAAAAAATCCAGCAAAAATTATTTGTTCTCTCATTTAAGTTATCAATGAAAAAAATATTATTTAGGTAATAAAAAACTAAAATAATACCTACTATTCGATTGGAAAGGAATGGCTATGATTCTATTGTTTCTTTAATTTTTTGAAAAATTAATAAATAATAGCAGACTACAAATTATAATTATGTCTACTTTAGGTGTTTTAGCAAAAAACCTATTCCTATCCTACGCAGGTAGTATAAGATTATGCTTCTTACATTTATCTTTGTTTTGGGCTCCTTTCTCCCCCCCCCACCTTCCACCTCCTCTCTTCTCCTCTTCATAGCTCTTCTTCAGGCCTGATTATTGTCTTTCGTCACCCTGTTGTAAAATCTCTTTGTGCTTCTCTTCTGCATGTTTGTTCATCTTCAGTGGAGCGTCTGAGTTTATGTTCGGGTGTCACCGACTTCTTAAATGATGTAGTTAACCATTCTATACGGAATCAAAAACTTACATTTCATGATTATTAGATGAATCTCCACTGATATTCTTCTTCATTGTTTTAGACTTTGGATAGCGAGTTTTTTAGCAGTTTATCTTAAAGAGACAACGTTGGACTTCAGGGTTAGTTTGGTTGTAATGGTATATTTTGTAGGAGAGCTTTTCTTTTTTCTTATTTATATTCTCATCTTATTTGCAATATCAGCTAGTCAATGAATAGTTTTTCTCCATTTCACTTTTGACTATCAATCTTCTCAATTTTTACCCATGAGATTTTTCTGACTTATATGCCAGTCTCTCCATCTATCAGATAGATAGTTATTCACATTCTCTATTTTTAGAGCCTTAGCTCTTCTCATCCTAATAATAGGTCGATAATCCTGTGACAGTTATATATATAGTATATATGTTTGAGCTCCGAATTAACAGGGGGTCAGTGGACTTGTCTTCCGCATCCATTTTATGTGCCCTTTTATATTGATGCTCTTGCCAAAATGCGGGAGTATATTATTGGTACGATAGAAGCCCATTCATGTCATTTTTCATATCATGGATATTATCATCGTATAGAGCCTCTGTGTCCCTATCTGGTATTTATTGTTAGTAAGACCAAGTCCCTCCTTTTCAATCCTTCTTTATTCTTTTAGGTGTCTTCAACGTCTCTGAGCTTTATATCATGTTTCTTTTACTGTTTTCTATAGTTTAGGGCTAGTTTTTTTAAAATCAAACAAGTAAAGAAGATGAAGATTTTTTTCTCTGAAAAAAGTTTTTTTTAAAACATAATATTATTAGTTCAATAAACTCGTCATCTGTATAGTTTCCAATTCACAGGGGATTAATTATGAATGTATGCTCTTGTGTTGTTTTTTTCTGAAATAGGAACAAAATCCCTTATTATAAAGGATAAAGGAGCTATCTATAGTATAGCCATGTATTTTTTGAAATCGATATATTATTCTAAAGTAAAAAATTCTTTGTTATGCTAATAAATTTTAGCAAAAGCAAAACAAAGTATAAAGATAAAAATTAAATTTGCATTGTTATTAGTTTTGAAAAATGGCCGCGTAGCTCAACTGAATAGAGTAGCTGACTACGGATCAGCCGGTTACAGGTTTGAATCCTGTCGCGGTCACAAAGCAAAAACGATTATAATTTTGGATCGCCAAATAAAGTAGCAGCAGAAGCTTTTTTAATTTCAACTAACACTTTCTCGCCAATATGGTAATTTTTTCTAGGGAATAGAACAATTTTATTTTGTAAAGTTCTCCCAAACAGTTGTTCTCGGGAACGTTTAGAAAAACCTTCTATTAATATTTCCATTGTTTTCCCAATATTTTCTTTATTTTTCATGAGAGATATTTTTAATTGTAGGGTAATGATTTCATTCAAACGTCTGATTTTTACTTCTTCTGGAACATTATCGGGAAGATAACGAGAGGCATAAGTTTCCGGACGTTCTGAATATTTGAACATAAATGCCGAATCAAAACCAACTTCTTTCATGAGAGAAAGCGTTTTTTTATGATCTTCCTCTGTTTCGGATGGAAAGCCACAAAATAAATCTGTTGAAATACTTACTTCGGGGACAATTTTTCGAATAGATGTTACTCGTTGCAAATACCATTCTCGTGTATATTTTCGATTCATAGCTCTTAGGATTTTAGAACTTCCCGATTGGATTGGTAAATGAATGTGTTTGCAAATATTATTGTATTTGGCAATCACTCTTAAAGTTTCGTCTCCCATATCCTTAGGATGAGAAGTGGTAAAACGAATACGCATTTCAGGTGCATTCAAAGCTACTAATTCCAGTAAATGTGGAAAATCTGTAATGTTCTCATTTTTATAAAAATAGGAATTTACATTTTGTCCTAAGAGTATTACTTCTTTATATCCTTGTTCTTTTAAAATGTGTAATTCATTCAAAATACTCTTTGGATCACGACTCCTTTCTCTACCACGAGTATAAGGGACAATGCAATAGGAACAAAAATTATTACAACCTCTTATGATGGAAATAAAACCAGAAATTTTAATTCTTGATAATTTTAAGGGGACAATACCTTTGTAAACTTCAGTAGATGATAAGTTTATGTTGATAGCTTTTGCTCCTTTTTCAACCGTTCCTATTAAGTGAGGTAAATCCATATAAGAATCTGGTCCAACTACAAGATCAACATGATATTGTTGTATCAATGTTTCCCTTATTCTTTTTGCCATACAACCTAATACACCAATGATAAGCTGATTCCTTTTTTTTTTTAAGGATTGAAAATATTGTAGTCGAGAAAATATTTTTTTTTCTGCATTTTCTCTAACGGAACAAGTATTTATCAAAACGACATCAGCCTCCAATATATTTTCAGTATATTCAAAACCATCCATTTGCACAATAGCGATTACGATTTCGCTATCAGCAATGTTCATTTGACATCCATAAGTTTCGATGAATATCCTTCGAATATTATTGTCAGTTGACAATTTTTCTTCGAACATATTTTTTGAAAAGATTCGTGGTCACAAGTTAGGGATTTTTTTGCAAAATCTTTTGTAGTATAAAAACAATTATGCATTAAAAATATATTTCTTACACAATGCTGTCAGGTCGAAAGTTATTCATTATATATAAATTGAATAAATAGATGGTGGAATGTAGTAGTGAACTTTGTCAGGGGGAAACTGGGAGAGGAATGGTTACATTGTAATGATTTGTAAAAATTAACGTTAGTTAATTTTAAGTAACCTGTTGAATGTTTCTTTCAGAACTATTCGGAATTTTAGAACAATACCAGCGGATTTTTTAAAATTGAAAAATTTTGAAAAGAATAAGTATGTACAGTTATTATTTTTTTAAGAAAACTTTCATTGGAAAACTATTCATACTATTACCTACTTGTTTTCGGTATGATGGATGTGTAATGAATTCCGAGAGGGGTCAATAGGAGAGAGATTGATAAAGAAATAGTTTAAAAAAGAAATGAGACATTTAGCTGGGATGTTTAGCTTTTATTTTGGTATAGAGATTGCACATGTACAGAGTTGAAATGGGAAATGGGATTGCTTTATTGAATGACAGTAAATATGAGATGAAAACTTTGGCATATCAGTACAACAGATATGAAAATTCATAACGGACTAAGTAAATATTATATCTGTACTGGCTATGTCAATAATTCATCAGTAAACTTCCTTTTAGGAAAGTTGTATATTTGACATTTTTGAAAAAATTATAGAACTTAGAAGAGTTATGAATTGGTCTGATTATGTTCCTTTACTGATTGTTTTCGTAGTTGTTTTTCGTTCAGTAACGAAAGCGACTAGAGAAAAGAAACGAGATACAATGAAAACAGACGTGCCTCACTATAAGAGTGAAAAGGAAATGTATTCTCCAGATACTTCTACTAAAAAAAGGACTGCTAAAAATAAAAGTACGATGCAAGCAAAAGCTATTCGAGCAGTTGAGCCGAAAACTTTTTCTACAATTGATGATACTGTGTGCATGGAGATGGAAAGTTTGAATAATGATTTTTTCCCTATTAAGAATATAGATGAAATTCGTCGCATGATTGTTTATGCGGAGATTTTTAAGAAAGGATTTTATGATAATTAAAATTTGAAAGAGTGATGAAATGAACGATTAGAGACTTGTCACATAAGTGACTATTTATATTTCATTTTTTCAGGATTAGATCTTTTATATATTGTTACTTTTCAAATCTTTCAAATCTTTCAAATCTTTCAAATCTTTCAAATCTTTCAAATCTTTCAAAGAAAAAAAATGAACTATCAAGAGGCATTACCACTTATTACAAAGAAGATTGCTGAAATATCTTATCCTAAACAACCGAAAGAACTTTACGAGCCTATGATTTATCTTTTGTCTATGAAAGGGAAAAGAATTCGTCCTATATTTACACTCATGGCTTGTCGTTTGTTTCAGGAAAATATAAAATGTGCCATAGATGTGGCATTGGCTTGGGAAATCTTTCATAATTTTACTCTGATGCATGATGATATTATAGATAATGCCTTCTTAAGAAGAGGACAGTCAACCGTCCATACAAAATGGAATAAAACAATAGCACTTCTTGCCGGTGATTCTATGCTGATACTTGCTTATAAATATATAGCTAAGTCACCTCTACAATATAGAGATATTCTATTACACTTATTTTCTTCTATTGCTGCAAAGGTTTGTGAAGGACAAGCATACGATATGTTATTGGAAAATCGTTTAGATGTTCGTAAAAAGGAATATCTGGAATTAGTTCGTCTTAAAACAGCTACACTGTTATCTGCCTGTTTGTATTCGGGAGCTATTGTAGGTGGAGCAAGTGGACAAGATGCAAAATTCTTGCAAGATTTTGGTATCAATTTAGGCATTGCTTTTCAAATACAAGATGATATGCTAGACGTATATGGGAATAGTTCTTTTGGCAAAGAGATAGGTAGTGATATTTTTTCGAATAGGAGAACGTACTTACTCATAAATGCCTTAAATATTTGTGATGAAATGGAACGAAAGGAATTGCTCTTTTGGTTAAATGAAAAAGAACAAAAAGAAGAAAAAATCACGGCTATTATTTCTTTATATGACAAGATGGAAATAAAGAAAAAAACTTGTAGAACAATAGAAAGTTATTACAGACGAGCGTTGTTCTCTTTAAAAAAAGTAAATGTTGAAGAAGAAAAAAAGGTAGACTTAGTCGAGTTAACAAAAGAATTGATGAATAGGACATCTTAGGTCATAATGGTAATTATATATTTTTTCATTTTATTCATGGTCATGGTTAGGACTTCTTATAAATTTATGATAGTGAAGGAGATGTGTTTTTAGATAATCAGAGGTGTGAAAATATGTAAAATATTAAAGTACATGTGATTTCACTTTCAAGAAAGAAAATAACTAAATGTTTTTAGTTGATACGCATACACATCTTTCTCTTGAAATATTCGATTTTGATATTCAGGAGGTAGTCCGAAGAGCATTCGTGGAGGGAGTAAAAAAGTTTTGTATCCCTAATATCGATTTGATTTCTATTCCTTATGTAAATGCTCTATGCAATAGGTTTCCTTGTGTTTGTTTTTCTATGATGGGTTTGCATCCAACAAGTATCAATACAGACTATAGGAAAGATTTGATTGTTGTCCGGAGAGAATTGAAAAAACGAAAACACATTGCGATAGGGGAAATTGGAATTGATTTTTATTGGGATAAAACATATGCCAAAGAGCAAATAGAGGCCTTTGAAGAGCAGCTAAATTTGGGTATCGAATGGAATTTGCCAATTGTTATTCACGCACGTGAATCTTTTTTACAGATTTTTGAAAGTCTGTACAAAGTGGGGATAAACAAGTTGCGGGGTGTATTTCATAGTTTTGTTGGAGATCAAAAAAATTTGGAAGAAATTTTGAAATTTGAAAATTTTATGATAGGAATTAACGGTTCAATTACTTATAAGAATGCTGAGTTGCAAAAATACTTATCTCTTGTACCTATTGAAAAAATCCTCTTAGAAACGGACGCTCCTTATCTTACTCCTGTTCCTCTTAGAGGTAAGAGAAACGAGCCTGCTTACATCGTTTATACAGTACAAAAAGTAGCAGAGATTTATAATTTATCTCTTGAAGTCATTGCAGAAAAAACAACAAACAACGCCAAGAGATTGTTCGATATTTGATTTCTAATTATTTTAGAAAGATAGGAGAGGTGCTCGAGTGGTTAAAGAGGCATGTTTGGAAAGCATGTATGCCTTAAAAAGGCATCGCAGGTTCGAATCCTGTTCTCTCCGCTTTATTATTTACTATTAAGGATTTTGTGATTTTATAAATATTTTTCTTTGTATGGAATTTGGTCAAAAGTTCAATGTTGATGAATTGTTATGCTAAGTATAGGGAGTATTTATTAAGTAATAAAAATGAAATTTATGTTGTTTTAGAGTATATTGTTTCCTTGATTATTATTTCAAATAATAATTCATAAATCTTTGTCAGAAATCGAATCAAAATGGGATTTAGAGAAAGGAAGACTTAGAAAATGTTAAACGTAATGCACAAGTCTGGTTTGTATGTTGCAAACCTTATTGCATCAAATATTTTAGCAAGATGTACGAAAAATCTTTTAATTAGAATTATTGCAATTAAAGCCATTGAAATACTTTTAACTTTACATCGGTAGAAATTTGTTATTTTTTTTAGTTAACTAAAGAATGTGCCTGATTGATTTTCGGATATTACTTTTAGTTCAAATTTTACTTTTCTACTTATTACGGCTTATTGTTTATCGCAAGTATCTTTATACTTTCGCTTTTTAAATAAATGTTGGTATTTGTTGTCGTGATGTCTCTCACTTTTTGTGAGTTGTTCTTCTTTCGTTTTTATCAACTTCTTTATATTTTTTATATAAAGTGCAAGTTTAAAGGATATAATAATTGAATTGTAAAATTTATGCCCCTTAAAAAAATATCTAATAGAGTTATTGCGTAGTATTTTTGGTATAAATTTATCTATACCTTTTTTAAAGGTAGTTTCAAGTGATTCTATATTGTTTTATTTTTTGATTTTATCTTTTAGCATTTAGATAAATGCGGTACAATAATGTATTGTTTCGTTATATTTTGGATTTGAGAAATAATATTGTTATGATAATTTGTCTTTCTATAAATTTGATTTTTTTTTAGAAATTTGTCATTCATATGATTTCATTTGTTTTCAAATAATTTCTAATTCTGAATATTGTTAATTATAGTTGGACTATCGTTTTCTAAAAAACCTTGATGAGTACCGAGTACCAGCGAGTATTTGATATGTCTACAGGGGCAAAAACTAACCAAGTAATTATTAAATAATTCTCTTTTGATATAAGCCTTTTCTTCTCTTTTATACGGATGAAAAATTAAGGAGTACAATAAAAAAGGAGCTTTCTCGGTCAAATTGCCTTTTACAATTATTCTAGAAGAGAAGATGTTTGGAGATGATGATGAGCTGTCAACTTTATTTTTTAATGATCCATCGTTTTTTAAAGAAGATGGTAGGCTTTGTGAGAGGAGAGGTTTTTTTAAGAATTAGTTTGTGCATAAATGGAGGACGGTGAATGATTTCTAGAGCATTATTCCATAACATAATCCTTCAATACTCTTGGGTATAAGTTTTTTGGCGTGTGTAAAACTTTGTATGTGCAAAGAATCGATATTTTTCCGAAATCTCTATTTATAACTTTTTTAATAGAGAGTTCATGAAATTTGACTGCTATTTATGTAGAGTTGTTTTTCTTTCTATATCACATATCCAGAGTTAAGAATCAACTAAAATTAGTTAATGGACGTTATAATACTATTATTGAATTTTAGTCAGTAATCAATAATACTATATATTTAATACTATATATATGCCAGCATATATTTAAATATAAAGGATGCTAAAAATTTTTTCTATGATTATTGATTATTGATTATTGATTATTGATTATTGATTATTGATCATGGATCATGGATTATGGATTATGGATTATTAATCTTTATAATGTTTTAGATCTGAGGTAAATCGATATTATCAATGTTGTAGAACTATAGTCTTACTGAAATCAATGCGATTTAATATAGACTTCCCCAATGTAATTTCATCTGTGTATTCAATCTCGTCACCAATAGAAACCCCACGAGCAAGAGTTGAAATTTTCACACTATTAATATTGGAAATTTTCCTATAAATATAAAAATTAGTCGTGTCTCCTTCCATTGTAGTACTTAAAGCCAGGATAATTTCTCTTACTTTACCATTTTTAACTCTTTCTATTAAACTCTTTATTTGCAAATCTCCGGGACCAATACCTTCCATTGGTGAAATAACTCCCCCCAATACATGATATAATCCATGAAATTGTTTTGTGTTTTCAATCGCCATTACTTCCTTAATATTTTCTACCACGCAAATCAAAGAAATATCTCGCGATGTATTGCTGCAAATATCACAGATTTCGTTATCGCAAATATTATAGCATACCTTACAATAATTGATTTCATTGCGAAGAGCAATAATAGCTCTCCCAAAATTTTCAACTTCTTTAGTTGTTCGTTTTAGGGAATGAAATACTAGCCTTAAAGCTGTTTTACGACCAATACCAGGTAGCTTAGCAAATTCATTGATAGCATTTTCCAATAAAAATGAAGGATATTTTTCCATTTGTCTAAATCGCACATCTTATTTTGAAATAAGTAAGAAGATACTTTAAAATTTTCATAAAATGATAGGAATGACCTTATATTTAAGTATTCATTCCTCCATCTACCTGAATAACTTGTCCCGTAACATAGGATGAGAGATCAGAAGCAAGGAATAAAGCAATATTGGAGACATCTTTGGGTGTGCCAGCACGACGCAACGGGATTTGTTTTATCCATTTATTTTGTACTTCTTCTGAGAGTTTATGAGTCATTTCTGTCGCAATAAATCCAGGGGCTATGACATTAGCACGTATTCCACGACTTCCTAGTTCTCTTGCAACAGATTTTATTAATCCAATCATGCCAGCTTTGGAAGCAGAATAATTTGCTTGTCCCACATTTCCATGTAAACCAACCACGGAGCTTATATTGATAATACTTCCCGACTTTTGTTTGATCATTATAGGAGCTAGAGCATTGATAAAATTGAACGCTGATTTCAAGTTTATTTTGAGGACTAAATCCCATTGCTGTTCAGTCATACGCATCATTAGACTGTCTCGAGTAATGCCTGCATTATTAACCAAAATATCTATGTGGTTGAAGTCCTCAACTATTGCATTCATTATTTTATGAGTATCTCCGAAATTGGATGCATCGGAAGCATAGCCTTTCACTCTTACTCCCAAATCTTGTATTTCTTTTACAGTTGTTTCTACATTTTCATCAATGATCAAATCAGTGAATGCAATATTACAACCTTCCATGGCAAAGCCAGTAGCAATCGATTTGCCAATTCCACGTGCAGCCCCGGTTACAATTGCTGTTTTCCCTTCTAATAATTTCATCGCCCTAAATTTTGTGTTACAAATATAAAATAATTTTGTATAAAACTGACCTTGACAAGAAAATAAAAAAATTAGCTAAAAAGGTTTGTTTTTTTTTTTTTAAAGATTTACCTTCGTACTCATAAAACATCGCGGAGTGGAGCAGTTGGTAGCTCGTTGGGCTCATAACCCAGAGGTCGTAAGTTCGAGTCTTACCTCCGCAACATCCGTAACAACTCATTCCCGTAACAACTCATTCCTGATAATCTTTCAAAAGAAAGTGGGGGTGGTGACGGGCCCTTTTTTTGTTTTTCTTTTTTCTCCTTTCGAGGGCTTACACATTGATAGATCCAAATTTCTTGAAAGGAAAAAACAGACGATAAGGATTATCTTGATTTCAATTTTTCCACAACAATAGCATCAACCACAGCTATTGTAACGATATTAACAATATCGCGTACTGAACTGGCAATATCAGTGAAATGGATAGGTTTCTTTAACCCCATTTGAATGGGGCCTATCGTTTCTCCCACTTTCATTTCGTGTAGCAATTTTTGGGCAATATTAGCAGAACTCAAATTGGGAAAGATCATTGCGTTTACATCTTTTCCCAATAATCGATTGAATGGATATTTGCGGTCTCGTAAAGTTTTGTCAAGAGCAAAACCGACTTGCATTTCTCCATCTATTGCTAAATTGGGATATTCTTGTTGCATAATTTTTATCATCTCATGCATACTTGCTGGACTTCCTCCTGTATATGAACCAAAATTGGAATAAGAAACTCCTGCAATCACTGGCTCTTGAGCAAAGAAGCGAACTGTTTCGGCAGTCAATTTAGCAATATCTATAAGTTCTTCGGTTGAAGGATGACGATTAACAAGGGTATCAGCAAGGAAATAGGTGCCTTTTTGTCCTGTCAAAATATGCATAGTTCCAAAAGTGCTATGTCCTTCTCGTATTCCTATCACTTCCTTTGCCACTTTGATAGTATTAGAATATTTAGTATACACACCTGTAACAAAAGCATCAGCATCACCTGTTTCTACCATCATCATACCAAAATAATTTCGTTCGAACATTTTATCTACAGCTTCATCAAGAGTAGCTCCCTCGCGAGCTCTTTTTTCAGATAGTAAAGCAGCGTACCTATGTCTTCTGTCCATTTCACTATCATGACGTAGATTGATTATTTCTATACCTTCCAAATCGATATGATTTTCAGCTGCTAATTTGGCGATACGCTCGTCGTTTCCTAATAAGATTGGGTGGGCAATCTTTTCATCTCTAACTTGTGCAGCCGCTTTCAACATATTTTCATGCGAACCTTCAGCGAAAACAACACGTTTTGGACTCTTAGAAGCCATATCACTTAATTGACGGATAAGTTTATTGTCATAACCCATTAAATCCCGTAGATAATCTTTATACCTGTCCCAATCAGTGATAATTTTCTTGGCTACTCCCGACTGTATGGCAGCTTTTGCTACTGCTATGGAAACACGGGTTAACAACCGCGGATCCATAGGTTTTGGAATAATATACTCCTTTCCAAAGTTTAAACAGGAAAGTCCATAAGCAGCATTTACAACGTCAGGAACAGATTCTTTTGCCAAGTCAGCTATTGCTGCTACAGCAGCAAGTTTCATTTTTTCATTGATAACCGTTGCTCGAGTATCTAATGCACCGCGAAAAATATAAGGGAATCCTAATACATTATTTACCTGGTTTGGGTAATCCGAACGACCAGTAGCAAAAATAATGTCTGGACGGGAAACTTTGGCTTTTTGATAGGATATTTCTGGATTTGGATTTGCTAACGCAAAGACAATTGGGTTTTCAGACATATTACGAACCATTTCTCCTGTTAAGACATTAGCGACAGATAAACCCAAAAAAACATCTGCACCAACCATAGCTTCTGCCAGAGTATTCACATTCTTCGTAGTAGCAAAAAATGCCTTCTCAGGTGTCAAATCAGAACGGTGGACAGAAATTACTCCCTTACTATCACACATGACAATATTTTCTTTTTTAGCTCCTAAGGCCATATATAAATGTGTGCATGAACTGGCGGATGCTCCTGCTCCATTAACAACAATTTTTACATCTTCAATTTTCTTACCTGCTATTTCCAGTGCATTAACTAATCCTGCTGAAGAAATAATTGCCGTGCCATGTTGATCATCATGCATTACCGGAATATCTAATTCTTCTTTCAGTCTTTTTTCTATTTCAAAACATTCAGGAGCCTTGATGTCCTCTAAATTAATTCCACCAAATGTTGGAGCAATTGCTTTAACAGCTTCTACAAATTTGTCAACATTTTTTTCATTAACCTCAATGTCGAACACATCAATGCCTGCAAAAACCTTAAATAATAGTCCTTTGCCTTCCATTACAGGTTTGCTTGCCAGTGCCCCGATATTTCCCAATCCCAATACAGCTGTTCCGTTAGAAATTACGGCAACAAGATTCCCCTTCGCTGTATAATCATATGCTTTTTCAGAATTTTTTTCTATTGCAAGACATGGTTCAGCTACTCCTGGCGAATAAGCCAATGATAAATCGTATTGGGTACTGTAAGGCTTAGTTGGAATAACTTCTATTTTTCCAGGTTTACCTTCCGAATGATAACGTAATGCTTTTTCTTTAATTGTTCTTGCCATATCCTAAACTTAGGGGATAAAAATATTCACAATATATACAAAATATATTAAACTGCCGAATCATTCTATACAATGAAAAAACCAGCTTTTATTCTATATATTTGTAGTCAATTTGTAAAAATTTATACATAAATTTTTATTCAACTTCTATATATATATACAGGACTAGTTTCATGAATAAAAAAATTGCTTTAATACTGGAGAATGGAATGAGGTTTGAGGGTTTTTCTTTTGGATACGAAATTCCAACTTCAGGAGAGGTGGTGTTTAATACTGCAATGGTTGGTTATCCTGAAAGTCTAACCGATCCTTCCTATGCAGGGCAAATCCTTACGGTTACTTATCCTTTAATCGGCAATTACGGTGTACCCGAAGATAGTATAATAAATGGACTTTCTAAATTTTACGAATCGGAGAAGATTCAAGTGAGTGGTCTAATTATTTCAGAATATTCTCACGAATATAATCATTGGAATGCACGAAAAAGCTTAGGAGAATGGTTGAAAGAACATAGAGTTCCAGGTATTTTTGGAATAGACACACGAGCCATTACCAAATTGATTCGTGAACATGGGTCTATGAAAGGGAAAATTGTGTTTGATTCACCTAATGAAATTGATTTCATAGATATTTCTTTGGAAAATTTAATAGCAAGGGTCAGTTGTAAAAAGATTTTAAGATATGGGAATGGTTCGAAAACTGTTGTATTGGTTGATTGTGGAGTAAAGCATAATATTATCCGTTGTTTGTTGAAAAAAGATATTAACATTATTCGTGTTCCTTGGAATTATAATTTCAACGAATTAGAATACGATGGATTATTTATTTCCAATGGGCCTGGGAATCCTGAACATGGGCAAATCATAGTAAATCATATCAAAGAAGCTATGAAGAATGGAAAATCCATCATGGGGATTTGCATGGGAAATCAATTACTAGCGCAAGCAGGGGGGGCAACTATCTATAAACTGAAGTATGGGCATCGAAGTCATAATCAACCTGTACGAATGGCAAATTCCAAAAAATGTTTTATCACTTCCCAGAATCATGGTTACGCAGTAGATACAAAACCATTAAGCAATGATTGGGAAATTTTGTTTACCAATATGAATGACAATTCTAACGAGGGAATCTGTCATAAAATTTATCCTTGGTTTTCAGTACAATTTCATCCAGAAGCAGCTTCTGGTCCCACAGATACAGAATTCCTTTTTAATATATTTATAGAAGGTATATCGAAAACAGAGCAGATTATACAAGGGAACGTAAAAAAAGCATTCTTTCATTTTGTTCCTTCCATTTCATATTTGCGTAGATATAAGAAAATTTTGTTACTTGGTTCTGGAGCATTGAAAATTGGTGAAGCAGGAGAATTTGATTATTCTGGGTCGCAAGCGTTGAAAGCACTAAAAGAAGAGGGTATTTATACTGTTTTAATTAATCCCAATATCGCTACCGTACAAACTTCAGAAGGGGTAGCCGACAAAATTTATTTCTTACCTGTTACTCCTTTTTTTGTGGAAAAAGTAATAGAGAAAGAAAAACCTGAGGGTATTTTGCTTTCTTTTGGAGGACAAACTGCACTTAATTGTGGAGTATTTCTTCATCAATCTGGCATTTTCGAAAAATACAACGTAAATGTATTGGGAACAACTGTTCAGTCCATTATTGATACGGAAGACAGAGAATTATTTGTAAAAAAATTAAATCAAATAAATGTAAAATCGATTAAAAGTATTGCAGTAGGAACGATTAAAGATGCCCGTAGGGCAGCTGAAGAACTAGGTTACCCCATTATTGTAAGAGCAGCATATGCATTAGGTGGATTAGGTAGTGGATTTTGCAATAATCAAGAACAGTTACAGTCATTGGCAGAAAGGGCTTTTAATTATTCAAATCAATTGTTAATTGAAAAATCATTGAAAGGTTGGAAAGAAATAGAATACGAAGTAGTACGAGATCAATACGATAACTGTATTACAGTTTGTAACATGGAAAATTTTGATCCTCTAGGAATACATACAGGTGAAAGTATTGTCGTTGCTCCCTCACAAACTTTGACTAACCAGGAATATCACAAATTACGAGAATTATCTATTAGGATCGTACGTCATATCGGTATTATAGGTGAATGTAATGTACAGTATGCTTTCGATACCAATTCAGAGGATTATCGTGTAATTGAAGTAAATGCTCGTCTAAGTAGATCTTCAGCTTTGGCTTCCAAAGCCACAGGCTATCCTTTGGCATTTATTGCAGCAAAATTGGCTTTAGGTTATGGATTACAAGATTTGAAAAATTCTGTTACTAAAACAACTACGGCTTTTTTTGAGCCAGCTTTGGATTATATTGTTTGTAAAATTCCACGTTGGGATTTGGGAAAATTTCATGGTGTATCCCAAGAAATTGGCTCAAATATGAAAAGTGTAGGAGAGGTAATGTCTATTGGCCGTAGTTTTGAAGAAGCAATTCAAAAAGGACTGCGAATGATTGCTCAAGGCATGCATGGCTTTGTAGCAAATAAAGATATGGATATATTTGATTTAGATAAATCTTTATGTGAGCCGACCGACAAACGGATATTTATTATTGCTCAAGCATTAAAAACCGGTTATTCAATTGATAGAATACATAAATTAACACAAATTGATTTATGGTTTCTTCAAAGATTGCAAGCCATTTATCAGATTTCCAAAAAAATAGAAAAGTATAATTCTATAAATGAATTATCCACCGGTCTATTAAAGATTGCTAAACGAAAAGGTTTTTCAGATTATCAAATTACTAAACTTTTATATAAAAATTCTGATATAGCAGCTAGTAAAATCATATTCTTACGCGAACATCGCAAGGCATTAAATATTCAACCCGTTGTAAAGCAAATTGATACTTTAGCTGCTGAGTATCCAGCTCAGACTAATTATTTGTATTTAACTTACAATGGAATGGAAAATGATGTCCATTATTTAAATGATAAATGTTCAGTAATTGTTTTAGGCTCAGGGGCCTATCGCATTGGTAGCAGTGTGGAGTTTGATTGGTGTTCAGTGAATGCTTTGGAAACTATTCGGAAAAAAGGATGGAGGGGAGTAATGATTAATTACAATCCTGAGACAGTTTCTACGGACTATGATGTATGTGATCGTTTGTATTTTGATGAATTAACTTATGAGAGGGTTATGGATATTGTCGAAATGGAAAATTCAAGAGGTGTGATTTTGTCTACTGGAGGGCAAATTCCAAATAATCTCGCAATTTCTTTGGAAAGATCTGGTGTTCCGATTTTGGGAACAAATGCTTCCAACATAGACAATGCTGAAGACAGGCATAAATTTTCATCCATGCTCGACTATTTAGAAATAGACCAACCTAAATGGAAAGAATTAAGTTCACTGTCTGATATTCATGAATTTATAGAAGAAGTAGGATTTCCAGTGTTGATTCGTCCATCATATGTTTTATCAGGAGCAGCAATGAATGTTTGTGCCAATCAGTCAGAACTAAATACTTTTCTGAAATTAGCTGTTGATGTTTCCCAAAAGCATCCAGTCGTAGTTAGCGAATTCATACAAAATGCTAAGGAAATAGAAATAGATGCAGTAGCAAATGGAGGAGAAATCATTACTTATGCTATTTCAGAACATATTGAATTTGCAGGAGTTCATTCAGGTGATGCAACTATTCAATTCCCTCCGCAAAGACTGTACGTGGAAACTGTTCGAAAGATTAAACGGTTGGCAAAAAGAATTGCACAAGCATTGCTAATTACCGGTCCATTTAACATACAATTTTTAGCAAAAGACAACGAAATCAAAGTAATAGAATGCAACTTGCGTGCTTCACGAAGTTTTCCTTTTGTCTCTAAAATATTAAAGTTGAACTTTATAGAGTTAGCGACTCGTATTATGCTAGGGGAATCTGTCGATAAACCAAATAAAAATGAATTCGATCTAGATTATGTTGGGATCAAGGCCTCTCAGTTTTCTTTTTCTCGCCTTCAAAAAGCTGATCCTATACTGGGAGTAGATATGGCATCTACTGGTGAAGTCGGCTGCATTGGCGACGACTATTATGAAGCTATATTAAAATCTATGCTTTCAGTTGGAATGAGTGTTCCTAAAAAAAACATATTGGTATCAGGCGGAACTTTACACTCTAAGGTATATCTTTTGAATGCATGTCGTTTACTTCAACAAAAGGGTTATATATTATATGCCACTGAGGGAACACATCATTTTTTTACAAATAACAATATTCCTTCTATTCGTGTGTATCAACCAAGCGAAAGAGAAAATCCTTCTGCACTTAATATGATTCGTGAGAAACAAATAGATTTAGTGATAAACATTCCTAAAAATTTAACGCAGGGAGAGTTATCGAATGGTTATAAAATTCGTCGTGGAGCAATCGATTTTAATATATCCTTATTTACTAATTCTCGTCTTGCTTCGGCATTTATACATGCTTTTTGTTCTATAGATCTGAACAATATTCCCATCAAGAGTTGGGATGAGTATAAATGATATAATACTGGTATTATACCATTTTAAAAAAGCAAAGCAAAGTAGATATTATTCATTAGAATTACCTTTATTTTTTTATACAAATGGCAGTGGTAATTAAAGAAGTAACTGATAGTGATTCTCTTCAGAGTTTCGTCTTTTTCAATATTAAACTGTACAAAGGGCATCCTTATCATGTACCTGAATTAGTTACAAATGGATTGATGAATTTACGGAAGGATAAGAATCCTGCTTTTGAATTTTGTGAATCGGTCTATTATTTGGCTTACAAGAATGATCAAGTAGCCGGTAGAATTGCTGGAATCATCAATTATCATGCTAACAAGAAATTGGGTCAACAATACGCACGATTTGGATTTGTGGATTTTATAGACGATGACCAAGTATCGAATGCCCTGTTTAAAGCTGTTGAAAAATGGGCAAGAGATAAAGGGATGAATGGTATTCAAGGACCTTTAGGATTTACAGATTTAGACCATAGGGGATTACTTGTTCGTGGATTTGACCAATTGGGTACAATGGCAACTACTTATAATTTTTCTTATTACAAAGAACATTTGACTAGATTAGGATATAAAAAAGATCAAGATTGGGAAGAATTTCATATTCAAATATCCAATTCTCCGGATAAACATCGTCAAATTGACAAAATTGTTATGCAGAAATATGGATTTAGAATTGTCAAATTTAAACAAAGGAAGCAATTATTATCTTATGTAAAGAAAATATTTCAATTATGGAATGAAATTTGTCGTTCTGTTTATGGTTATTTAGAACTTTCCGATAGATTGATAGAATATTACTCTAAAATGTATATGCCTATATTTTTACGTTTAAAAGAGATAACATTAATTTTTCATAAAGTAAACGTAATTGGAATGGGAATTACCATTCCAAGACTTTCTAAAGCTTTACAAATGGCAAAAGGGAGATTGTTCCCTCTTGGGTGGATTCACTTATTGAAAGCATTGTATAGTGAAGGCAAAGTTGTTGATTTGTATATTATGGGAATGCATCCGAGATACAAGAAAAAAGGATTAAATATTTTGTTTTCTTACGATTTAGTTCCTATTCGTAATAAAATGGGATTTTTTTGTGTAAAAAGTAATCCAGCGTTGGAATTGAATTCCAAAATGCATTTGAAATGGAATTATTTTGATATTAAACATCTCAGAAAATATAGAATATTTGTAAAGTATTTATAAATCAATTAGGAAGGATAATATTAAAAATGAATTGGTAAAGGGAAGTAATATTCTTTCTCTCGGATATTGATCCTGATTTAGATGTTTTACTTTAACTAGCTGATAATAAAGGTCCAAAGATGTTAAAAAGGTATATTTGGGTGTATTTTTATCTGAAAAAACTGACAATTTTTCAATCGTTCAATTGCGGAGCAAACATAAGTAGTATTTCTTGATTTTTTTAGATAATAATCTAATGTTCAGCATGTCAGATACTTCTGCTATATTGCGTGTGGTCCCGTCTTTATATAGTATGTCTATACTGTCATCAGCTTCATTGTATATATTAGTTGATATTTCGTCGTGGGCAATAAGATAAGAGGCTTCTTGAAATGAAATATGATGATTATTTGCAATTTGTTTTTGTTTTTTTTCGATATCTGCAGGGTTGAAAGGAGTAGATTTTATTTCTATTTGGAATAATTTGCGATGTAATAAACTGCTGCTCAATAGTGAAAGAACTCTGTCACTGTGTTGAGACCATACTTTCATTACTGAAAGTATATCGTTGTCGTCTAAATTGACAAAATGTTCGATTGCTTGTGGATCATTTTGAAAGGTTGATTTATCAACAGATTGGGAAAGAAAATAATGCAAGGCAGGAGAGGTAAATAATTTTATTCCTTTTTGTGTTAGTTGTCGTGCTCTGTTGAAAAGATTTATCAACATTTTTCCCGATGCAATCACTGTTTTATGCAAATAAACTTGCCAAAACATTAATTGTCGAGCCATGAGAAAATTTTCTATGGAATAAATACCCTTGGAATCTATAACTAAGCAGTCATCTTTTATGTTTAGCATCTTAATAATACGTGCTGAGCCAATATTTCCTTCAGTGACACCTGAAAAAAAACTATCCCTTCGTAAATAATCCAACCGATCTATGTCTAATTGCCCACTAATCAATTGATGAAAGAATTTTTTAGGATATTCATTTTTAAAAAGCGAAATGGTTAAATCTAACTTTCCTCTGATTTTTTTATTTATTTTTTCTATTAGTAGTAAGGAAATTGCTTCGTGATGAATATTTTTTACTAATGTATTTTCCAAAGCATGAGAAAAAGGAGTGTGTCCTAAATCATGCATCAGAGCACAAGCCAAAGAAGCTTGTGCTTCTTGAAGAGTGATCGAATGCCCTTTAGAACGTAGTTGAACGATGGCTTCATTCATTAAATACATTGCCCCGAGTGAGTGATTCATTCGAGAGTGTTGAGCACCCGGATAAACTAAGTAGGTTAAGCCGAGTTGTCTGATACGCGTTAGACGTTGAAGGTAAGGATGCTGAATGATATTATAAATAAATTCATCATTGATGTTAATGAATCCAAAAACGGGATCATTAATTATTTTTTTAGGATGGCATATTTTCATAGAGTTGTGTAATATAGAATATTTGTTTTTATTCTAAGTGTATATATCTTGCAAGGTATTTTGCCATTTCCGATTGTATTTTTTGAGCTTCTTGACTGGCTGCCTCTGCAAATTTTTTGGAAAAATCGGCATAAATAATCTGTCTGGATGAATTTACTAATAGACCGCAATGACTGTTTATTCCATATTTTGCTACGTTTTTTAAATTTCCACCCTGTGTTCCTATACCTGGGACTAATAAAAAGTGATTGGGAATAGTCTTGCGAATATTGGTTAACATTTTTACTTGTGTTGCACCAATTACATACATCATTTGTTCATCTGTTGCCCACGTTTGTGATTTTTGTAATACTTTCTCAAAAAGGTATTCACCTGTAGAGCAAGTAGCCAGTTGAAAGTCATGTGAGCCTTTATTAGATGTTAATACCAACAGGATTACCCATTTATTGGGATATACAAGGAAGGGTCTTATACTGTCTTCTCCCATATAAGGATTTATTGTTATCGCGTCGTAATCTGTATCTGCATGGTCGAAGACGGAACGGGCATACATTTTCGATGTGTTACCTATATCTCCCCGTTTGGCATCAGCGATTATAAATTGTTCTGGATAGTTTTTCCGAATGTACTTCACTGTCTTTTTTAAAGAAATCAAACCACTTATACCAGTTGCCTCATAAAAAGCTGTATTTGGTTTATAGGCTACGCAGTATTGCTGCGTAACGTCAATAACAGTTTTGTTGAAAGAAAAAATAGGGTCTTCTTCCTTTAGTAAGTGAACAGGAATTTTTTTTATATCGGTATCTAGTCCTATACAGAGAAAAGATTGTTTTTTTACAATATTATTGAATAATTGGTGTTTAGTCATACAATATAATTTCTCTTTTGTCAAAGTTCACTATCTTTTAATTTTTCAGAATTTTCTGCTATAATTAATTGATTTATAAACTCCTGAATATTTCCTTCTAAAAATGTTAGTAAATTGTATGTTGTATAATTGATTCGATGGTCAGTTACTCGTCCTTGCGGGTAGTTGTAAGTGCGGATTTTCGCCGATCGATCCCCGGTAGAAACCATTGTTTTTCTTTTGAGGGCAGTCTCATCTATTTGTTTTTGATATTCAATATTATATATACGAGAACGAAGTTCTGTCATAGCTTTCTCTTTATTTTTAAGTTGTGATCTTTCATCTTGGCATTGGACAACAATACCTGTAGGAATATGTGTTAAACGAATGGCAGAATAGGTGGTATTTACCGATTGCCCCCCAGGACCAGAAGAGCAGAATGTATCCGTACGGATATCTGACTCTTTGATTTCTATATCTACATCTTTGGCTTCTGGGAATACGGCTACTGTAGCTGCAGAAGTATGTATCCTACCTTGAGTTTCAGTAATAGGAACACGTTGTACACGATGTACTCCAGATTCATATTTTAATGTACTGTACACATTTTCACCATTTACGGTAAAGATAATTTCCTTAAATCCACCGATAGTCCCTTCACTACTACTCGTTACTGCTATTTTCCATCCTTTGGATTCGCAATACTTAGAATACATCTTATAAAGATCACCGGCGAAAAGAGAGGCTTCATCTCCTCCTGTTCCACTTCGAATTTCTACAATGGCATTTTTCCCATCTTGTGGATCGATAGGAATCAAAAGTAACTTGATTTTTTTTTCTAACTGATTGAGAAGTGAGGTAGATTCCTCCAATTCTTCTTTAGCTATTTCGCGCAGTATTTTGTCTGATTCTTTTTCTAAAATAGTTTGAGCGTCTATTATATTAATCAATGTTTGTTTATATTGATCTCTGATGAGTGAAATCTTTTCGAGTTCGCGATATTCTTTGTTAAGTTTAACAAAACGTTTCATATCCGTAATGGAATCTGGATTACTAATTAACTTGCCGATTTCTTCAAAACGAATTATTAAAATATCCAATTTTTCTAATAAGGAGGTCATCTTTATATTTTTTAAAAAGGGAATATCGTCAGTGAGTTGTTGAGTTTTCGTGGGAAATATTTGTAGAAAGTTTAATTAAATTTTCTATAAATATTTCCCATGAAAGGTTTTTTTTCTCTTTTCGAATAGGAATAATAAATTTTTCTGTTCCAATAGCGTAAATTTTTTCTATTCCATGAGCTAGATCATTAGCTTGGGCCTGACAAATTATGCCTGTATCAGATTTCTCTATTATTTCTCTTAGATTCCCGACATCGGTTGCTACAATAGGTATTTCAAAATGGTAGGCAATCGAAATTACTCCGCTTTGCGTAACTGATTTGTAAGGTATTACCAATATATCGGTAGCTGAAAATAGTAATGAAACTTCTTTATCACCTATGTATTTATTTAAAACTTGAATTCTATTTCGTGCATTGGAGGCATTGATTTGCAATTGGTATTTTTCAAACGAACTATAAAATTCGCCTGCAATTATCAATTGATAAGATTCATCCAACAACGACAATGCATCTATCAATAAGTCTAATCCCTTGTAGTCACGGACTAATCCAAAAAAGAGCAAAGTTTTTTTATTTGGAAGAAGATTTAATGCTTTTCGAGCGATATTTTGTTTAATTTTTTCTCCGAAATGATTGTAAATAGGGTGGGGAGATAAACAGTAAGAAGCATGAGGTTTTAATGTTAACAAATCATTTTTTACAACTTCACTCATTATTATGAAGCCATCGCTTTGGTTAAATAGCCAGCGGGTAATAGATTTGTCAAAAAAGTTTGGTTCGTGTGAAATTGCATTGTGGAGTAGAAGAATAATTTTCGTTTTATTTCTTAAGTATCGGGCAATATATCCGTAAGAGAGTGCAAGGAATGATATCCAGTAAGTAATTACTAATATATCAGGATGAAATTTTTCAATATTTTGAGATGTTTTCTGATATGAAAGTGGATTAATACTGTCCAATAATCTTTTAGAAGAAATAAAAATAGCTTTGTCTTCGGTTTTTACATATTGTGTTTGACCCGGGAAAAATAGTTTTGGATATAAGCGAGAGAAAGAAAAAGCTTTTACATCATGTTCTTTTTCTAGTGCTTTGTAAAATAAAGCGCTAAATTGGGCAATACCCCCCCTATATGGATAAAATGGAGAAAGGATGGCAATTTTCATAAATTTTCATAAAAAAAAACTAAAGAATAATATACTACAATGGTTATAAATCGGATTAAGGAATGTTTTCGCAAAGGTAGAATGTAAAATCTGTCTTTTCAATATTAATATTATTTTGGAAAGTGGTAAACTTCTTTCTTTATCTTAGTAAGATAAAGGATACTATTGCGGTAATATCGAAATTAACGGTATCTTTTATGTGCCCCACAACATTGTAAATAAGATGAGACTACCGTTTCTACATCTACAGCGAACTCCCTCGTTCTTAGATTAACAGAATTAGAAATGAATGATACAATAAATAAATAAATAACAGAAATAAATAAATAAATAACAGACACAATGCAAATATCGAGAATATTTAAATTTGAGAATGGCACATATTCATCTTTTCTTTGCAGGGTCATCTACTTATAAGCCTTCCTTAAGGTTTTTTCAATTTTCAATCGTTTTTTTTTGTTATTTTGTGGCTAGAGAGTCTTTCTTCAAAAGAGGAAAATTTATTGAAAAAATCACGTCTTATGTCATGTATCTCATCTCCTTGAGATCTTATCTCTTGTCGCAATTCTTCTAATTTTTTAGAGGACTCCAACAGCTCCATAGCCATAATTACCAAAAAAATAAGAATTAAAACATTTATATATGATATAAACGACCGCCTATTGTATTCCATAATCAGAATAACTTTTGTATTAAGGGAGTGACCAATTCCGAGTTCTGAGTAAAGCCTTCAACTACTCATGTGAAGTGCGAAGATAATTATTTATTTCCAGTTTTCATAAACTTATTATCATGTTTGATAAATGATCTTTACGTATTGTTTAAGTATCTTTACACCAATAAAGGGGGGACAATTATTATAATATACGTAGCAATAGAATTTCCAGAAGTACCCTTTTTTAAGTATAAAAAGAATATAGAAGTAAAAAGCTAATATTTTTCTAGAATTGTATTAATCTTTAACAGTATTTTTTTGTGGAGTTTGTGGTCAAATTGTAGTGGGTCAATTTTTTTTACATTAAAATTTTTTAACTTGTAGAAATAAGCGGTATGGAAACGACCATTTTTATGGTCGTACAGTTTATTGCATAGCCGAACGGTTTCGAATACATGACCCGTTCTTAAGATTGTTTTTAAGGAACGTTCGTTTCCCGTATCGCACATTATTTCAATACGGTAGAAACCAACGCTAAAAAGATAGGACTCTAATGCTAATAGAGCTTCTGAAATGTAACCGTACCCGGCGTGGTCTTTGTCTAGAAGAAAACCAATTTCTGCAACTTCATTATGGCAATCGATGGCTGTTTTGATTTCTCCAATAAAAGCATTATTTTTTAGACGTATGGCATATCGTAGTTCTTTTGCTTTTTCCCAAACATCGGCTGAGCTTCGAATGTAACATTTAATATTGTTTTCGTTATCCCATTTGTAAATAGTTTCTCGCCACAAGCCGACATATTCTAAGTCTTTCCTATAAAATTTTAATAATTCTTTTATAGTTTTTTTATTATTAACATATTTTGATAGAAAAAGTCTGTCGCTTTCAATTTTCTCCTGTGGTTTTATATTGTTCATAAGTTTATTCTACTGTTACGCTTTTTGCTAAATTTTTTGGTTTATCTATGCTGCAACCTTTCAACTTAGCTATCTGAAAAGCTAACAATTGTAAAATCAAAATAATATTGAATGGTTGAATTATCATCGGCAATTTATTAACAATAATTTTATTGTTAAAGTCTAGTATATCTTCATTAGTAATAGCCAGTACATTTGCACCTCTTGAACTAACTTCTTTCATATTGCTAATGGTTTTTTCTCGGATATTATTATCTGTTACAATAGCAATTACCGGTGTATTCTTTTCAATTAGTGCAATTGTACCATGTTTAATTTCACCGGCAGCATATGCTTCGCAATGAATATATGAGATTTCTTTAATCTTTAAAGCTCCTTCCATTGCTATAGCATAATCGACACCTCTGCCTAGGAAATAGATATGTTCTGATTGGTAAAGTTGGTAAGCAAATTGAGTGATATCTTCCATTTTATTGTCAATGATATGAGATAGTTCTTTTGGTAGTCCTTCAAATAGAGCTTTATTGTTCTCGATAAGAAGAGCCATACTTAGCAATTGAGCTATGTAAGCTTTTGTTGTAGCAACCGATACTTCTTTTCCAGCTTTCGTATAAATAATGTTATCTGCTTCTCTTGCAATACTGCTATCAATAACATTGACAATGGCTAACGTTGGTATTTTCAATATCTTTGCTATCTTGATAGCAGCAAGTGAATCAGCTGTTTCTCCACTTTGAGAAATAATAATTGTTAAACTATTATCTTGTACAATTAACTTTTTATAACGGTATTCACTAGCTATTTCGACATTAGTCGAAATGTTAAGTAATTGTTCTATCCAATATTTAACTAATAACCCCACATGATAAGAACTACCACATGCAACAATATCAACATGATTATATCGTGTTAAGTCGAAATGATTTTTTGTAAAATTACATATTGTTTTTTCAATGATAGTTGGTTCTTCATAAATTTCTTTAAGCATATAATAATCGAAATTACCCTTATCTTCGATTTCATCAGTATTAATTATTGGTCTGCTTATACGATTTACCTGCTTTTTATGGTGAAAAATTGTTATGATTGGATCTATTTCAGCAATATCATTGTCTTCTAATAAAATATAAGAGTCAGTATGGGGAGCTAAGACAGATGTGTCTGAAGCGATAAATCCCTCGTTGTTGTTATGGTTGATAACAAGTGGACTATTTCTTTTCATAGCGTAGAGTTTTTTAATCCCTCTGACTATAATACCAAAAGCGAATGAACCGATAAGTACATTGGTAGCTTGATAGAGTGCTTCAACAATATCTTTTGTATCATTATAGAGACTGTCTATAAGAGCACACGATACTTCTGTATCGGTTGTAGAATTAAATTGGTATCCCTTATTTTGTAGATGTTTTTTTATCTCTAAATAATTTTCAATAACACCATTGTGCACCAAAGTAATAGACCCAACATTGTGTGGATGACAGTTATCAGTATTCACTTCTCCATGTGTTGCCCAGCGTGTATGTCCGAGTCCAAGATTGGATTTGATATGTTTATCTACTTTTCTAATTAAGTTGTCAATACTGCCAATGCTTTTGTCTATTTTTAGTTCATTACTGTTGGATAGGTAGGAAATGCCGGCTGAATCATATCCCCTATATTCTAATTTGATTAATCCGTCTAAAATGACTTTTACAGCATTTCCATTGGTCCCGTAATATCCAATAATACCACACATAGGTATTTTTCAATTTTGCAGATAATTTTGTATTAATGAATACAAAGGTAGCGGTTTGCTTAGCCTTAAGCAAATGGGAATAAATATGTTGTCGCTATATATAGTATATCAATAAGATTGTATGTGGTATGTTTTTTCTTAAAAAGTTTATAATACATACCTTCGTAATTCTAGTGGAGGACTGTTTCGAACGTAAAACGTAATGAGTATTGTCATTTTATTATAGATAATAGCTCCCCTCAGTGTAGTAAGTGCCACTTAAAATTGAAAAATTGTGTAAAATATGGGTTATCTTAAATTTGACAAGACATTGCTTATCAATTTGGAAGAATCATTGCAGAGAGAGATTCTTTGTACTAATCGGAAAGGAGCTTATCATTCTACTACTGTTATAGATTGTAATACCCGCAAATATCATGGGATGTTAATTTGTCCTGTTCCTAAGTTGGATTCAGAAAATCATGTCTTATTGTCTTCTTTGGATGTAACTGTCATCCAGCACAGAACAGAGTTTAACTTGGGTATTCATCAGTATGCAGGTAGATATTTTAATCCTAGTGGGCAAAAATATCTACGACAATTTGAGTTTGAAACTGTTCTTAAAACCACCTACCGTGTAGGAGGAGTTATTCTTATTAAAGAGAAAGTGTTTACAACTTTTGAAAATCGGATATTAATTAAATATACCTTATTGGATGCTCATTCTTCTACTGTATTACGCTTCAGACCTTTCCTTGCCTTTCGTAGTGTAAATGCACTAACCTATGCTAATCCGGTAGCCAAACGAGATTATACGGAAATAAATTTTGGTATCAAAACTTGTATGTATGATGATTATCCTGACCTATACATGCAGTTTAACAAAAAAGTGTGTTTTGTGTTTCAACCAAATTGGTATAAAAATATTGAATATTCAAAAGAATTGGAACTAGGATTAGCCTATAAAGAAGATTTGTATGTTCCTGGCTATTTTGAATTGAGTATTGAAAAAGGAGAATCCATATACTTCTCGGCAAGTGATACTTTTATTGACCCTGCTAATATAGTTGATGAATATAATAGGGGCTCGCAAGTCCATACGCCTCGTACGAGTTTTTACAATTGTTTAAAAAATTCGGCACAGCAATTTTACTATCATCCTACTGAAAGTGGTTTTTATCTTCTGGCAGGGTATCCTTGGTTTAAGGTAAGGGCAAGAGATTTGTTTATTTCTATGCCTGGATGTTCGTTAGCAGTAGATGATCCAGCAAGCTTTGAAAAATTGATGGATACGGCTATGATTGCTCTTCGTAGGTTTATGAGGAATGGGAATTGTGATAAGGTTATTCAAGAAATATATATGCCTGACGTATTGCTGTGGGCAATTTGGGCATTGCAGGAGTACGCTAAATATACTTCTTTGGCACAGTGCAGCGTTCGTTATGGTAAATTAATTCAAAATATTATTCAATATATAATGTCGAATAAACATCCGATTTTAATTTTGAAACCTAACGGACTTTTATATGCCAATGGAAAAACAAATGCCGTTACTTGGATGAATTCTACTTTCGAAGGAAAACCTATATTACCCCGCTCGGGTTATATTGTTGAATTTAATGCATTGTGGTTTAATGCATTGAAGTTTTCAGTAGAACTTTCTCGATTTACAAATGAAGGGAAAAGGGCAGCTATGCTTGAACAGAAAGCTAATCAAACTGAAAGTTCTTTTGTGTCCACTTTTGTAAATAAATATGGATATCTATACGATTATGTAGATGAAGAATATATTAATTGGAGTGTTCGTCCCAATATGTTGTTTGCTATTTCGTTAGATTATTCTCCGTTGAGTAGAACTCAAAAACGCTCTGTATTAAATATAGTTACTCGAGAATTACTGACTCCTAAGGGGATTCGTTCATTAAGTCCGCGAAGTGAAGGATATCGTCCTTATTGTACTGGGTATCAACATGAGCGGGATTTAGCTTATCATCAAGGGACTGTATGGCCATGGCTATTAGGTGTTTATTTAGAAGCATATTTGAAATTATATCAACGTAGAGGTGTATCTTTTATTGAAAGAATGTTGATTGGGTTGGATGAAGAGATGAATACTCACTGTATTAGTTCATTATCTGAATTGTTCGATGGGAACCCCCCTTTTCAAAGTCGTGGAGCAATTTCTTTTGCTATGAACGTAGCTTCTATTTTACATGTGTTAAAGCTTTTGGATAATTATAATAATGAAAAATAAATAATAAAGAGATGATGTTGTAGTGATGAAAGCGTTAATGTTTGGTTGGGAATTTCCTCCTCATATTTTAGGGGGACTTGGTACGGCAAGTTATGGACTAACTAAAGGGATGGCTTTGCAGCCCGATATGGAAATAACTTTTGTCATACCAAAGCCTTTGGGTGATGAAGATAAAAGTTTTTTGCAGTTGATAGGAGCGTGTAATACGCCTGTTGTGTGGAAAAATGTGCATCGGGACCATGTCCAAAATCGGATTGGTAACTGTATGGACATTCAATTGTATTACGATTTGAGAGATCACATCTATTCCGATTTTAGTTATTGTTATACTGATGATTTGGGTTGTATTGAATTTTCGGGAAGATATCCCGACAATTTATTGGAAGAGATAAATAATTATTCCATTGTTGCGGGAGTAATGGCTCGTACTATAAAATTTGATATTGTTCATTCACACGATTGGCTTACCTATCCTGCTGGTATTCATGCCAAGTTTATTACAAATAAACCTCTTGTTATCCATGTGCATGCAACTGATTTCGATAGAAGTCGCGGTAGTGTTAATCCTGTGGTTTATGGTATAGAAAAAGATGGAATGGATAATGCTGATCATATTATTACTGTGAGTAATTTAACTCGTGATATAGTAATAGAAAAATATCATCAAAACCCTAGTAAAGTAACTACTGTTCACAATGCTGTGGAGCCGATGAATGCTGAGGTGGCAGCAGTAAAATTTCAGAAAAATACAAAAACTAAAATTATTACTTTTTTAGGCCGCATTACTATGCAGAAAGGACCAGAATATTTTGTAGAAGCAGCAGCAAAAGTTTTAAGAAAAAAGTCAAATGTTCGTTTTGTTATGGCAGGCAATGGCGATATGATGGATCAAATGATCCGTTTGGTTGCTCAACGAAATATTTCTGATAGATTTCACTTTACTGGCTTTATGAAAGGAATAGAAGTATATAAAATGTTGAAATCCAGCGATGTATATGTTATGCCTTCTGTTTCTGAGCCTTTCGGTATTTCTCCTTTAGAGGCTATGCAGTGCGGTGTGCCAAGCATTATTTCCAAGCAGTCAGGCTGTGCTGAAATTTTAGAGAAAACTATTAAAATTGATTATTGGGATATAGAAGCTATAGCAGATGCTATGTATTCTATTACTACTTACCCTAGCATGGCAGAATATTTGCGAGTGGAGGGAAAAAATGAAGTGGACAGAATTACATGGGAAAAAGCAGCAGACAAAGTACGTAATATATATGATAAAATCGTATAGTTTTTTCTCTCAATATATTCCATTTAGAAGTCTTCAATTTTTTTCAGTCCCGTTTTAGAATAGGGTTACGTTTTTTAATGAAGTCCTGATTTGATCCAAACCAGTATCGTAGATTTTTATCTTGAATTTGTCTATGTATAAGTGACTGAGATAGGCAAATTAAAATTTATATTATTGTTTTACCTACCTTAGGGACCGTTTGTGTTTTGGGCGATATTTTTTCTGATCTATTTTTATATAAAAGCATCCTCTGCTTTTGCAGAAGTAAAAGTCGCTATATTATTATGGGTAATTTTCTACTATTTTACTTCGTTACTGTGTATTCACTGATAAATTCTGTGGGTAGTAAATATTTTGGTTTCATAAATTGGTTTCGATTCTTAAGCTATATAGCATTAAGAATGAATCTTACTATATGAACAATTACTGCCTGCTTGGAGTTTTTAGGTATAATAATGCCTCATTACTGACGTAGGAGTAGAAATCGACATGTCTGATTTTGATGTTTCAAATTATTTTTTACACGTATCAAAAAACTAAAAAATCTTTTACAATTCTGTCTTGTTTGTCTCTGATTTTATTTATTAATTTTTATTGTCGGAGACAAAGATAGTGAAGGAAATTTGGCTATTGCAGGAGGACGTTTATCTATTTTTTTAGAAAATTACTTCTAGTTTTAACAATCATCTGTTTTTGTTTTCAACTTTTTGTTAAAAATATCAAATATGGTTTTTTGATTCTCAATCTCATTGGGATTTGGAGAAATTCCAAATTAGAAATCCAATTATAAATGAGCGATGAAATATGTTATTATGGAATTGAATTTTTGATCGTTGTTGGCATTGATATAATTTATTTTTATGAAAATAAATTATAGATAAGCTTCCTTACTTGATAATTCGAATTTGATTCCGTATAAAAATTATGAGAATAATTTATGAGAGCTTACCATCCTCCGAGTTTTTTGTATATACATTTTCTTATTTGCTTGAGTATCATTGACTTTTCTTTATTATTGTTTTTCTTTATACTGTTTGGCAACAGTTTCAAAGGGTGGATTAATTAGGATAATCCATTTAATATTCAGATTTATTGGATTTTTTGCAATTTTTTTAGGTGGTTTTCATATCGATTTAATCTGAAACTTGGGAAAGATAGTATTCCTGTTTTATCTGTTAAAACATTTGGTATATCATCCAAGTAACCGTCTTGAAAAGACATTGGTATCATTGGAAAGTAGTTATGAAAGATATTTCATAACTACTTTGGCAAAAGAAAAATGGGTGTAAAAAACTTTCCGTGAGAACGTAAACAGTCTCATTTGTCTGTCAGGAAGTCAATTTTTGCAAAAATTGCTTTAACTGTATTTCTTTATTATCTACTTCATTAGTATAAAATCTAAAAATGGCTATAATCTTTGGCAAAAGATTTTTTTTTAGTTTGCCATCATTCCCTATACAACGAAAAACAATTTTATTTATTTATTGCTCAATAAAAATCGTTATTACATATTTGAATGTTGCTTATAGAGTAATGACTAGTTTTGAAACTATTGCGAATATAATTCGCCAAAGATTTCGTTTCAATATTTAAGAATTTCTTCAAATTCAAAGGAATCTCTTCCGCAGTTATTTTTTGTCGCAAATCTCAAGTGATAGTTAATTTTTAGACATTTTTGGAGCTGACTCACTAAATATGGGAAATTCAATTGCATTTAAAATTGGGTATATATGTAAATTTTGTAGTATATCGATTACTGGCAATTTCATCTACCGAAATTTTATCTAGTATACTAGAAGTGCTGAATCCAAATCGTATTCGTTGTCTATATGAAATTTTTCTATTGAGAAGTGTTTCCGTTAATATTGTTCTTCATTGTTTTTCGTTGCTGTCAGTCAAATGAAGTATTAGGTAGAATAGGTTTGCTTACATGATTTACAAAATTTTAATTTGTGGATACAACACAGTATCTGAGCGAAAGTTTTAGATCTTGTCTCCGGATTTTTTAAATTCTTGTTATACCTGAGCTTAAATAACACTTATATCATATCCTATTTTGAAGCGTTTAGCAGCATACACAAATGATATATAAATGCTTTTTATTTCTTCTTCAGTTTTACTTTGCTTAAGTTTGCTTGGGAATTTGGCAAATGTATAGCTGTTACTTTTTGATATAAAAGTGATCCACTGAAAATCAGTTGATCACGTATTTGACTTAAAATTACAAATTCATGTACAAATGTCGCAATAAATAAGAGATAAAATGGGAAAGGCCCTTGCAAAATGCAAGGGCTATGTTAAAATTTTTTTGTGCGGCTGAAGGGAATCGAACCCCCATGCCTTTCGGCACCAGATCCTAAGTCTGGCGCGGCTACCAATTACGCCACAGCCGCCACAATGACAGTTGCGAAGGTATAACTTTTTCTTTATATTGGGAAAAAAAGTTGTACCTTCCCACTGGCTTGTATGTCAAGCCAACTTTTTATCTTCGCAACTTTTTAGTTGCCGTTTTTAATCATTTGTATGATTTTTTTGTATAAAACCCTCTAAGATTTACTGAATGACATTCAATAAGACCTTTCTAATATTTTGATTTTGATAAGTAGAACTATATTAAGAATAGCAAAATTATACTTGATATGGTGTTAGTATGGTGGAAAGCTTTTATTCTCCCGTAATATGTAATAGGCAGAGGCAAATGAAGATTCTAGTTTATTTGTAATAACAATAGAATTTGTACAGTTGTTAACTATAATTATCAATTATGAAGGCAATTTGTTTTTGTTTTCAGGTCCATCAACCCCTTCGTTTCAAACGATATCGTTTTTTCGATATTGGCTCTGAGCATTATTATTATGATGATTTTGCTAATGAGGACTTTATCCGTGGAGTGGCAGAGCGTACTTATTTCCCGGCAAATAATCTGTTGTTGGATATGATTGAAAAATATAACGGAAGATTTAAGGTTACTTTTTCTATTTCTGGTACTGTTCTGGAACAATTGGAAATCTATGTGCCGGAAGTACTTGAACAATTTAGAGAATTGGCAAAAACTGGTTGTGTGGAATTTTTGTCTGAAACATACGGTCATTCGTTGGCTTCTCTTACTAACCCTAAAGAATTTGTGAAACAAGTAAAAGCCCATTCGGAAAAAATACAGCTCCTCTTTGGGCAAATCCCTAAAATATTTCGAAACTCTGAATTGATTTATTCTGATGATATTGCTTTACAGGTGGCAAATATGGATTTTAAAGCTATCTTGGTAGAAGGGGCTAAGCATGTTTTGGGATGGAAAAGTCCTAATTACTTGTATTCGTCTGCTTCTGTCCCTACGTTAAAACTATTAACGCGAAATATGAAATTCAGTGATGATATTTCCTTTCGTTTTTCTGACCATAACTGGAGTGAGTATCCGTTGATTGGCGATAAATTTGTAAAATGGATTGCTGATACTCCTAATTCTGACCAGTTAGTAAATATTTTTACTACATACGATATATTAGGTGGATTACAAGCTGTATCAACAGGAATTTTTGATTTTTTTAAGTCAATTCCTCGTTTTGCTTTAATGCAAGATATTGGTTTTTTAACTCCTTTGGAGGTTATTGATATGTTGGACCCTGTTGGTGAATTGATTGTTCCTTATCCATGTTCATGGGCAGGAGAAGAGAAAGATACTAGTGATTGGATGGGTAATCTTCTTCAAAAAGAAGCAATAAGTAAATTGTATAGTCTTGCTGAAAAGGTTCATTTGATAAGTGATCGCAGAATTTTGCAGGATTGGAACTATTTGCAAGCTACTGACCATTTTCATTATATGAGTACGAGATATTTTGCTGAGCGAAGCGTTTTTAGCCCTTATGAAAATGCTTATGATGCTTTTAATAATTATATGAATATATTGAGTGATTTTACTGATAGAGTTAATGGACAATTTCCTGAAGGAGTTGAAGATGAGGAGCTTAACGCCCTGCAGAAGACTATTTTAAATCAAGATGAAGAAATTAAACGTTTAGAGCAAGAATTGAAAAAAGTAAAAAGCAGGTTGCTATAAGAAAGAGGGAAAAAGTCTGGGTAGTCAATGAAAATATCAATTAATTATATGACTTGTATAAAATAGTCTTATAGTCTTATTACTTGTTCGAGGATCGAGGATAAGAGTTGTGTTGTATCTATATACAATAGAAAATGGGTTCATCATCTCGAGATGGTTTGTCCTTTGATTGCCAATATTTGTGATGAATAAATAGTAAGTAGAGAGGATTGAATATTTAGAATTTTATTGTTTTACTATTGTTTTATCTAAGGATAAAAACAAAACAGTTTATTTTTATCAGTTCAGCTTTTGTTTATTAAAAAAACTTTTTATTTACAAGTTACCCGATGAAAGGTATGTAGAAGAATGTTACATAGCAGGTTTTGAAAAGGATATTGCAGGGCAGATTGTAGTTATTATTTATTCAATATAGAAAAAACAAATTAAGACTATTATGATAGCAACGATGATATATAATACTAAACAAAAACGTTTAAGTTTACCTGAGTATGGGAGAAATATCCAAAATATGGTTGATCATTGTATTTCTATTTCTGATAGGGAAGTAAGGAAAAAATGTGCGAATGTCATTATCAATATTATGGGGAATATGTTCCCTCATTTACGGGATATAAATAATTTTAAGCATATTTTGTGGGATCATTTGGCAATTATGGCAAGTTTCTCGTTGGACATTGATTATCCTTACGAAGTAGTTAAGAAAGAAGATTTGTATATCAAGCCTTCAAAACTACCTTATCCGCAAAGTTCTATTACTTGTAAATATTATGGAAAAAATGTAGAAAAGATGATTTGTAGAATCATTGAATATGAGGAGGGTGAGCGGAAAAAGCATCTTATTAAGCTTTTAATAATTCATATGAAAAAAAATTTTCTTCTTTGGAATAAAGAGATAGTAGACATACACAAGATTCTTGAAGATCTTAAACAACTTTCGAAAGGTAGTATTATTTTGGATGAAGATCATTATAAACTGATAGAAGCAGAAAGAAAAACACCTAGAAACTTTGGACACAATCGTTTGGTCTGTTTGCAAAAATCCAAAAAATAATTTTGTTTATTGTAATCTTTCGTATTTCGTGAAAGAAATAGGGTAAGGGTTTTTTGTATTAGCAGGAATTTTTTCCTGCTCTGTTTCATGCCATTCGCTGTAATTGATGAGAGGGAAAAAAACATCGGCTTCCGGAAAAGTAGCATAAACTTTAGTCAAATAAAGGTTATTAACGATCGGTAATGTTTGCTGATAAATTTGAGCTCCTCCAATGATAAAGACTTCTTCTTCATTCATTAATTTTGATAAAGCAAAATCTAAGGAAGTATAAACTCGAGCGTTTTTTATTGCTAGACTCCCATTGCGACTGATTATAATATTTTCCCTATCTGGAAGGATGCCATTAGGAAGAGAATCAAATGTTTTTCTTCCCATGATTATTGAATGTCCTAATGTTATTTTTCTGAAATGTTTTAGGTCAGCAGGTAAATAGCAAAGTAAACGGTTTTCTTTACCAATTTCATTATTTCTTCCTAGAGAAGCAATTATGGAAAGTTTCACTCTACTGAATTTATTTTCATTTACTGAGTTACTGAGCTAAAAAACCTAGACAGACACTTCTCCTTTAATATGAGGATATGGGGTATATCTCTCCAATTCAAAATCTTCATATTTGAAATCAAAAATGCTTTTCACTTCTGAGTTAATCTTCATTATAGGCAATGTTTTTGGACTACGGGTCAATTGTAATTGTATCTGTTCCAGATGATTGAGATAGATATGTGCATCTCCTAATACATGAATAAATTTTCCTTCTTTAAGATTAGTTACTTGTGCTACCATTTTTAGTAGTAAAGAATAGGAGGCTATATTAAACGGCAATCCAAGGAATATATCTGCACTCCTCTGGTACATCTGTAGAGATAATTCCCCATTCGATATATAAAATTGAAATAGAACATGACAGGGGGGAAGTGCCATGCTTGTAAGGTCTTTTACATTCCATGAATTAACAATTATTCGCCGAGAATCAGGGTTATTCTTTATATTGTCTACTGCAGTTCTTAGTTGATTCTTGAAATTCCATTGTTTTCCATAAATTGGGCCTAAATCTCCGTTTTTATTAGCCCATTTATCCCAAATATAAACTCCATGGTCATTAAGGTACTTGATGTTTGTATCTCCTTTGATGAACCAAAGTAGTTCATGAATAATTGGTTTGACATGTAATTTCTTTGTAGTTAGCAGAGGAAAACCATCTTTAAGATTAAAGTGCATATGGTAGCCGAATATACTGACTGTACCAGTACATGTACGATCTTTTTTCTTTACTCCTTCAGATAATACTCTGTTACAGAGGTCTAAGTATTGTTTCATCTGATTATTATTTACGTAGTGTAAAAATAATATTTACTTTGCATATATTGCGAATTGTAAGGAGAATTAAAATATTATGAAGAAATTATTCACTTATTAGAGAGTGTGTTTTATGATAACAATAGAACAGTTACGAAAAATTTTGGAGCGACGGTTGAATTTAAGGAGGTGTCTTTGACATTGATAATAAAATAATTCAGCTAGAGGAAAAAGAACTTCTCACACAAGTACCTGGCTTTTGGGTGAAGGATCCAGGATATGCCAAAAAGCAAATAAAAGCTATAGGTATTATCAAATCCTGGGTGGATGCATACAACGTAGTTCAAACAGCTGTTGAGGAATTGCAATTAGCTTTTGATTTTAACAAAGAAGGTGTTGTTAGTGAAGAGGAAGTTGATAAAGTCTACAGCGATGTTGTTCTTTTAATTGAACAATTAGAGTTGAAAAATATGCTTCATTCGGAGGAAGATCATTTAGGAGCAGTAATAAAAATCAACGCTGGGGCAGGAGGAACAGAAGCCCAAGATTGGGTAGCAATGCTCTATAGAATGTATAGTCGGTGGTGCGAAGTCAAAATGTACAAGGTGAATATTACTAACTGGTTAGAAGGTGATGATGCAGGAATAAAAACAGTCACTTTGCAAGTAGAAGGTGATGATGCTTTTGGCTATCTGAAAAGTGAAAATGGAGTACATCGGTTAGTACGTGTTTCGCCTTACAATGCACAAGGGAAACGAATGACTTCTTTTGCTTCTGTTGCTGTTGTCCCTTTAATAGATGATACTATTGAAATTGATATTAATCTAGGAGATATTACTTGGGATACTTTCCGTTCAAGTGGGGCAGGTGGACAGAATGTTAATAAAGTGGAAACGGGTGTACGTTTGCATTATAATTATAAAGATCCCAATTCAGGGGAAACCAGTGAAATTGTGATTGAAAATACGGAATCTCGTTCTCAGTTTGGAAATAAGGATAACGCTATTCGTCTATTAAAATCACATTTATATAAATTGGAATTGAAAAGGCGCAGGCAAGCTTTCGCAAAAATAGAAGCTCACAAGAAAAAAATAGAATGGGGATCGCAAATTCGTTCATACGTTTTTGATGATAGGCGAGTAAAAGATCATCGTACAGGTTGGCAAACTTCCAATGTACAAGCAGTTATGGATGGAGATTTAGATGATTTAATTAAAGCTTATTTGATGGCGACTAGTAATGAAGAATAATTTAAAAACAGTAAAAGGAGTTAAAGCCTATCTAATTAGAGATTTAAAAAGAAAGTCATAAAACATTGCTCATCAGTTGAATAGTTTGGGTTTGGAGCATGTGAATCCATACGAGACTTGGGCTCGTTGCCATTAGACTTTGGAAAAGTCTAATACTCTTGGCCGGATGGATCTGTGTCCTTTTTAATGGACTATGGAGGTAGAATTTTTTTTTTTACTTAAAATTCGAACTTTCCTTTCTAAAATTGTTCGGATAGTCTTTGGTTCTTGGTACACATATACAAATGAAGAATAGAGATGCTCTACTTATTTTAGGAACAGAGAAAATAAGTAAGTTGTTAATGCAATATGCTACTCCGGCGATAGTTGCTATGGTAGCTACCTCATTGGATAACATTATTGATGGTATCTTTATCGGTCAAGGAGTAGGTGCTTTAGCCTTGTCGGGATTAGCAATTACTTTTCCCTTACTGAATCTGGGAGCCGCTTTTAGCACTTTGGTAGGAGTTGGAGCATCCACGTTGCTATCCATTAAAATAGGAAAGAAAGATTACAAAACTGCTAATAACATATTAGGCAATGTAGTTGTTTTAAATTTAATTACAGGTATAACGGTAACATTAGTAGCTCTTCCTTTTTTGAACACTATTTTATGTTTTTTTGGTGCAAGTCGAGAGATACTTCCTTATGCTTACAATTTCATAGTAATTGTTTTGTCGGGAAATGTTATTTCTCATTTGTATTCTGGTTTGAATGCTTTGCTTCGTTCAATGGGGCATCCCAAAAAGGCTATGTTGGCAATTATTTTTTCTATACTCATCAATTTGGTATTAAATCCTTTATTTATTTTTGGTTTTGGCTGGGGAGTACGAGGGTCTGCCCTTGCAGACATTATTTCACAAACACTTGTTCTTTGTTGGCAATTATATTTGTTCAGTAACGAAAACTTTTTTATTCGTTGGCAAAAGGGGATATATCAATTGAAAAAAAAGATAGTAATCGATTCGTTATTGATTGGATTAGCACCTTTTATAGTACATGCTGGCAGTTGCTTGATAGTTGTTCTTATAAACAAACAATTGGTACGTTATGGAAGTGATTTGGCTGCTGGTGCCTATGGAATAATTAATCGAGTAGCTTTTCTATTTATTATGATTATTATGGGTCTGAATCAAGGAATGCAACCAATAGTAGGATATAATTACGGGGCAGGACAATATGATAGAGTTATTGCTGTATTGAAACAGGCTGTTTTTTATGCAACTTTTGTTATGATTGTAGGATTTACAGTAGTTGAATTATTTCCAAATATGATTGTCTCTATGTTTACAAAAGAAAAACAACTAAAAGATATTGCTGTTGTTGGACTGCGTTGGATATTTGTTGTTTATCCGTTACTTGGTTTTCAGATGGTTAGTTCTTCTTTTTTTTTAAGTATAGGAGATTCGTGGAAGTCTATTATTTTGTCATTAACTCGTCAAATTATTTTTTTGATACCTATTCTTTTTATTTTGCCTTGTTATTTGGGAATGTTGGGGGTATGGGTAAGTATGTGTATAGCCGATTTTTTATCTGTATTATTGGCAGGTGTATTATTGCGTAAAGAGTTACAAACGATAATGTTATAACTTTAGTTTAAAATTGGATTTACATTTTTCCTTTACCTAAAATATTGAAAAGCATTAGTGAGGAAAAAAATTGGAATTATATTGGAATGTCTTTACTTTTGAAGAGAAATGGACGTTGGGTCGATTTTTATCTATGAATTTATGATAATACTATGAAGTAATGTACTTACTTGGATACGATATTGGTAGTTCTTCAATTAAGGCATGTTTGGTAGAAGCAGAATCAGGAAAAATCATCGCACAAGATTTTTCCCCAAAAGTGGAAATGCAAATCATTGCTAGGAAAGTGGGTTGGGCTGAGCAGGAGCCAGAATTATGGTGGGCAAACTTGAAGGTGGCTCATGAGTCTGTTTTGAGAAAATCAGGTATTGCTGTTGAAGATATTAAAGCTATTGGCATTTCTTGGCAAATGCATGGTTTAGTTCTGGTAGATAAATTTAAAAAAGTGCTTCGTCCTGCTATTATCTGGTGTGACAGTAGAGCGGTGTCTTACGGAGAAAAAGCTTTTGAGGCTCTTGGAAGGAAAAGGTGTTTGTCTCATTTACTTAATTCTCCTGGTAATTTTACTGCTTCTAAATTAGCATGGGTAAAGGATAAAGAACCTCAAATCTATAAGCAAATAGATAAGTTTATGTTGCCTGGCGATTATATTGGTATGCGTTTAACCAATAATGTTGTAACTACGATAGAAGGTTTGTCTGAGGGTATCTTCTGGGATTTTAAGAAAGGTTGTTTGTCTAGAGAAATTTTGGATTATTTCGGTTTTGATGAAAATTTTGTTCCGGAACTTAAACCTACTTTTGGTATTCAAGGTTTTATTTCTACTGAGGTAGCAGGAGAATTGGGATTAAAGGAAGGTACTCCAGTATGTTATCGGGCTGGCGATCAGCCTAATAATGCTTTTTCGTTGAATGTATTCAATCCAGGTGAAATTGCTTCAACAGCAGGTACTTCCGGAGTAGTTTATGGTGTATTGGGAAAAATAGACTATGATCCCCTTTCACGTGTTAATACTTTTGCTCATGTCAACCATAGTAATGAACAAATTCGTCTAGGGGTTCTATTGTGTATTAATGGTACAGGAATATTGAATTCATGGATTAAGAAGAATATTGTTTCAGCAGGAATTTCATATAATGACATGAATGATATAGCTTCTCAATCTCTTATTGGTAGTAGAGGAATTTCTATTATTCCTTTTGGCAATGGAGTAGAGCGTATTTTAGAAAACAAGGGAAGAGGGTGTTCTATCCACGGAATTAATTTCAATACACATAATCAATCGGATATTATTCGAGCTGCTCAGGAAGGAATTGTTTTTTCCTTTCAATATGGAATGAAAATAATGAAAAATATGGGAATGGACATACAGGTTATTCGTGCGGGTAATGCTAATATGTTTTTAAGTCCAGTTTTTCGTCAAACTTTGGCAAGTATCAGTGGTTCTATCATTGAACTTTATGATACCGATGGGGCAGCAGGAGCTGCTAAAGGGGCAGGAATAGGAGTGGGTATCTATAAAGATAGTAAGGAAGCATTTGCTAGCCTGGAAAAACTTGCTGTAATTGATCCGGAAGTTGCTGAAAAGCCACAGTATCAGGAGGCATATGAAAGATGGGAAAATTATTTGGGTAAATAAAAAGGTTCCTTCATTTGAAATTATTACAAGTAAAATCAATTACCTGAAATTTTTAAGAGAGTAAGGTGAGAAATTGGTCTATTGATGATTAATATTTTTTAACGTTTTTCAAATCAAAATTTTATACCATGAATACATCGAATAATAGAGGATTTTTTGCAGGAATAGAAAAAATCCAGTTTGAAGGATTAGAAAGTAAAAATCCATTAGCTTTTCGTTGGTACGACGAAAATAGAGTTGTATTAGGAAAAACCATGAAAGAATGGTTGAGGTTTTCTATGGCTTATTGGCATACTTTGTGTGCTGAAGGTGCTGATCAATTTGGAGGAGGAACTAAAAAATTCCCATGGAATAAAGGCTCGGACGCCATTAGTCGTGCTAAGAATAAGATGGATGCAGCATTTGAGTTTATGACTAAGATAGGAGTTCCATTCTATTGCTTCCATGATGTAGATTTGGTGGAAGAAGGTAATTCTTTTGCAGAATACGAAAACAATTTAGCTAAAATTGTAGAGTATGCTAAGGAAAAACAAACTTCTACAGGTGTCAAATTACTTTGGGGTACAGCAAACGTTTTTAGTAATCGGCGTTATATGAATGGTGCTGCTACTAATCCTGATTTTGGTGTTGTTGCTTGGGCAGGTGCTCAGATCAAAAATGCTATTGATGCGACAATTGCTTTAGGAGGCATGAACTATGTATTTTGGGGTGGTCGTGAAGGATATATGAGTTTGTTGAATACAGATATGAAACGTGAAAAAGAACATTTAGCACAAATGCTGATTATGACTCGTGATTATGCACGTAAAAAAGGTTTTAAAGGGACTTTCCTTATTGAACCAAAACCGATGGAACCTTCTAAGCATCAATATGATGTGGATGCAGAAACTGTTATTGGTTTTTTGCGTCACTATAAATTGGATAAGGATTTTAAAATAAATATTGAAGTAAATCATGCAACTTTGGCGGGTCACACTTTTGAACATGAATTGCAAGTAGCTGTTGATGCTGGTATGTTGGGTTCTATCGATGCCAATCGTGGTGATTATCAGAATGGGTGGGATACTGATCAATTTCCTGTTGATATTTATGAATTGATACAAGCCCTTTTGGTTGTCATTGAAGGAGGTGGTTTTGGCAATGGAGGTACGAATTTTGATGCAAAAACTCGTCGTAACTCGACTGATTTGGAAGATATCTTTATTGCTCATATTTCTGGTATGGATATTTTTGCTCGTGCTTTAGTTTCGGCTGCAGCCATACTTGAAAAATCAGATTACAGAAAACTACGTGCTGATCGTTATATTTCTTTTAATTCCGGAGATGGGAAATTTTTTGAAAATGGGGAATTGACACTTGAAGACTTGCGTAATATTACGGCTAAAAATGGTGAGCCTATTCAAATTAGTGGTAAACAAGAGTTGTATGAAGCAATAGTAAATATGTATATATAAATTTTATTAATGTGTTAGTTAGCAAATCTTTACATTTTTGAACTGAGATCATGAGACAATATAATTTATTGTATGTTTTTGGGATTACATTAGTAGCAACTATTGGAGGATTGCTTTTTGGATATGATACTGCAGTAGTTTCTGGTGCTGAGAAAGGATTGGAGGGATTCTTTTTGGGGGCAAAGGATTTTCAGTATACCAAGATTTTGCATGGAATCACATCTTCTAGTGCTTTAATTGGTTGTGTAATAGGTGGAGTTATATCTGGATTTTTAGCATCCGAATATGGTCGCAGAAATTCATTGCGATTTGCATCTGTATTGTTTTTTTTATCGGCATTGGGTTCTTATTGTCCAGAATTCTTGTTTTTCCCTAAAGGAGAACCATCTTGGAATCTTTGGATAGCTTTCAACTTATATCGTATTTTAGGGGGTATTGGTGTGGGATTAGCATCTGCCATTGTACCTATGTATATTGCTGAAATTGCTCCTTCACATATTCGAGGTACATTAGTTTCATGTAATCAATTTGCTATTATATTCGGTATGTTGGTAGTCTATTTTGTGAATTATTTAATATTGGGTGGTCACACTAATCCAATAGTAATTAAAAGTGCGGGTATATTATCCGTTAGTGGTGATTCGGACCCATGGACTATTGAGTATGGGTGGCGATATATGTTTGGTTCTGAGGCTTATATAGCAGCGATATTTGGATTTTTACTTTTTTTTGTACCTAAAACACCTCGTTATTTGGTATTAATAGGTCAAGTAACTCAAGCATTATCTATTCTTACGAAAATAAATGGAACGGAAAAGGCAAAAGAAATTTTATTCGATATACAAAATACTTCAAAAGAAAAAACAGAAAAGTTATTTTCTTATGGTATCATGGTAGTGATTATGGGGATCCTTTTGTCCGTTTTCCAGCAGGCAATCGGAATTAATGCTGTATTGTATTATGCACCTCGTATTTTTGGAAGTGCTGGGGTTGGAGGTGATGGGATGATACAAACAGTTGTTATGGGTATTGTGAATATTGTATTTACAGTAATAGCCATTTATACGGTGGATAGACTTGGTCGCAAACCCTTGCTAATCATTGGTTCTATTGGTATGGCAATAGGTGCTTTTGGTATAGCCATGTGTGACCATTTTAGCTTTAAAGGATACATTCCTGTACTTGCTGTTATTGTGTATGCAGCCTTCTTCATGATGTCGTGGGGTCCTATCTGTTGGGTGTTGATTTCTGAAATATTTCCGAATACTATTCGTGGTAAAGCTGTAGCTATGGCTGTTGCTTTCCAATGGATATTTAATTATATCGTATCATCTACTTTTCCACCACTTTATGATTTCAGTCCGATGATTTCATATGGGTTGTATGGAGTTATTTGTGTACTTGCTGGTATTTTTGTGTGGAAATGGGTGCCTGAAACAAAAGGAAAAACTCTAGAGGATATGAATAAACTTTGGGGAAAATAGAGAAAAACAACTCTTTCCACACTGATAAAAGATGGGGGAAGGTGAATATTCATCCTTGTTTATCAGTGTGGAAATCGACTATAGATTTTATTTACACAAAATTTCGCAAAGAGGATTATCTTGCACAGATGTGGTGGATTGGGTCGTTAAAGAAATTGTCAATTGTGGGTGTGTAGGAAAGTAAACAACTTTGTTTACTTCACTCTTTCACGACAGTAAAAAAAACTGTATAAGAATAAATTTCAATAAATATTTATTAAAATATTACTACTCTAGTAGTAGTTTTTGTAAGTCTGTCCACTTGTATAATTCCTTGATTCTTCTTATTTAAAGATAAGAACAGGCTGAGAGTCAACAAATATCCCTCAGGTTTTCAAATCGAATCAGTCCATAATTTATATAAAAAAAAACTTTTGATATTCACCATAAGCAAATTTTTCTTTGTCTGAAAGAGTATTTTGAAAAACAAACTGTTGCATAGGCTATAATCTTAATCGATTCGGCTTTTAATTTCCAGCTTTTCTCATTTCATATCCATACGAGTTATAGATCTAACATTTGAATTCAAAATCAAAGAACTGCACCCCTTCTCTTTTATATATCACACCATATGGATGATTCCTCACTCATATATGGAAAAATAAAACTTCAAAACTATTGTTTAATAGTGTGTTTTCTCCAAGAGGACATAACACAAAAAAGCCAATTCTACAAATTTAGGACTGACCTTAAACTTTAAAAGTTTGTCATTTGTCAATTGTTGACTATTAATACATATACCATATGAATAGATTTAGTATGTAAACCGTGTTTTCTTAATTGTAAAAATTACTATCAACCATGTATACAAACCCAATAGGGTTTGTTATTTAGGTTATGTTATAACAGCAGATAATTTATTACAATTCCAATGTTATTTTTTTTTACTAAGTATACTATTATCTGATTATTTATAACAAAATAATCAGCAAGTATACGAAAAAATCGACATAAAAAAATCAAGTCAATTTTTTGATACAAAGCCGATCGGAAACTGTAACAAAACATCATATCTATCGCAATACTTTAATTTGTTAGAGTTTCGCTCGTGCTCGTAATTGATTTTATTTTTTTACTTCACTTCTTCAAAATCCACGTCTGTAACATTGTTATTATTGTTGTCGGAGGCATTATTATTGTTTTGTGTATTGTTTCCGGCAGAATTATTGTTTCCGGCAGAATTATTAGTCTGTGCTTTTGCATTATATAATTCTTGACTCATTGCTTGGAAAGTATTGTTTATTTCTGCGATAATCGTATCGATACTTGACAAATCTTGTGCTTTGTGTGCTTCTTTCAATTTTGTCAATGTAGCTTCAATGGAAGCTTTTTTATCAGCTGGTATTTTGTCTCCAAAATCTTTCAATTGTTTTTCTGTTTGGAAAATTACACTGTCAGCATGGTTCAGTTTATCAACACGTTCTTTAGCTTTGGTATCTGCTTCCGCGTTAGCAGTGGCCTCTTCTTTCATACGTTTGATTTCAGCTTCACTTAAGCCGCTAGAAGCTTCAATACGAATACTTTGTTCTTTTCCAGTAGCTTTATCTTTCGCTGATACGCTCACCACTCCGTTAGCGTCGATATCGAAAGTTACTTCAATTTGTGGGATACCGCGTGGTGCAGGCATGATGCCATCTAAATGGAATTTTCCAATAGTTTTATTGTCTTTTGCTAATGGACGCTCACCTTGCAGAACATGAATTTCTACTGATGGTTGATTGTCTGCAGCTGTTGTAAATGTCTCTGATTTTTTGATTGGGATGGTTGAATTTGCTTCAATCAATTTTGTCATGACACTACCCATTGTTTCTATACCTAAAGAGAGAGGAGTAACGTCTAGTAGTACCATTTCTCCTAAATTACTGTCTCCTGAGAGAATAGCTCCCTGAATAGCAGCACCTACAGCTACTACTTCATCTGGATTTACTCCTTTAGAAGGAACTTTACCAAAGATTTTTTCTACTTCTGTTTGAATAATTGGAATACGAGTTGAACCTCCTACCAAAATGATCTCATTTATATCTTTTGCTGTTAAACCGGCACCTTTCAATGCCTTTTCGCAAGGATCAACTGTGGAGCGAATTAATTTGTCAGACAATTGTTCAAATTTGGAACGAGTCAATGTTACTATTAAATGTTTAGGCATGCCATCTACTGGCATAATATAAGGCAAATTAATTTCAGTAGAAGTTGAACTTGA